>CACYWI010000245.1 GCA_902778045.1 uncultured Eubacteriales bacterium
TGCGCTGTGCCTGACAGGGCCGCTGTGCGAGGAGGCGGTGTACCGCGCCGTCGCGCTGCGGCGCGGCAGGGCGCTGATGCCCCCCTGGGCGGCGCTGGCCGTATCCTCGGCGCTGTTCGCCGCTGGACACGGCGCGCCGGCGCAGATGGCCGCGGCCCTCGCGGCGGGGCTGGTCTTCGGCCTGTTCTACCTTTGGGGCGACAGCGTCTGCCCCGGCGCGGGCCTCACCGCCGCAGCCCTGTGCCACATGGCGGCCAACGCCGCGCTGTTTTTCAAGGGATGAGCCTATGACGATTTCATCGATGCTGTACAAATGGATACTCGGCCCGCTGACGCTATGGATACTCGGCCCGCTGACGCTGCTGTTCGACCTGGTCTTCGGCATCGGCTATCGCTATGTCACGGAGAACCTGGGCCTGCTGGTGGCGCTGCTGAGCCTGACCATCAACCTGCTGGTGCTGCCGATGTACCGCAGGGCCGACGCCATGCAGGAGGAGGAGCGGCAGCAGGCCGCCCGCATGCAGCCGGGCATCGCCCACATCCGCAAGACCTTCAAGGGCAACGAGCGGTTCATGATGCAGCAGACCTTCTACCGCCAGAACGGCTACAAGCCCTGGTACGCGCTGAAGGGCTCGCTGTCGCTGCTGCTGGAGATTCCCTTCTTCATCGCCGCCTACCGCTATCTTTCCGGGCTGCGGCTGTTCCAGGGCGTTTCCTTCGGGCCGATCCGGGACCTAGGCGCGCCGGACGGCCTGCTGCGCGTGGCGGGCTTCACGATCAACCTGCTGCCGGTGCTGATGACGGGCATCAACATCGTATCCGGGGCCATCTACACCCGGGGCATGCCGCTCAAGAGCAAGCTGCAGCTGTACGGCATGGCGCTGGTGTTCCTGGTGCTGCTGTACGATTCCCCCGCGGTGCTGGTGTACTACTGGACGCTGAACAACCTGTTCTCACTGGGCAAGAACATCGTGTACCGCATATGGCCGCCCAGGAAGCTGGCCTCCGTGAAGGCGAATCGGAGCGACGACGCGCTGTTCATGCTGTGCTGCGCGTTCTTGACGCTGCTGCTGGGCGCGCTGATCCCGCTGGACGTGATCCGCTCGTCCCCCGCGGAATTCGTGGACATCACCCGCTACCATTCCTCGCTGCAGTACGTGGTATCCGCGCTGCTGCTGGCGGCGGGCACGTTCCTGCTGTGGTTCCAGATCTACTACAGGCTGCTGGGCGAAAGGTCGCGCAGGGTGTTCGGATATCTGATCGCGGCGGCCTGCGCCGTGTGCGTGATCGACTACACCTGCTTCGGCGGCGGCTACGGCACCATGTCCGCCGAGCTGGCCTACGAATCCCGGCTGAACATCACGAAGAAGGCGTACCTGGTGAACCTGCTGGCCGTGGCCGGCGCGGCGGGGCTGGTGCTGCTGGTTTGGAAGAAGCGCCGGCCCGTGCTGCGGGTGGTGGGCCTCGCGGGCTGCGTGGCGCTGCTGGGCATGTCCGTGATGGACGCCGTCGCGATCCAGGGGGCCAACCGCGACCTGCTTTCCACCGTCAAGGACGGGGACAGCGGCGAACAGCTCTCCATACCGCTGGACAAATCCGGTAAAAACGTGGTGGTCGTGATGCTGGACCGGGGCATCGGCCGCTTCATCCCCTACATCCTGGAGGAAAAGCCGGAGCTGCGGGAGCGACTTTCCGGCTTCACCCTCTACGCCAACACGCTGTCCTACGGCAGCCACACCAACGTCGGCGCGCCGGCGCTGTTCGGCGGCTACGAATACACGCCCGAGGCCATGAACGCCCGGAGCGACACGCCGCTGCGGGACAAGCACGACGAGGCGCTGCTGCTGCTGCCGGTGCTGTTTGAAGAAAACGGCTATGACGTCACGGTGTGCGACCCGCCCTACGCCGGCTACGGCGAGGTGCCCGACCTGTCCATCTTCGATCCGTGGCCCGACATCCACGCCGCCATCACGATGACCGCCAGGGCCATCGACGACCCGGAGATGCTGGAGAGCAACGAGGCGCTGCGGCACAGGAACTTCTTCTGCTACGGCGTTTTCCGCGCCGCGCCGCTGATCTTCCACAAGGTGCTGTACAACAGCGGGCGCTACGGCGAGGTGAACACCGACTGGACCCAGGTCAACCAGGGGCTGACGAAGGCCCGTGGCTTGAATTACGCCTTCATGAAGGACTACGGCGCGCTTTCGGCGCTGCCCGGGGAAACCGAATTCCGCGACGAGGGCAGGGGCACCTTCCTGATGATCGACAACGAGACCACCCACGCCCCGATGGTGCTGCAGCTGCCGGACTACACCCCCGCGCTGACGGTGGACAACACGGCCCTTGAGGGCGACGTCATCACCCGCAAGGGACCGGACGGCAGCGTGCTGGAGCTCAGGACCCTCGGCCAGGTGCAGCACTATCACATCAACATGGCCGCGATGCTGAAGCTGGCCGACTGGTTCGACTGCATGCGCGAAAACGGCGTGTACGACAACACCCGCATCATCCTGGTGGCGGACCACGGCTTCCGGCTGGACGGCATGTTCGACCTGCGGCTGAGCCCCAAGGAGGACCTGATGCACTTCTGCCCGCTGCTGATGGTCAAGGATTTTGGCAGCGACGGCTTCACCGTGGACGACAGTTTCATGACCAACGCCGACACGCCGCTGCTGGCGCTGGACGGGCTGATCGACGATCCGGTGAACCCCTTCACCGGCAACGCGCTGACCGACGCGCCGAAGGCCGATGCCGAGCAGCGGGTGGCCCACGTGACGGACTATCGGCCCTTCACCAACAACGGCAACACCTTCAAAACGCTGCACTGGTACGCCAACGCCAACGATCCCGGCGACCTGGGCGCCTGGCGGCGGGTGGAGGCCGGCGAATAGACCCCAATCAATACGGTTTGCGGGAGTATGATGGCGGATATGACGATAACGACGATGCTGTACAAACTGATTCTCGGCCCACTGGTGCTGCTGTTCGACGTGGTGTTCAAGCTGGCCTATCGAACGGTGACCCACGCACCGGGGCCGCTGATCGTGTTTTTGAGCCTGACGATGAACCTGCTGCTGCTGCCGATGTACCGCCGGGCCGACGCCATCCAGGAGGAGGACCGCCGGCAGTCCATGCGACTGCAGAAGGGGCTGGAGCACATCCGCAAGACCTTCAGGGGCAACGAGCGGTTCATGATGCAGCAGACCTACTACCGCCAGAACCACTACAAGCCCTGGTATGCGCTGAAGGGCTCGCTGTCGCTGCTGCTGGAGGTGCCCTTCTTCATTGCCGCCTACAACTACCTGTCCCACCTGCAGCTGATCCAGGGCGTGGCCTTCGGGCCGATCCATGACCTGGGCGCACCGGACGGGCTGCTGCACATAGCGGGCCGGGCGATCAACCTGCTGCCGGTGCTGATGACGGGCATCAACATCGTGTCCGGGGCCATCTACACCAAGGGCATGCCGCTGCGCAGCAAGCTGCAG
>CACYWI010000246.1 GCA_902778045.1 uncultured Eubacteriales bacterium
ACGGCTCCCGGAACGGCCTGGTGGCCGAGGGCAACATCACCGTGGGCGGCAGCGTGACGCTGTACGCGAAGGAAAAGGGCATCGTGTCCGAAAACGGCGAGATCAACGTGGTCACCGGCACGTGGACCATCAACAAGTCGAACATGGGCACGCTGGCCATGGAGGCCAACGACATCAATATCCCGACGGACCACGGCGTGGTGACGCCGGAGGGCGGCAAGGCCGGTGCAAGCGGCTCCGGCCGCAGCGCCGTGCTGGACGCCAACGGCGCTACGGCGAAGTACGCGGTGATCACCTGGCAGCAGGGAAAGCCCACAGGCGAGCCCGTCGTGCCGGAGATCAGCGTGAAGCCCGTGAGCGCGACGCTGACCTATGGGGTGGACGCGGCGGCGCGCGAATTGACCGCCATCGTTCCCAATCCGCAGGAGGGCGGTACCCTGAAATACCGTTGGCAGCGGCAGGAGGACAGCGGCTACTGGCGCAGCGTGGGCAGCGACAGCACCTGCGACGTGCCGCTGGATATGGACGCCGGGACGTATAAGTACCGGTGCCTGGTGACCAATACCCTGAACGATGCCAGCGTTCAGGCTGTTTCTGAAACCATCACCGTGACGGTGAACAAGGCCGACCCCACGGTTGAGGCCCCGAAGGCGCGGCAGCTGACCTACAACGGCATCGCCCAGCAGCTGGTGCTTCCGGGCGCCGCCCTGGGCGGTACGCTGGAATACAGTACCGACAACAAGGCCTGGTTGGGCGACGCCAACCACAGCGACGCCCCTGCGCAGCAGATCAAGGCGGAGATCCGAAAGCACGCGCTGACCGTCACCGCGGAGGACCAGGAAAAGACCTACGGCGATTCCGACCCGGCGCTGGTGTTCACGGCCATCGGCCTGATGCACGGCGACAGGCTGACCGGCGCGCTGAAGCGCGAGGCGGGCGAGGACGCGGGCCGCTATGCCATCAACCGGGGCACCCTGGCGGTGGAGGCGGCGGTCGCGGGGAACTATACCGTGGTGTACCAGCCCGGCAGCCTGATCATCGAAAGACGACCCCTGAAGGTCACCGCCAAGGCGCAGGCCAAGACCTACGGCGACCCCGACCCGGAGCTGACCTACGCGGTGGAGGGCCTGCTGAAGGGCGAGGCGCTGACCGGCGCGCTGAAGCGCGAGCAGGGCGAGGACGTGGGCAGCTATGCCATCGTGCTTGGCGCATTGCAGGCCACGAACAACTACGACCTGAGCTACAAGGGCGCGAAGCTGACCATCGGCAAGAGGGCCCTGACCGTCACCGCCGAGGCACAGGCCAAGACCTATGGCGATCCCGATCCGAAGCTGACCTACAGGGTCGCGGGCCTGGTGGGCGGCGACAGCCTGACCGGCAGCCTGGCCCGCAAGGCGGGCGAGGACGTGGGCAGCTATGCCATCCAGCAGGGCACGCTGAAGGCGGGGGCCAATTACGACCTGAGCTACAAGGGCGCGAAGCTGACCATTGCGCAAAGGACCGTTTCCCTGGCCTGGGCGAACACATCGTTTACCTATGACGGCAGGAAGCACGCGCCCACGGCCACGGTCAGGAACCTGGCGGCGGGCGACGCCTGCAAGGTGACTGTGACCGGCGGCGCGACCGGCGCGGGCAGCTATACCGCCACGGCCTCGGCGCTGGATAACGGGAACTATGCCCTGCCGAAGAAGGCTGCCCAGGCGTTCACCATCGGCAAGGCGGCGGTGCGGATCATTGCCGTCGACGCCACCGGCCCGGACAACCCGGATGTCGGCAAGCTGGGCTATACCGTCAGCGACGGCCTGGTGGCGGCGGACAGGGACGCGCTGGATATCCGGCTGAAGCTGGGCAAGGCCGGGGGCGGCGATCCGAAGACCTATCCGATCGAAATCACCTATAAGCAGAACGGCAACTACGACATCACCACGGTGAAGGGCACCTACACGGTGTGGAAGGGCGTCAAGCTGAGCGTGAAGGGCTACAGCGGCGAATACGACGGCAAGGCCCACGGCATCAGCGTGAAGGACGACAAGGGGAACGCGGTAAAGGGCGTGCTGTACGCGGACAGCAAGCTGAACGCAAAGCAGTTCGCGACCAGCGGCAAGAGCAGCCTGACCTACACCGACGCGGGCAGCTATACCGTATACTACTGCGTGACGGATCGCGGTGAAACCCTGATTGGCAGCCAGAAGGTGGTGATCGGGAAAAAGCCGCTGACGGTGACCACGGGCAGCGCGAGCAAGGCCTACGACGGCACGGCGCTGACGAAGTCGGGCGCGACGGTCACGGGACTGGTGAAGGGCGAGACGGCCACGGCCACGGCCACGGGCACGGTCACCGAGGTGGGCAGCACGGACAACACCTGCGCCATCACCTGGGGGACGGCGAAGTCGGGGAACTACAGCGTCACGAAGGCGCTGGGCCGGCTGACGGTCACGAAGAACGAGGGCCGTGTGGTGCTGACCGCGGCGTCCGCCGGAAAGGTCTACGACGGCACGGCGCTGAAGGACGAGACGGTGACCGCCGCCGGCCTGCCCAGCGGCTTCACCGTGAAGGCGAAGGCGAGCGGCAGTCGGACAAAGGCTGGCAGCGGCAAGAACCCCGTGGGCAGCTACACGATCTGCAACGCGGCCGGGGAGGACCGGACCCAGAGCTTCACCAACGTGAAAACGGTGGATGGCATGCTGACCGTGACGCCGGCGCCGATCACGATCTCGGCGGACGATGTGACGGGCGTCGGCGCGCCGGACGCGGGCAAGCTGACCTATACCATCACGGGCAGCTTTGTGGAGGCGGACCGCGCCAGCCTGAAGGTGAAGCTGAGCCTGGGCGAGGACAGCCAGGCGGCGGGACAGACGATCCACCAGATCCTGGTGGATTACGCGCCGAACCCGAACTATGCTGTTACGGTGTCGCCGGGCAAATACACGACCATCGCGAACAAGGGGCACAAGCTGTCCTTCGTGGTGAACGGCTACAGCGGCGAATACGACGGCGTGCCCCACGGCATCGAGGTGGAGATCTTCGAGGGCGACCCGGATATCTACTTCACCGATCGGCGGATCGAGAACAGGCAGGCGCTGCAGGCGTACCTGAAGGAGGGCAAGCCCTATGGCTTCTCCGGCACGGACGCGGGCACCTATACGCTGTACTATGTGATCGACGGGGAAGGGGAGTTCATCAGCGGCAGCAAGGATGTGGTGATCCTGCCGAAGCCGGTGACGGTGACCACGGGCAGCGCAAGCAAGGCCTATGACGGCAAGAAGCTGACCAGCGCGAAGGCCACGATCAAGGGCCTGGAGACGGGCGAGACAGCGACGGTGAAGGCCACCGGCAAGCGCACCCAGGTGGGCTCGGCGGACAACACCTGTCAGATCACCTGGGGCACGGCAAAGCCGGGCAATTACACCGTGATCGAAAAGCTGGGCAAGCTGACGGTGACGGCGAACGACGCGAAGATCACACTGACGGCTTCCAGCGCCAGCAAGACCTATGACGGCAAGCCGCTGACCAGCGCGAAGGTGACGGCGAAGGGCCTGCCGGAGGGCTTTACGGTGAAGGCCAGCGCTGGCGGCAGCCAGACGAAGGTGGGCGTCGGCGAGAACAAGGTGCGGAAGAATTACGTCATCCGGGACGCCAAGGGCGTGGACCGCACGGCGAACTTCACGAACGTCAAGCGCGTGAAGGGCACGCTGACGGTGAAGGCAAAGCCCGCGGCGAAGCCGGACCAGACGCTGCTGGCAAAGTGGAGCACCGCCGGCAGCAGCGCGCTGAAGCTGAGCTGGAGCAAGGTGAAGGGCG
>CACYWI010000247.1 GCA_902778045.1 uncultured Eubacteriales bacterium
CAAGGACCTGGCGAAGCTGTGCGACGCCGCCGGCGTCCAGGTCGGTGGTGGGCTCGTCCGCCAGCAGCAGCGGCACATCCTCGGAAAGCGCCGCGGCGATGCGCCTTCGGGTCTGCTCGCCGCCGGACAGGCCGTCCCGGGCCTCCGGGGCGCGGAAGCGTGCGGCCAGCGGCCTGTCCGCCTCCAGCCGCGCTTCGCCGGACTGGTGCACGAAGGACACCGGGGCGTAGCGGCGCACATGGCCGGAATCCGGCTCCAGTTCGCCCGCCAGTATCGCCAGCAGCGTGGATTTGCCCGCGCCGTTTTCGCCGATCAGGGCCACGCGCTCGCCGTCGTAGATCCGCAGGCCATCGATATCCAGCACCGCCTGGTCGCCGTAGGTCTTGGTGATATGGTCGGCCTCGATCAATAATCTGGGCATAAAAACACTCCTTCCCGCCGGGGAGGGAGCGAAAAACACTGAAACGGCGCATAAAAACACTCCTTCCCGCCGGGGAGGGAGCGAAAAACACTGAAACGGCTGTATGCCGCCGTTTCAGGCGCGGAGCGCCTGGCCGTGCAAAAACGCAACCTCCAGACGGCGGCAAAAATTCCCTCCCGCGAACGCCGGAGGTAGATTTTGTCGGCCGAATGTCAGCTGCGGATCCTCATCAGTATTGGTTATCCTGCCTTTCCTTGGATAATGGCATTATAACAGATACTCCGCCGTCTGTCAATCGCTTGACAACGATACGCGGCGCGGCTATCATAGGTAGCAGGGCCCGCGCGGGGCCCGAGGATACTGGTTGTCGCGATCATGGTGGCGCTGCTGGCGGGGTCCTTCGGCCTGGGCTGGCACTTCGGCGTGGAATCGACCCGCTTTCACGGAAAGATTCTGCTGGTGAACGAGAGCCACCGATTGGACGCGAACTACGTGCCGGACGAGCTGGTGAACCTGTACCAGCAGCGGCACTCCTTCCGCATGGCCAGCAGCGAGATCTACCTGACCCGCCAGACCTACGAGGCCATGGAACGGATGTTCCACGCCGCGGAGGAGGCGGACATGAACGGCTATATCGTCACCAGCGGCTATCGCAGCTACCAGCGCCAGCAGGAGGTCTACGCCCAGAGCGAGCCTGGCAAGGCCCAGCAGCCCGGGGCCAGCGAGCACCAGACCGGCCTGGCCTTCGACGTGACGGTGGAGACGAACGACGGCTTCGAGAGCACGCCCCAGTATGCCTGGCTGATGCAGCACGCCCACGAGTACGGCTTCATACAGCGCTATCCCGCCAACAAGGCGGATATCACCGGCATCAGCTACGAGCCCTGGCACTACCGCTATGTGGGGGTCGACGCCGCCACCAGAATGCACCAGACCGGGCAGACGCTGGAGGAATTCATCGGAGGGTAATTGAAAATTGAGAATTGCCGCGGCCCTTGGCGGTTTGATCGATCAAATCCCGCCAGGGATCTGTGCCGCCATTCTCAATTCTCCATTCTCAATTCTCAATTATTTTCAGTATCCCTTTTTCCGGTTCACCGTTCTGAGCATCGGCTTGCCTTCGCAATAGCGCTCGAAGTCCTCGATGAACATCTCCACGATCCGGTCCACGGTCCAGGGCAGGGCCATGTCGCCGGCCACGTGGGGGGTGAGGACCAGGCGCGGGCAGGACCACAGCGGGTCGTTTTGGGGAATGGGCTCGGTTTTAAACACGTCCAGCGCCGCGCCGGCCAGGCGGCCCGAGACCAGCATTTGGACGAGCGACTCCTGGTCCAGCGTGCTGCCGCGGCCCACGTTCACAAGGTAGGCAGTATCGGGCAGCAGGGCAAGCCGCCGCGCGTCCATCAGATTCGCGGTGTCGGCGGTGCCGGGCAGGGCCATCACCAGCAGGTCGGTGTCGGGGAGCACCCTGTCCAGCTCCGAAGTCGGCACGACCCGGTCAAAGGCTTTTCCGGAGCGCTTGCCGGAGCGGTTCACGCCGGTGATGGATGCCGGCCCGAAGGCGGCAAGGCGCTTCGCGGCCTCCGTGCCGATGTCGCCGGTGCCCAGCAGCGTCACCCGGCTGTTCTTGATGGAGCGCATGGGCAGGTTCCGCTGCCAGCGGCGCTGAGCCACGACGGCGGCATACTCCGGCTGGCGGCGCATCATTTGCAGGGTCACCATCACGATGTGCTCGGCAATGGTCACGCCGTAGGCCCCGGAGGAATTGGTCAGCACGGCCCCGGGATTGCCGTAAACCTCGTCCGGCAGGTAGGGCTCCACGCCCGCGCTGGGCACGCAAAGCCATTTCAGCGATTTCGCCGCCCTGGACAGCTTCGTGCTGGCGGTCAGCAGGATCTCGGCGTTGGCGGCCCCGGCGAGCGCGGAAGCTTCATCCTCGCAGAAACGGAATTCGTAGCCCCGGGCTTCGGCGGCCCAGGCGATCCGGGAGCGGTGGGCGTCCGTCAGCTGGGTGATGTCGCAAACGATCTTTTTCATAGTCGGCCCTCCAAAGATGAGGCTGCCTCCGTTGGGAGACAGCCTCGCGCGTGTATTTTACCGAACCGTGTATTCCGCCGCGGCCTCGGCGAAGGGGCCGGGGAAGGCGGACAGGCCGCGGTGCGCGCCGAAGAAATCCCGGTCGAACACGATGTCGGTGCCGTCAGGATTCTCGAAGCGCTGCTCCGGCTCAAAGGCGCGGCCCAGGGTCTCGGTGGTGATGATGCCGTCTTTGAAATCCTTCAGCGCGTCGAACAGGTTGGTGCGCAGCGTGTAGCGGCCGTCCTTCTCGGAAAGCTCCACGGTCACATCGCCCTCGGCCACGCAGTTGCGCTGCTCGTGCTTGCAGATCGAAGCGCCGTTGAAGTAGGCGTTGCCCTCCACCCACACGGGCAGGTGGCCGAAGTGGAACTGGCCGAGATAGCCCATGTTGGGCTCCTGGCCCATCTGGAAGTTGGCGATCCACTGGTCGTAGGTGGGGAAGATGTCGAACGGCGCGGTGCCCACCACCTGGCAGTCGGCGGTATCCGGGCCGATGGTCGCGTCGGTGACCGGGTACTTCTGCACGAACAGGTTGTTGTAGATCCGGTCGTCGCCGTGCAGTATGGTCATGAAGCCCGCAACCTCGGTGCGGTGGCGGATGTGGTAGGGGGTGTAGCGGGGCTCGCGCTGGCCGTTCACGATGCTGTCCACGCCGCTGTTGATCAGGCCGAAGGAGCCGCACATCAGGTTGTGCACGCAGGCGATGCCCTCGCTGGGGATGACCACCGACACCTTGGACAGCAGTACGTTGTTGTCCACCAGCGTGGGACCGTGGCCCACCTCAATGAACACATCGCAGTTGAACATGGCGCCCTGGGCGTGCTGCGCCCCGACGGGCTTGTGGTTGTCGTGCATCAGGTTCTGGCTGATCCGCGCGCCCTGGGCCTCCCAGTCCAGCCACACGCCCATGATGCAGTTGTGGATGTGGTTGCGGCGGATGGTTACGTCGATCGCCGCGTGCAGCTTGATGCCCGCGGTCTCCGCGCCGCCCAGCTGCTGGCTGTTGCAGATGTGGTGGATGTGGCAGTCCTCGATGGTGGAGAACACGCCGCCCATGCGGCCCACGATGCCGGTCTGCTCGCAGTGGTGGATCTCGCAGCGGCGCACGATGTGGCTGCCCACCTTCTCCTTCAGCCAGCCGTGGTACTGGCCGCGGCATACGGCGTCGCGCTCCATCTGGGTGGGGGACTTCACGTGCTTGGTATAGAAGTACATGTCATTTTCAGGATCCAGGTACTTGCCCAGCGAGATGCCGCAGCAGCGGCTGCCCCACACGGCGCAGTCCTCGATGATCCAGCCCCTGGACCAGTGGGGCCCGATCAGG
>CACYWI010000248.1 GCA_902778045.1 uncultured Eubacteriales bacterium
TTCATCCGGTCGGCGGTCTCGGCGAGGACGAGGCCCTCGTTGTTTTCGCAGGCCAGGCGGATGGACCATTCATTTTCAAACATCAGCACGGGCCGCCCGACGCGGTCCTCGGCGATGGCGGTGGTGGACGTCAGTCGCAGCTTATCCAGCGGCTTCGGGGTCTCCACCACCCAGCGCACGAAGCGGAAGGGCAGGTTTTCCCGGGTGATGTTCACGCCGTACTCGCTCTTGAGGCGGTACTCCAGCACGTCCATCTGCAGCACGCCCACGACGCCGGCGATCATCTCCTCCCGGCCGATGTTGGGCCGCTTGAAGGTCTGGATCGCGCCCTCCTGAGACAGCTGGTTCACGCCCTTCAAAAACTGCTTGCGCTTCATGGAATCCTCGGGGCTGACACGGCAGAAGAACTCCGGCGCGAACAGCGGTATGCCGGAATAGCGCACGGGAGAGCCGGTGCAGATCGTGTCACCCAAGCGGAATATGCCGGGGTCGAACAGGCCGATGATGTCGCCGGGATAGGCGGTCTCCACCGTCTCGTGCTCCTGGGCCATGAAGGTCTGGGGCTGGGCCAGCTTGATGCGGCTGTTTGTGGAGCTGTGCCACACGGTCATGCCCTTCTCGAACACGCCGCTGCACACCCGCATGAAGGCCAGGCGGTCCCGGTGGGCCGGGTTCATGTTGGCCTGGATCTTGAAGATGAAGCCGGTGAACTTCTCGTCGGCGGGCTCGATGGGGCCCACCTCCTCGGCCACGCGAGGCGTGGGCGACTTGGTGTAGGTGAGGAAACGGTTCAGGAACGGCTCCACGCCAAAGTTGTTGGTGGCGGAGCCGAAGAACATCGGCGTCAGCTGGCCGGACAGGATCTTCTCCAGGTCGAACTCGTCCCCCGCCACGTCCAGCAGCTCGATGTCCTCCATCAGCTTGTCGTAGTAGCTCTGTCCGATCTTCGCCGGGCAGCCGGGGTCGTCGATGGAGATCGTCTCCACCTGCACCTGGCCCTGGCCGTGGTCCCCGCCGCTGTACAGCTCGATCAGCCGGGTATCCCGGTGATACACGCCCTTGAAGTCGCCGTGGATGCCGATGGGCCAGTTCACCGGGCAGGAGCGGATGCCCAGCACCGATTCGATGTCCTCCATCAGCTCGAAGGGGTCGCGGCCCGTGCGGTCCATCTTGTTGATGAACGTGAATATAGGGATGCTGCGAAGCCGGCACACCTTGAAAAGCTTCACGGTCTGCTCCTCGACGCCCTTGGCGTTGTCGATCAGCATGACCGCGCTGTCCGCCGCCACCAGCGTGCGGTAGGTGTCCTCGGAGAAATCCTGGTGGCCGGGGGTATCCAGTATGTTGATGCGATAGCCGTTGTAGTCGAACTGCATGGCGGAGCTCGTCACCGAGATGCCGCGCTGCTTTTCGATCTCCATCCAGTCGGATGTGGCGTGCCGGGCGGTCTTGCGGGCCTTGACGCTGCCCGCCAGGCGGATCGCACCGCCGTACAGCAGCAGCTTCTCCGTCAGCGTGGTCTTGCCGGCGTCGGGGTGGGAAATGATGGCGAAGGTGCGCCTGCGCGCCACCTCGGCCAGAAGCTCGGGATGATTCATATTGATTTCCTCCTGATCTTTTTCTCAATTCCGTGTTCCGTTGCCGGTCATCAAATCGGAGCGCCCATGGCCATTCTCCTTCGCGTAGAAATCACAACTTATATAATAGTATTCCCCCTGCGGACGTGTCAATCATGCGGGGAAAGTGATTGCGTTAATTATCCGTCATTTACCCCTTGACAGCACAAAGGGATATATAATACCATGACAGCAGAGAAAGGACGGCGATAGCGATGACACACAGCAAGGCGTTTTATCCCGGACAGACGGACAAGCGGGTGAGTCCGCGGGAGGCCTTCGGGCGCGAGGTGGCCCGCCGGGCCGCGGCCCAGGGCATGGTGCTTTTGGAGAACGACGGCGTGCTGCCGCTGAAGCCCTGCGCGAAGCTGGCGCTGTTCGGCGTTGGGGCCAGGTACACCATCAAGGGCGGTACCGGCAGCGGCGACGTGAACAGCCGGGACACCGTGAATGTGGAATCGGGCCTGCGAAACGCGGGCTTTGAGATCGTCAACGCTGACTGGCTGGACGCCTTCGACGCCGCCTACGCCCGCTCCCTGAAGGAATGGGAGGAGGCGATCTACGCCGAGGCCGGCGAGGGCCGGGACCCGGTGAGCGCGATGAAGCTGTACCAGGCCCACGCCCGGCTGTCGCCGAAGCTGCCGGAGGACCTGCCGCTGCCGGACTGCGCCGGGGCGGACGCCATCGTGTACGTGATCTCCCGGGTGTCCGGCGAAGGCGCGGACCGGCACGACGTGCCCGGGGACTACTACCTGTCCGACGCCGAGCGAAGGGAGCTGGCCGCCCTCAGCGCCGCGGGACGCCCGCTGGTGGTGCTTTTGAACGTGGGCGGCGTGATCGACCTGGGCTTTGTGGACGAATTCCATCCCGCCGCGCTGGTGTTGATGTCCCAGGCCGGCACCGAGGGCGGCAACGCCGTGGCCGACGTGCTGTCCGGCAGGGTCAACTTCAGCGGGCGGCTGACGGACAGCTGGGCCTATAGCTACGGGGACTATCCCTCCAGCGAAAACTTCTCTCACCGCAATGGCAACCTGATCGAGGAATACTATACCGACGGCATCTATGTGGGCTACCGGTACTTCGACAGCTTCGGCGTGAAGCCCCGCTACCCCTTCGGCTACGGCCTGTCCTACACCAGCTTTGAGCGCGGGTTCGAGGGCGTTGAGCTCGCGGGCAGCGAAATCCGCGTCACTGTACGGGTGCGCAACACCGGCGCGGCGTCGGGCCGGCAGGTGGTGCAGCTGTACGCCACCTGTCCCGCCGCAACGCAGCGCAAGGAGCTGAAGCGCCTGGTGGCCTTCGGCAAGACCGGCGAGCTGGCCCCCGGCGCGTCGGAGGCGCTGACCCTGTGCTTCGACCTGGAGGCGCTGGCCTCGTACCGCGCGGGCCACGCCGCCTGGGTGCTGGAGGGCGGCGACTACATCCTGCTGCCCGGCTTTGACGCCGGGGACGCGAACCCCGAGGCGCGGCTGTCGCTGTCCAATACCGTAACGGTCCGGCAGCTGACCAACGTGTGCGAGCTGCTGGATTCGCTGACCGAGCTGGCGCCGGCGCGCCGCGTTGGAGGCCAAGGTCGCGGAACTGCCCGCGCTGGCCATCGACGAAGCCGCCGCGGCATTGGCCGGGCGCAACGCCAAGGCCGCCCCCGCGAAGGCGGACCCGGCGCTTGAGAAGGCCCTCGAGATCGCCCGGCAGCTGACCGACGCGGAGAAGGCCCACCTGGTGGTCGGCGCGAGCCGCAGCAGGGCCAACGACGTGATCGGCGGCGCGGCCCATACGGTGCCCGGCGCGGCGGGCGAGACCGTGGCCTTCCCGGAGCGCGGCGTGCCCGG
>CACYWI010000249.1 GCA_902778045.1 uncultured Eubacteriales bacterium
GAGGAGGCCGCTCAGATCGCGCTGCCGGAGCCGGTGCTGCTGCCGGCGGACACGCTGCTCTACGCGCTGGCCGAGCCCACGCGGGAGGACTACAGCTTCGCCGGCTGGTACTACGACGCCGCGCTGACCCAGCCCGCGGACGGCGGGGACGCCGTGACGCGGAACCTGACGCTGTATCCCTCCTTCGCGCCGATCCAGAATTACGACGATGAGTTCCGGATCAACTACATCTCCAACCAGGAGGTGGCGCCGGACTTTCCCATCGAGGTCGTGGCCCACGGCCTGTCCGAGGATCAGCTGCGCCAGCTGTTGAAGGTGACGAACCTCGACAGCGTAGAGGGCGCGGAGGCGTTCACGCTGACCCGGATCGAGCCGGACCTGGTCGCGCTGATCCCCGACGAGGACCTGCGCGCCCGGACCCGGGACATCCTTGACCAGTCCGGCGAACAGGAGGGCGGCCTGACCGGGGCGCTCTCGGCGCTGACCGCCCCCGGCGAAGGGGAAGGGGAGCCGGCGCCCGCCCTCTCCGAAGCGGTGATCGCGGAGCTGGTGGCTTACTATGCCCCGGAGGAGAGCGCCGCGGCCATGGAGAGCGCGGACCTGCTGAACCGCGCGAAGGCGGCGGGGCTGGATGTGAACAACGTCACCCTCGCCCAGCTGCGGGACATCGCCACGGCGGAGGAGTTGGCGGCGCTGGACCTGCCCGAAGGCAGCCTCGCCGGGGATGGGGAGGACGCGGCTGTCGACCTGGGTTCCCTGTTTGAAGACATCTGGGAGAGCCTGCCCGCCGCCCATTACGTCGTGCGCCCCGAGGGCGGCAAGTGGAACCGCGGCGACATGCACCAGGTGGAGATCCTGGACACCGCCAGCCTGCGCTTCTTCCGGGACGGCGAGGAAACCGGCAAGTACATCGTCTATTACAACATCACCGTCCACCAGGATGACTTCAACAACATGAGGCTCAACAGCGGCGTGGTGTTCCTGCCCTACGCCGAGGTGGAGGGCGTGACCCTGGACAGCGGCCTGTTCAAGGCCGACGCCGAGAATGACAGCGAAGAGATGACCGTCACCAAAAACGACGATTCGGGCATATTGACCTACGCCGGCGAAGAGACCCTGGCCGCGGGTGTCACCGTGGCCGTGTACGACGGCGCGCTGAACGCCGACGGCACCGTGGACGGCTCCGTGGGCTATTTCAAGATCACCGGCGAGCTGGGCGACGGGCGGTACGCCTGGGAGAGCCCGGACTTTACCGACGTGGTGTTCCTGCCGGACATCATCCCCGCGCGGGACGACGGCAGCTTTGACGACGGCGAGCTGCTGCTGACCGCGGACCAGCTGGACTTTTCCGGCGAGGTATACGAGGCCCTGGGCCTCGGCGCGGACACCGTGGTGGAGCCCGGCGACTTCGTGGCCGTGTACACCGGCAGCCTCGATCAGCCCGACGGCATGGCGCTGGCGGGCTACGGCTGCATCACCGCCGTGGAGCCCGATGGGGACGGCCTGCGGCTGCGCTACGACGTCGTCAGCGAGGAAACGCTGTTGTCCTCTTCCGATATGTACACGCACATGGACAACGTGCCCATGCCGCTGACGGACGAGGAGCTGGAGGAGGTTGGCCGCAAGCTCGAAAAGGAAGTGGAGGAGAGCGGCTTCCTGGAGGACTCCGCGGAGTACATCAAGGACCTGATCACCGAGCCGGAGGAGGCCATCCTGCCGGATTCCAAGTACTCCAACGCCCTGAAGGAGCTCAAGTTCCAGCGGGACGACGGCGGCGAGATCTCCCTGGAGGAGGTGCGCGAGCTGGCCGGCGGCAGCAGGGTGACCGTGGATTGGCCGCCCAAGCTGTCGTTCCTGATGGGCCTGGGCCTGCAGCACTTCGACGGCACCGGCCTGCGGGGCGAGCTGGCCGCGGAGATGACCATCAAGATCAAGCTGAACGACGGCGCGGACATCAAGATCAATATCGTGGCCCTGTTTGAGGTGGAGGTCGCCTTCGGCCTGAAGATCAAATGGGAGCTGGACTGGCGCAAGGCCTGGATCTTCCCCTATATCTACGATATAAAGGGCAACGTGGGCCTGCACGCGGGCATCTACGTGGGCCTGGGCATCACCGTGACCGTAAAGACCGTGGACGCTGAAAAGGACAATACCGGCTCTGTTGACAGCCTGATGGGCGGTTATGCCAAGGACCAGGACGGCAATTACAAATTCACCTCCGACAGCCAGAACAAGGCCTTTAAATTCACCGAAACGCTGGGCAAGGGGCTGGAGGGCATCGCGAAGATGTCCAAGTTCGGCAGCGACGGCCTGGGCATCTCCCACATCCCGGGCGGCGCGACCAACAAGTCGGATATCAAGAGGAGCACCAAGAACAACCCCGACGCCAACAAGGACTTCGGCAAGGACGGCGAGGGCACCCAGGAGATGCACAACACCGTCGGCGGCAGCTTCGAGGAGAAGTATTCCAACTTCATCCAGGGCAGCGACGCCAAGTACGTGACGCTGGTGAACAAGGAGCTGGTCAAGATCGACCTTCCCGCCGATCCGCTGCACGTGGTGGCGCTGGGCCTGGGCATCAACTTCGTCGTCAAGTTCAAGCTGAACGTCATGCTGGGCATTTCCATCACCTATGGCAACGCCAAGCAGATTTCGGCGAGCTTCACCATCTTCCATCCCTCGAGCACGTCGACCTGCGGCGACCTGGAGACGCCCAACTTCCAGGTGGACTTCTTCATCTTCGGCATGGTGGGCATCCGCGTGGGCTTTGAATTCAACTTCATGATCGGCTTGATCACCACCACGATAGCCTCCCTGGGCGTCGCGGCGGAGATCGGTATCTATCTGGAATTCTACGGCTACTTCTACATCGCCTACAAGTGGACCAGCGGCAAGGGCTCCAGTACCGAGATGTTCGGCTCGTTGCTGGTACAGTTCGGGCTGTACCTGGACATCGATTTCAAGATGCAGATGGGCGGCGGCAAGCTGGAGCAGCGCTTCGACATCTACGACGTCAGGTGGCCATTGCTGTCACTGGGCGACGAGTTCTGCGCCCTCGACTTTGAGATCGAGGAGGACGACGACGCGCTGAACCTGGAGATCGAGGCGCGGACGGAGAAGAACAAGAACCAGAAATCCACGGACAACCACGTGATCGGCGGCGCG
>CACYWI010000250.1 GCA_902778045.1 uncultured Eubacteriales bacterium
GCCTGTGAAGAAGGCGACGAAGGAGTGACCCGACCCGGGCAAAAGGGGACGGCGCTCTGCGTGAAATCGCGCGGGGCGCCGTCCCCTTTGCTTTGCCTGTCATACTTTCGTCCTACAGGATTTGCGCATTGCGTCTTGCCCTCAGGCATGAAATCAAGTATAATGGAATAAATGGATAATATGGGTTTCTCTGTGAACCCCGAAACGGGATGGTATATATTGGGCAAGATCATAGCGGTGACGAACCAGAAGGGCGGCGTGGGCAAGACCACCACCGCCGTGAACCTGAGCGCCTGCATCGCGGCGCTGGGCAAGCGGGTGCTGCTGGTGGACATCGATCCCCAGGGCAACGCCACCAGCGGCCTGGGCAAGGCCGGCGAGGGCGAGCATACGGTGTACGACGTGCTGATCGGCGAGACCTCGGCAAAGGATGCCACGCTGGACACCGGCTTCGGCCCGCTGAGCCTGATCCCCACCGCCATCGAGCTGGCGGGGGCCGAGATCGAGCTCGTGGGCGTGGAGAACCGGGAGCAGCTGCTGAAGGATGCGCTTGCGCCGGTGCGGGGGGACTATGACTTCCTGTTCATCGACTGCCCGCCGTCGCTGAGCCTGCTGACGTTGAATGCCCTGACCGCCGCGGACAGCGTACTGATCCCCATACAGTGCGAATACTACGCGCTGGAGGGTGTGGGACAGCTGGTGAACACGGTGAAGCTGATGCGCCGCAAGCTGAACCCGGGCCTGGCCGTGGAGGGCATCCTTCTGACCATGTTCGACGGGCGGACGAACCTGTGTGCCCAGGTGGCCCAGGAGGTGCGCACCCACTTCGGCGACGAGGCCTTCGATACGGCCATCCCCCGGAACGTGCGCCTCAGCGAGGCGCCCAGCTACGGCCTGCCGATCCACCTGTACGACGCGCGCAGCAGCGGCGCGAAGGCCTATCAGGCGCTGGCGGAGGAGCTGCTGGAGAGGCAGTAGGGAGTCGGGAAACAAGCAATAGGGAATAGGCAACAGGAAAAGTGCGGCAGATTCCCGCATCGCGCTTTCGCCGCAGTGGCGCTCTCCGGGCGCCTGAATCGAAAACCCTGCGGGAGCGAAACGGATCAAGCAGGGGCGATCTCTGATCGCCCGTTGGAGGATTGAACATGGCAAAGAAGATACAGCGGGGCCTGGGCCGCGGGCTTGGCGCGCTGCTGGGCGAGGACGTGGTCGCCGAGGCGCAGCAGGAGCAGGCGCAACCGGCGCAGCCCGCCGAGCAGGTGGACGCTGTGCGCATGCTGCCCATCGGTCAGATTGACCCCAATCGCGAACAGCCCCGGCGCACCTTTGACGAGGCGGCGCTGAACGAGCTGGCGGCGTCCATCCGCGCGGTGGGCGTGCTGCAGCCGATCATCGTCGCGCCAAACGGCGAAAGGTACACCATCATCGCAGGCGAGCGGCGCTACAGGGCGTCCCGGCTGGCGGAGCTTTCAGAGATCCCCGCCATCGTGCGGGACTGGGACCGCCAGAAGCGGCTGGAGGCCGCGCTGGTGGAGAACCTGCAGCGCGACGACCTGAACCCGGTGGAGGAGGCCATGGGCGTGCGTCGCCTGATGGACGAGACCGGGCTGACCCAGGAAAGGGTGGCCGAGCGCCTGGGCAAGAGCCGCCCGGCGGTGGCAAATCTGCTGCGGCTTCTGACCCTGCCGGACAGCGTGAAGCAGCTGCTGCGCGACGGCAAGCTGTCCGCCGGCCACGCCCGCGCGCTGGTGACGGTGGATCCCCGCCGCCAGGTGCAGCTGGCCAATCTCACCGTGCAGCAGGGCTGGTCCGTGCGCCAGCTGGAGCGCATTTGCGCCCAGCCCGTGAAGCCGGAGGCCCCCAAGCCCCGCCGCCCCAAGGATGCGCAGATCGGCGAGCTGGAGAACATGGCCCGGGAGCTGTTCGGCACCCGCGTGCGCCTGGACGGCACCGCCGAAAGCGGCCGAATCACGCTGTTCTACTACAACGGCGACGACCTGCAGCGCATATGGGACGTGATCGAGATGGCGAGGGAGAGGTAGAGCCATGTATTCACAGCGGGATATCGATGAAATCAACGGCAGGATCCGCAGGAACGTGATCGCGCTGGCACCGGTGCTGGCGGCGCTGCTGGCGGCCTATATCTACGGGCTGCACGCGGGCATCCAGTGGCTGGCCATGGCCGCCGGGGCGCTGCTGTTCGTGGCGGCATGCTATGGCGTGCTCGCCTATCTGTGGCCGAATATGCGATACAGGAGCTTCCTGTACGCCATGCAGGACGGCCTGACCCGCACCGTGCGGGGCACGATCCTGGAGATCGCCGACAAGGCCGAGCTGCAGGACGGCGCGATGGTGCTGCCCGTGCGCCTGAAGCTGAGCGACGATGATGCCGGCGCGGCGGAAGCGCGGCACACCTCCGCCCTGGCCGAGCGGCTCCGGCTGGAGCAGTCGGAGGAATCCGGCGGCGAGGCGGAGCGGCTGCTGTACCTGAACGCCTCGAAGCGACAGGGCTTTCCCGGCCCCGGCACGGCGGTCTCGCTGATATGCAGCGGCCGCCATATCAAGCAGGTGGACGCGGCATGATGGCGGTGGTGGCCGGCGTGGTCCGGCGAGACGGACAGGTGATGCTGTGCCAGCGCAGGCCGGAGGTCCACAACGGCCTGAAGTGGGAATTTCCCGGCGGCAAGATCGAGCCGGGGGAGAGCCCGGAGGCCGCCCTGGCCCGGGAGTTGCGGGAGGAGCTGGACCTGCAGGTGCAGGTGGGCCGCGTGATCGACGCGGTGCACCACCGCTATCCCGACCGTGAGGTGCTGGTGCTGTTCTACGACTGCCGCGTCGCCCGGGGCGAACCGAGGGCGGTGGACTGCAACGCCGTCGCCTGGGCACGGCCGGAGGCGCTGCGCGGCTATGATTTCGCCGGCGCGGACCTGGCCTTCGTACAGCGGAACTTTTAATGCAAGGTGTAGGATCCTTCGCCTTTTTCAAATCCTTCAAGCTTCCTTTCAGCTTTACCGGTTATCATGTCATCGTCGAAGGGAGAGAGCCCTTCGAGACAGACATCAACCGGCAAGGCCGGACAAGGAGGCATTTATTATGAAGAAGTTGATCGTAACGATGCTCGCAATCGCGATGCTGGCGACGGCCGCCACGGCCGTGGCCGAGGG
>CACYWI010000251.1 GCA_902778045.1 uncultured Eubacteriales bacterium
GCCTTGCCGGTGTAGGTCTTGTTCCCGGCGGTCACCACGGCCTTGGCCAGGCTGGTGCGCGGCTTCTTGGCGACGACCAGCTGGGGCGTGAGCACCTGGTCGCACACGGCGCAGTGGCTGCCCTCGGTGAGGCCCGTCTTGGTGTAGGTGGCGGCGACGGCCTCGTCGGTGACGGGGGAGTGGCCCGTGGCGGGGATGTCTTGGTACATCCGCTTCTGCTCGGCGAAGGCCTCGCCGGCGAAGGTGGCGGTGTAGGCGGTGTAGCCCATTTCGGTGCAGGTGGGGGCCTTCGCCACCGCGGCGGTGACCGCGACCGTCTCCTCCTCGACGTGGCTCGAGGGCACATCGAGGATCATGTGGGTGCATATGCGGCTGGCGGTGACGGTGGCGCCGTCGTCCGACCAGAGGTAGGAGGGGTTGCCCCACTTGTGGCCCAGGGCGGCAATGTTGCCGGCGCGCGTCACGGACTGGGTGGCGAAAGCGCTGTTTTTGAAGGTGGCGGTGTAGGTGGAATCGCCCTTCTCCGTGCAGGTGGGGAGCTTCGACGCGGTCACGAGGGTCTTCACCGTCTCCGTCTGGGTGTGGCTCGCGTCGTTGAGGCAGCTGCGGCTGGCGGTGACATAGTCGTGCTTTTCCGTCCAGGCGTAGGTGGGCTCGCCCCAGCGGTGGCCGGTGGCGGGGATGTTCTGCAGTCTCGCGCTCTGGGCGGTGAAGGCCGGGTTGCTGAACGCGGCGGTATAGGCGGTCCAGCCCATGACGGTGCAGGTGGGGGCCTGGGACACCGCGGCGCTGGTCTTCACCGTCTCCGTTTCGATGTGGCTGTGGTCATTGCGGCACAGGCGCGAGGCGGTGACCGACGAGGCGTCGTTCGCCCAGGCATAGCTGGGCGTGCCCCAGTTGTGCCCCCGGGCCGGGACGTCCGCGAGGGTTCCTGCTCTGCGCCTTGAAGGCCGCGTTGGTAAAGGTGGCGGTGTAGGTGGTTTCGCCCTTTTCCGTGCAGGTGGGCAGCTTTGTGACCGCGGCGCTGGTATACCGGTTTTCCCACTCCGTGTGGTCGGGATCGTTCAGGCAGACGCGCGTGGCCTTCACCGAGCTGTTGCCGGTCCATTCATAGGCGGGCTCGCCCCAGCGGTGGCCGGTGGCGGGGATGTCCTTCAGCACGCGGGTCTGCTTTACGAAGGCGGGGTTGGTGAAGGTGGCGGTGTAGGTGGTCTCGCCCACCTCGGTGCAGGTGGCCTCCCGGGTGACCCGGGCGGTGGTGCGTACGGTCTCGGTCTGCACGTGTTCGGCGTCGTGCACGCAGGCGCGGGTGGCCGTCATGGTCTTTCCGTCCTCGGACAGCGTGTATTCCGTCGCGCCCCACAGGTGGCCCAGCGGTGCCAGCTCGTCCTGCTCCACCAGCACCGCGTCACAGACCGAGCAGTGCTTGCCCTCGGTTTTGCCTTTTTCGGTGCATGTGGCGGGCACGGCCTTATCGACGACGACGGTGTGCTTGGTGTGCAGGCCGTTTTCGTCGAAGAAGTAATTCTTGCCGTCCAGCGTCTTCCAGCCTGTGTAGTACCAGTCAACGTCCACCACGCCGTCGTCGCCGGCGATATAGCGCTTGGCGTCGAAGCCGAATTCGCCGGTGACATAGGAACCGTCTTCAAAGAAGTAGGTATCGCCGTGGATGATCTGGAAGCCGTTCATCATGTACCTGCGGTCGGCGAGCTTCAGCACGGAGGCCGGGTTGGCGGCCAGGGTCCTATCGAAATAGCTGCGGAACGAGCTGCTCCCGTTGCGGGTTTCAATGGTGTAGCCGTCGGACACGCTGCCGCTGCCGCCCACCAGGAACCAGCTGCCGCCCAGCAGCGTGCTGACCTGGCTGGCGGTGACGGGCTGGTTGAAGGGCAGGCTGTCGGCCCAGCCGCCATCCATCCAGGTGACGTCCACCACATAGTTCTTGCCGTCGTCCATGCGCACCACGTTCCAGGCGTGGGCCCCGCCCGCGTCGCCGTCCACGGTGAAGCAGCGCACGCCGGAGCCGAAGCTGGACAGCTCGCACAGGTAGGAGAACGCCGCGGCATAGCCTTCGCACACCACATCGGTGCTGAGATCGTTGTCGAACACCCAGATCAGCCGCCAGGGATTCTGGTTGGTCTTGTCCCAGTCGTCCTGGATCGCGGGCGTGTTGTACTTGACCCGCTTGCAGATCTCCACGGCATAGCCGTACAGCTTCGCGTAGTCCGAGCAGCCGTCGTACATGTCGACGATGGCCCGGGCGTTGGCCGCGGCCTGCCGGGTCTTGGAGAGCAGCGCGGTGTTCACGGTGTATTCCTCGCTGCCGGCGAACTCATTCGTCACCGACATGAACACGCTGTAGCAGCTGCCCTCCTTGATGGTCAGCACGGTGTCCTGGCGGTCGACATCATAGGCGTACCAGTAGCCGGGGAAGCTGCGATAGATGCCGCCCTGCCGGTCGTACCAGAACATCTCGTAGGGGCAGTCGCTCCACAGCGCCTGGCGGATCCGCGGCATATCGATTTCGATCATGGCGCGATAGGCCTCGATCAGCGCCTCCTTGCTGGCCTGGGTCGGCCGGCCGTCCGCGTCGTATTCCATGGTGACGCCCAGCTCGGCGGCGGTGAATTCGCTCTTGCCCAGCAGCTCCACCATGGGGATCTCGACGGTCGTGGAGGCGCGGTTACCCGCGGCGACCTGCACGCCCATCTCCTTCATCGCGGTGTAGAACAGGCGCTCCAGACCGGTCAGGTTCCGGCCGGCGTTGTTGGTGGCCATCAGCACGGTTTTGCCCTTGCCGTACAGTATGCCGCGGGCGTAGGCGGCGAACAGCGCCTCCGAATCGCGGTCGTCCTCCGCGTCGTCCGGTCCATCCCAGATGAAGGTGTCCGGCGCTTCGGTCCAGTCCACCACAGGGTCGGCGTACTCGATGGGCGCGTCCGCCGCGTCCATATCCGGCGTCAGCTCCAGCTCCGGCTGCTCCGGGACGGCCTCGTCCCCGAAGGGGTTGATCGCCACGGGCTCGCCGTCCTCCGCGGCCGACACGCCGGGGGCGTCGTCCTCCGCTTCCCAGGCGGTGAAATCGCCCTCGAGCGGCGCGTCCTCGCCCTCGACCCACAGGCCGTTGTCCTCGCCC
>CACYWI010000252.1 GCA_902778045.1 uncultured Eubacteriales bacterium
CGGCGAATCCGATGCCTCGCTGGCCAAAAAGCGGAAGGCGCGCACGGATTTCTTCCATTATATAAAGGCGTTTGATGCGCCCCTGGGCAAGTACGCCATCGCCGCCCCGGAGGACCTCGATTGGGAGGACCTGTCCGCCGCGATGCGGGAGGGCGGCGTCGAGCCTCTGTTCAACCGGCGGGCCGAGCTGCGCCGCGACGGCGCCACCATCTACCTGGCGGGCATCTGTGAGGAGAGCGCCAGCCTCAATTCCGCCGGCGCCACCTTCTCCCGGGGCAATTGCGTGCTGACGGTGGCCTACAGCCCCACGGTGCTGCCGATCCTGCTGACCAGCGAGGCCGCCGACGGCGGCCAGTGGAGCGACCTGGTGCTCTGCGGTCACACCCACGGCGGCCAGGTGCGCCTGTTCGGGCGGAGCGCCCTGCCCCTGCAGCGCCAGGAGCAGCAGAACCTGGCCGGATGGTCCATGGAGACAGGCCTGCCCATACTGGTCACCCAGGGCGTAGGCTGTGAGGGCCTGAACCTGCGCCTGGGCTCCCGTCCGGAGGTCTGGCTGATCACGCTGCGCAGGGCATAGCGCTATCTGCGGGGAATGTTTCACGTGAAACATTGTCCATCCTGTCGAATCAGCGCCCGCGGGGTTTCACGTGAAACATTGTCCATCCTGTCGAATCAGCGCCCGCGGGCCCGAAAACCACGCCGGATCTCCGCGGAAAAATATGTTTCACGTGAAACATTCCCGAAAGACGATAACATTGATGCGGTATAATGGACCGACTGAAAACCCGGAGGAAGCCGCCATGACGCCCTACATCTGCTCCGATTGTCCCAGGCAGTGCGCCGCCCTGAGGTCCGACACCGGCACGGGCTTTTGCCGCATGGGGGCGGACCCTGTGATCGCCCGGGCCGCGCCGCATTACGACGAGGAGCCTGTGATCAGCGGCACCAGGGGCTCCGGCGCGGTGTTCTTCTCCGGCTGCGCGCTGCGCTGCCGCTTTTGCCAGAACTACCCCATCTCCCACAGGGGCTTCGGCAGGCAAGTCAGCGTCGAAAGGTTGCGGGAGATCTACTTTGAATTGATCGGACAGGGCGTCCACAACATCAACCTGGTCAATCCCACCCACTTCACAGCGGCCATCGAGGCCTCACTGGAGGGCGGCCTGCCGGTGCCGGTGGTCTGGAATACCGGCGGTTATGAAAAGGTGGAAACCCTGCGCCGCCTGGAGGGCCGGGTGCAGGTGTACCTGCCGGACCTGAAATATATCGAGGGCTATTCCGCCCGGCGCTATTCCGCGGCGGCGGACTACTTCGACTACGCCGGCCCTGCATTAAAGGAGATGCTGCGCCAGACCGGCCAGGTGGAGCTGGACGGGGACGGCGTCATCCGCAACGGCACCATCGTTCGCCACCTGATATTGCCCGGGCGAACGGCGGAATCCATGGCGATACTGGACTGGATCGCCGAAAACCTGCCCGGCGCGTGGGTCAGCCTGATGGCCCAGTACCTGCCCTTCGGCAGCGTGCAGGGTCTGGACGCGCTGGACCGCCGGCTGACGCCGGAGGAATACGACGCGGTGGTGGACCACCTGATGGATCTGGGCCTGGAGGACGGCTTCGTGCAGGAGCTTTCCTCCTCCGACGAGAAATACATTCCCTCCTTCGACCTCACGGGCGTCGAAAAAACGATTACAGAGGAGAAATAGACGAATGGAACTTCGCTTCTCGCCGCTGTTCAGCGGTTCAAGCGGAAACTCGACCTATGTGGGCTGTGACGACGCCCAGCTGCTGGTGGACGCCGGCATGTCCGGCAGCCGCGTGACCGGCGAGCTGGGCCTGATCGGCGTGGACCCCCACAGGCTGAACGCCATACTGGTCAGCCACGAGCACGCGGACCACATCAAGGGCATCGGCATACTTTCCCGGAAGTACGATCTGCCGGTATACGCCACGGAGGGCACCTGGCAGGGCATGTATGGCAAAATCGGCCCAATCGCCGATAAAAACCGGGTGATGTTCGAGCCGGACCAGGATTTTTTCATCGGCTCCATCAACGTCACGCCCTTTTCCACGCCCCACGACGCCAACCAGCCCGTGGGCTTCACCTTCGGGTTGGACGGCGCGAAGCTGGCCGTGGCCACCGACCTGGGCAGCGTGCGGGAGAGCTGGATGAAGCACCTGGTGGGGTCGGACGCGGTGATCCTGGAATCCAACTACGATCCCGACATGCTGCGGGCAGGACCCTATCCCTACGAGCTGAAAAAGCGCATCATGTCCCGCCACGGACACCTGTCCAACGACGACGCCGGCATGGTGGCGGTAGAGCTGGCCCGCAACGGCACCCGCCAGATCATACTGGGCCATCTCAGCAAGGAGAACAACTTCCCGGAGCTTGCCATGCGCTCCTGCGAGCTGTCGCTGCAGATGAACGGCATCGTGCCCCACGAGGACGTGCTGCTGTACATCGCCCGCCGCGACGGCAACACGGGCATGTTCAGCATCTCCGCGGAAATGCTATAATCATCCATTCCAATGAATATATATACATTGGATTGATACTTCAAGGAGCAAAGCATGAAACGACCGAACCGACTGATCCGCATTCCGGACGCCTTCATTCCCGCGTCGCTGCTCGTCGCCGCACTGCTGGGCCACGCCCTGAACGCGGCGCTGTTTTTCACCTGTTATCTGGCCCTGTCGCTGCTGTCCCTGTTTTCCGGCGATGGCCTGCGCATCGCCTTTGCCAGCCAGCCCTCGCTGCGCGGCGTGCGGGGCAGCGCCCGTTGCGCGTTGCTCATGCAATGGCTGGCGATTCCCGTCTCCGCGCTGATCGCCTGGCCGCTGGGCCTGCACAAGGACCCCACGCTGCTGCCCTTCCTGGTGGCGGGCGGGCTGTTTAATATCGAACATACGTTCTATGAATATCTGGCCGCTGTGGGAGACGATTCCAGCGCGGCGCTGAGCCACGGGCTTTCCGCGCTCTTTTTATTGACGGGACTGTCGCTGTGCGGCGGCGAAGGCATGCCCTTTCAGCCGCTGTGGCTGACGGGGCTGTCGCTGCTATCCGCCCTCATCGCGGCGCTGTTTTCGCTGATTTCGGGCAGCTTCATGAAGGGGCGAATGAATGCCCGGGTGATCGCCGCCGCGCCGAGGGCCGCCATACAGTCGCTGCTGTACCCTGCGCTGTTCGTGCCCATAGCCCTTCTGCCCGGCCTGCGCGGCACGGTGGCCGCATTCTGCTGCGGCCTGATCCCCTGGTGGCTGTGCCAAACGCCCTTCCGGCGCACCCCGTCGGAGGCCGCTTCCATGAACCGCGCGCTGCTGATCTGCTGCGTCGCCGGCGCCCTTGTCGCCGGCGCGGCCCGGCTGCTTTCCGTGCCCGCCTTTATCCCCGATGTGCATTTTTATGCAGGCTTTGACCTGTTCACCGCCGCCCTGGCCGTGCTGCTGGCGTCGCTGTGCAGCCTCGCCCTGTACGGCAATTTCAAGAGGGGGGAGGAGTGACCGTGGCCGATCCCATGGACGCCTCCGGCTTCGTATCGGTTTCGGAGGCCGTGCCGGACATCCTGCTGGATGTCCGATACTATTCCACTTACAATTTCATCGGCCGCCGGGTGGACGGCTACGAGCAGCCCGTGGCGCTGCTGTGCCGACAGGCCGCCGACGCGCTGATCCCCGCCGCCGATCGCGCCGCGAAGCTGGGGCTGCGGCTGAAGGT
>CACYWI010000253.1:0-2465 GCA_902778045.1 uncultured Eubacteriales bacterium
CCCTTGGGGATGAAGATCATGCCGAACACCCGGGTGTTGTGGCAGGCGTCCGAGGCCACCAGGTGGCTGTAGGCGCAGATCGTCACCGCGCGGTGCATGTTGCAGTAGGCGGTGGGCTCGGTGCCGGCCAGGAAGTAGTCGGTATTGGTGCCGTAGTTGTTCACATCGTTGCGGCAGGCGCTGGTGGGCAGCATGCCGGAAACCGCGCACACGGTGCAGGCCGTCAGGTTGTAGTCGGCGGGGGAGCCATTGATGATGGCGCGATCGGTGGTGCAGCCAGTCAGGGCGTGCACCTCGGTCATGATCTGGGCCCACAGCGGCGCGGCATAGGTGCCGCCGGTGGCGTCGCTGGTCAGCGGCTTGTAGTTGTCCGAGCCGACCCACACCGCCGCGGAATAATAGCCGGTCATTCCCGCGAAGGTGACGCCGATGTTGTTGGTGTTGGTGCCCGTCTTGCCGGCCACGGTCAGCCCGCCGAAGTTGGCGCGGGAGCCGGTGCCGTCCGGGCCGACGCAGCCCTTCAGCACGTCCACCAGCATGTAGGCGGTGGAGGGCTTGAAGGCCTGCCAGGTCTCCTGCACCTCGTTCACGTCGATGTACACGGTGCCGTCGGGGTTCAGGATCTGGGTGAAGGCATAGGATTCCTGGTACACGCCCCGGTTGGCGATGGCCCCGAAGGCGGTGGCCAGCTCGATCACCGACAGGCCGGAGGAGCCCAGCGCCAGGCCGGAGCCGTTGGCCCGGATGTGGTTCGGGTTCACGCCCAGCTTCAGCAGGTAGGTGACGGAGTTCTCCACGCCCACATAGTCCATCAGCACGTGGGCCGTGGAGGTGTTGTGGGACTGGTTGATGGCCAGGCGCATCGATTCCACGCCGCTGAAGCTGCCGCCGCCGAAGTTGTTGGGGTAGCCGGTCTCGCTTACCCAGTCCTTGATGGGAATGGGCAGGTTCATCACCGGCGTGCCGGGGGAATAGCCCAGGTCAAAGGCGGGGCCGTACACCGCCAGCGGCTTGATGGAAGAGCCCACGGGCATGTCGTTCTGGTAGGCGCGGTTCAGCTGCTTGCGCTGCACCGGCTCGTTGCGCCCGCCCACAATGGCCACCAGCTCGCCGGTGTGCCAGTCCATCACCGCGCAGGCGCACTGGGGCTGCACCACGGTCAGGTATTCGCCACCGCCCAGCGAGGCCTGGGTGGCGCTGTCGTTGGAATAGCGCATCGAGGGATACTGGGTCCAGCCGGTGATCACGTTCTGCACCGCCTGCTGCACGTCCGGCTTCAGGCTGGTGAACACCTTGTAGCCGCCGTTGCGCAGCTTGGTTTCCATCTGGCTGCGGTTGTAGCTGGTGTCCTCCAGGCCCTCGACGCGGAGCATCTTGCTGACCACATCGTACACGCTGTATTCCACATAGTAGGCGTTGTCGTACATGTTGTCGCTGGCGGCGGTGGAGCGCTCGATCACGTTCAGCGTCTGGCTGTGGGCCTCCTCGTACTCCTCCTCGGTGATCAGGCGCTGGTCCAGCATTTCCTCCAGCACATAGTTGGTCTGCTCCTCGATGACCTCCGGCTTGTGGCGGGTGTAGTAGTTCGCCCGGGGATTGTAGCGATAGGGGTTGCGGATGATGCGGGCCAGGGCCGCGCATTCCCGCAGGGAAAGCTGGTTCAGGTCCTTGCCGAAGTAGTCCTGGGCGGCGATCTTCACGCCATAGCTGCTGCCGCCCATGTAGATCACGTTCAGGTAGGCCTCCAGGATCTGCTCCTTGGTCAGGTTCTTCTCCAGCTCAAGGGCCAGGTAGGCCTCCTGCATCTTGCGCTTGTAGCTCTGCTCGCTGTTCAGAAGCGTCAGCTTCACCAGCTGGCAGGTGATGGTGGAGGCGCCCTGGGTGTTGCCGCCCAGTATGTTGTTCACCATCGCGCCGACGATGCGCTTCAGGTCCACGCCGTGGTGCTCGTAGAAGCGGGAATCCTCCACGGCGATCACCGCGTTGATCAGCTGCTGGGGAATGTCCTCGATCTCCACGTAGATGCGGTTTTCAGAGCCCTTGAACTCCATGATCAGGTTGCCGCTGGAATCGTAGATAAAGCTGGTCTGGCTCTGCGCGCCGATGGCGGCCAGGTTCAGGTCCGGGGCGGTGTCCACCCAGCCCTTGGCCACGCCGGCCACCACGCCGCCGCCGATCAGGCCGATCAGCAGTATTACGAAGAACAGCATTTTTACCGTCAGCATCAGCACCGCGAACAGGAAGTTCCGGTCCGATTCCCGCGGCTTGAATATCGCGTATTTCAATTTATATCCTCCCGGCGGCAGTGCCGCGCGTATCCTTTGACGTTGCGGGAACGGAATTTGATCCATACCCAGCATTCATTATAGCACATATTCTCCGGGAACGCACGCTTTTTGTATGTCAATTTGGTGAACAATGGGGCGCGCAAAAAACGGCCGCCGCCCGCGATTGGCGGGCGGCGG
>CACYWI010000253.1:2473-7943 GCA_902778045.1 uncultured Eubacteriales bacterium
GCGCGCGTTACCTGCGCTTCAGCAGCCTGCTGACCTTCCTGTAGGTCAGCCCGTGCATGACCATGTTCACACAGATCAGCACCCCGATAAAGGCGAACAGCCCGATCACGATGCCGTACAGCAGCGCGTCGGAGGCGTCCTTCAGGAACCCCATCTGCGGGAACATGGATATGAGCTCCTTGTAGGGCACCAGCGCGTTGGCGATATAGACGCCGATCATGGTAAAGCAGCACAGCGCGATGATCCCCAGGAGGATGCTGATCATGCTCAGGGACGAGCTTCCCGTCTGCTTTTTCCTGTACGTCATGCCGTGCATGATCAGGTTCATGCCGATCAGCAGGCCGATGAAGGCGAAAAAGACGATGACGATGATCTCGACCGCGGTGCTGGAAACCGTGGCCAGCGAAACGATGTTTTGCGCGAGATTGTCCTTGACGATCCTCAGTATGCTCCCGAGCCTGATACCGCCGAAGATGAACGCGACGAATGAAACTATGCCCAACAAAATGCTGAAAATGCCCATAATGATTCTCCTTAGCACACTTTATCATTGTCATTATAGGGTCCCCGGCGGCGGGCTGTCAAGACGACGACGATAATTGTCGAAATATCGCGCGAATCCCGTATAAAACGGCAGCCGGCGCGAATATCGACCGCCCCTTGCGTGTGAAATTCCCGTAATCATGGGGCGGGGAACTTGTAATATGGCGCGGGTTATACTATAATATCAGTGACAGAGTAGGACCTCCTTCGTTAAGTGCCGCCGAAATGGGGAGTTGTTTGGCGGACGAAGGCGCCAGCCGCGGTTGGAGGCCCGCACCCGCTGCACGCCATAAGGGGATACGGATACCTCCTTGGGCAGCCAGTGCGTTGCTCTGAAAGGAGGTATTATTATGCAGTCCAATCGTTCGGATGCCGGAAAGCTGTTCGAAAGCCCCTTCAGCCGGGAATACTGGCGCGTGGCCGCGGGCGAATTCAAAAAGCAGCGCGTGCTGATCTTCGCGGCGCTGATGATCGCGCTGCGCGTGGCGCTGAAGCCGCTCAGCATACCCATCGCGGCGGACCTGCGCATCAACATCGCCTTTTTCATTAACGCCTTCGGCGCGATGGTGTTCGGCCCGGTGGTGGCCGCGGCGGCGGCCGCGGTGTCCGACACGCTGGGCTGCCTGCTGTTTCCCACGGGGCCGTACTTCTTCCCGTTCATATTCATCGAGATCGCCGGCTCGGTGATCTTCGCGCTGTTTCTGTACCGCGCCGAGGTCACGGCCAAGCGGGTGATACTGTCCCGCTTCTGCATCGATTTCTTTGTGAACATCGTGCTGAACACGCCGGTGATGTGGCTGTACTATCGCATGGTGATGGGCCGGAGCTATGTGCTGTTCGACCTGGTGCGCATGGTGAAGAACCTGGTGATGTTCCCCATCGAATCGGTGCTGCTGATACTTTTCCTGCGCACGGTGATCCCGCCGGTGCGCAGGCTGGGCTATGTGTACACCGGCGTGGAGGGTCTGCGCTTCACCAGGAAGAACAGGTTGACGATCGAGGGGCTGCTGATGGCAGGCGCGCTGGCCGTGGCCGGTTACGCGATCTACAACTACAATACCACCTCGCTGAGCGCCAGCTATACCGCCCAGGAGCGGCTGCAGCGCAACGTGGAGATGGGCGAGTGGGCCTGCGCCGAATCGGACGCTCTGGATGAAAAGGATACCGTGGCTGTGATCGAAAGCGCCATGCGCAAGCTGGGCGACCCGAACCTGACCTATACCGTGGCCCTGTACCGCCTGGATGAAGCCGCCTTCGAGGCGAAGGCCGCGTCGGACGAGGCCTACACGCTGGATACCGTGAGGGGCTATTCCAAATCCAAGGCCGCCGCGGACGACGCCCTGACCCGGGTGGGCACCGCCACCGCGATCACCGACAAAAAGACCGGGGAGCATGTGAGTATCGAGATCGGGATGGGGGAGTAGGGAGTAGGGAGTAGGGAGTAGGGAGTAGGGAACAGGGACATCGAGCGCCCGGAATACTCTCCGGTGGAGAGTATTCCGCGAGATGGGGCCGGTAGGCCCAAAGCAGGGAACAGGAATAGCGGCTGCCGCGCATGCCCGTTGGGGTAATCTCCAACCGCCGCTTTATACCGGTACACGAAGATCCTTCGCTGCGCTCAGGATGACAACCGTCGCGTTTGACCGTCATCCTGAACGAAGTGAAGGATCTTGCTTTCGCTGCTACCCAGCGATTACACTATTCCTACTCCCTACTCCCTAACTCCCTAATCCCTATCCCCATCACGACCCGCTCACATCCAGATACAGGGCCACGAGCCGCGGGTAGTATTCGCTCTGGTACATGTACTGGCCGTCCACATAGGCGTAGGCCAGGTACTGGCGGCCGAGGGTCGGCGCGGTGACGCTGCTTTCGTTGGCCAGGATCACCAGCTGGCGCTCGTCCTTGCCCACGTCCATCACCAGGTAGGCGGCTGTCGATCACCGGCCCCTTGCAGGCGAAGCTCTGGTAGCGCCAGTTTTCGAACATCACGCGCAGCTGCGCGTAGTCCATGGCCCAGGCGCGGTCGCGCATCTCGGCCAGCGAGGGCTTGTAATTCACATTGAAGCTGATCACGGCGTCCTCCTTGCCGGGCTTGCTGGCGCGGAAGCGCACGGTGTTGGCGCCGTAGCTGGTGAAGCGGGCGATGAACGAGAACCGGCCGGTCTGCATGTCCACGGACAGGCTCTCCTCGATGTGGTCGGTGTCCACGGAGATGGAGGCCCCGGGCTCGGTGGTGCCGGTGACGGCCATCGTGCGGGCGGTGCTCAGGTCGCTGACGGTGGTGTCCAGCTCCAGCTCGATGTCGTAGTGCTGGCGGAAGATCACAAGCTCCTTGCGGAATTCCCGGTGCCTGGGGGTGCGCACGATCAGCGTGATCACGTTGTCGCCGATGGGCTTGACGCCCACATAGGTGGAAAGCAGGCCGCTGCGGTCCACCGAGGCGGTCACGTCCTCGCCGTTGACGAACACGGTGCTGCCCGGCACCACGTTCAGCTCCAGCGGGTAGATGCCGGTGACCACGGTGATGCGGTCGGCGGCCGGGCTGGTGACGGAAAGCGGGGATTCGGGCACGTCGATCTGGAAGTTGAACGGGGGCAGCTCGGTCTTCCTGCCCTTTTCGGTGATCAGCATGGGGGACAGGGTGATGTCCGCGTATTCCACGTCTGAAACGTTCAGGCCGAACCAGTCGGAATCCGCCACCTCCATGCGCGCCACGCCGCCGGAGATCGACAGCGAGCGATCCATCTCCGGCAGGTAGATCTGGTCGCCGTCCTTGCCGAAGAAGATAATGGCGTGGCCCTGGCGCAGGTCGTCCATCTGCACGGCGGATAATTTGGGGGCATAGGCCCCGCGGGTGTACAGGCGGGTCAGCTGGTAATTCTGGATCCAGCCTACCAGCTTGTACGCGCCGATGCACAGGGCCAGCACAAAGGCCACGATCAGCGCGGCAAAGGCAGCCCTCTGCGCCGGCGTGCGCTTTTCACGCCGGGGCTGGGCCTCCTTGCCGTCCGTCGCGTGGGCCGAGGGCAGGGGCTGTTTGCAATTCGGGCAGTACAGCGCGTCGTCCGCGCACACGCTGCCGCAGTAAGGGCACTTCAAATCGGGGCCTCCGTACAGCATTGATCTACCGCACAGTATAGCACAGTTGCCGGGAAAGCGCAAAGAAATGTTGGTCAATTTTATGTTTATCTATCGACAATCCCGAAAAATATGATATAATTATGCTGTATTCATTTGATTTTCGCGCCCGCTCGCGGGCCGGGAGGTGCTTTGACATGGATGATTTTCTGGAAATTATCGCGTTCAGGCGCAAGCAGGGGCTGTATACGCTGCTGTACTATATGTGCTGGGCGCTCATCATCGTGTTTGGCCTGTACGCGGCGATTTCGCTGTCGGGCATCGTGGGCATGAACCCGGAGACCGGGGGGATCGCCTTCTCGTGGATCAACCTGCTGCTGACGCTGGCGTGCGGCGGCGCGGCCTTCGGGCTGTGGCGGCTGTCGGACAACTGCCGGGTGGAGTATGACTATACCTTCACCAACGGCAACCTGGATGTGTCCCGCGTGCTGAACAACCGGCGCAGGAAGTACCTGACCGCCCTGGAGATGAAGGACGTGATCCGCTGCGGCCCCGCCGCCGGACCGGCCTTTATGAAGACGCTGAACGAGCCCGGCATCAAGCGCCACAACTGGTTCGTGAACCGCGAGGCCAACCTGTACTTCTTCTACTTCCAGCGCAAGAACGTGAAGCACGTGATCGTGCTGGAGCTGACCGACGAGATGGTACAGATGATCCGCAGCAAGAGCTACCTGCCCCGCGAGGCCTGGTACGAAAAGGACGGCAGTCAGAGCTATGGCAGGCGCATATCTTGACAACAGCGCCACCACCCGCCCCAGCCCGGCGGTGGTGGAGGCGATGGCGAATTGCATGCGCGAAGGCTGGCACAATCCCTCCTCCGTCTACAAACCGGCGGTGGAGGCCTTTCGTTTTGTGCGCGACGCGCGGCGGCGCCTGCTTGACGCGGTGCGCGGCGAAGGCTGCGAGGCGATCTATACCTCCGGCGGCACCGAGGGCAACAACCTGGCCATACTCGGCGCGGTGGGCCGCATGCGGGGCAGGCAGGTGGTGGCCGTCAGCGCGGTGGAGCACCCCTCCGTGCGCGCGGCCTTCGACGCCCTTGCCAAGCAGGGCCACGACGTGCGCGTGATCGGCGTGGACGCCGCGGGCCAGCTGCGCTGGGAGGAGCTGGAAAGGGCGCTTTCAGACGGGGCCTCGCTGGTCAGCTGCATGCAGGTGAACAACGAGACCGGCGCGGTGCTGGACGCCAAGCGCCTGAGGGATACCGTGAACGGCCGGGCGCTGATCCACGTGGACGGCGTTCAGGGCTTCATGCGGGTGCCCTTCGACATGGCCCTGGCCGATATGTACACCGTCAGCGGCCACAAGCTCCACGGCCCGAAGGGCATCGGCGCGCTGATCGTGAAAAAGGGCGTGAAGCTGAAGCCGCAGCACATCGGCGGCGGGCAGGAGAACGGTCTGCGCTCCGGTACGGAGAACACGCCTGGCATCGCCGGGCTGGACGCCGCGATCGCCGAAATGAAGGCCATGGGGCCGGACATGCCGCAGAGGCTGATGGAGAAAAAGCTGCGCCTGGTCGAGGGCGCGCGCCGGGCGGTGCCGGACGTGCTCATCAACGGCCCTGCGCCGGAGGACGCCGCGCCCCACATCGTGAACCTGGGCTTTCCCGGCGTGCGGGGCGAGGTGATGCTCCACGCGCTGGAGGGCGAGGGCATCTATGTGTCCACCGGCTCGGCCTGCTCGTCCAAGAAGCTGAAGGTCAGCGGCGTGCTGACGGCCATGGGCATAAGGCCCGACGTGGCCGAGTGGGCCGTGCGCTTCAGCCTGAGCCCCCACACCACCGTGG
>CACYWI010000254.1 GCA_902778045.1 uncultured Eubacteriales bacterium
GCGCGGCCTGCACGGGCTGCGACGCGGCTGCGGCACGGCGCTTGCGGGCGGGAGCGTCCACGCGCTCTACGCGGGGAGCGGCCTCCATGGGCTCCGCGGCGCGGCGCTTCCTCGCGGGCTGGTTCACGGCCCGGGCCGGACGCTCGCCGAAGCCATCCTCCATCGGGGCGGCGACGCGGCGGCGCGGCGTTGTGTCCATGTCGGCGCGGCTTGCCTGGGCGGTCCTGCGGCGCGGCTTGTCGGCGGGGAGACCCGTGCCACCCAGCACCGTTTCGCTGAAGGGATCGCGGCTGGCGCGGCTGCGGGAAGCGGTTCGGGCAGGCCTCTGGGTCTCAAATTCATCGAACCTACGTTCGGGTTTTTCCTGGCGGCGTTCTGCTGCCCTGCTGCCCACGAAGCGCACCAGCCGTCCCATGCGGCCCGTGGCGGTCAGCAGCAGCACAGCCATCAGCAATGTAACGAAGAAGCCCCCGGCCACGCCGAAGATCCGGTGGAGGGGATAGGCCAGCAAGGCCCCCGATGTTGAAGTATTCGTTTTTCATCTGCCGGTGGTCGATGATCGTGCCGATGAAGAACATGTGCACCGCGGTGAACAGGCACAGGATCAGCAGCGCGTCCGCGGCCACGCGGACGGGATTGATCTTCATGCCCTTGGCCGCGCCGATGCACAGCACGCCGGCCCACACCAGCACCAGCGGGATCATGACGGCGATGTTGCCGCCCAGGCCGACCAATACGCTTTTGATCGCGCCCATGCTCGTGCCGGCCTGGGGGGAGGCCAGGCAGATATAGATCATCAGGATCGCCAGGCCGAATAATCCCACAGCTGCCAGGATCTTCACAGGCACGTTGGAACCGATTTCCTGTTCCTCGTACCGCCTGTTGTTTATCGCTCTCGCAGTCATAGGCCATTTACCTCCAGTTTTGGTTCAGAGAATTTCAGTCATTTTTTATCTTATGTATTGTCATATTTTAAGGATGCCCAATACGCGAAAACTCCCACCTGACCCGCCTTTAACGGGTTCAGATGGGGTTTCGTCACATTGCCGTCCGATTTGCTCAGCCACCGATCAGGCTCGTCACCAGGTTTCCGACGTTCAAAAAGTCCATTTGGGTGACGAAGGTGTACAGCACGGAGCCGGTTCGCAGATTGTCCGCGAATTCGGGGGACACGATCTGCACCACCGCCGGCAGCAGGCACAGCACCAGCACGACCATCACCAGGCCTCGGGCCAGACCGAATATGCCGCCCAGCAGCCAGTCGAAGCCGCGCACCAGCGGGAAGGAGATCACATGGTCCAGCAGGTTCACCACCAGGCACGCCAGCACATACAGCGCGATGAAGCACAGTATGAACGCGCCCACGTTGAACACGGCCTGCCAGATGGTCTGGTCCAGGTAGTCCGCCAGGGTGTTGATCCCCAGCCTCTGGAACATCTGGGCCCGCACGTTGGCCTCAAAGGCCTTTGCGACCACCGACAGCTTGTCCGCCACCGGGGCCACGGCGTTTTGTATGGCCGATTCGCCCCCGGCGATCACCTCTGAAACGGTGCTGACGGCCAGGGAGTGGGAGGTAAAGAAGGTCTCCGGCTCCAGGTACTGGTTCAGCACGGCCATCAGCGTCTGGTTGGACAGGGCCAGCTGGGCCACCCGCGGGTACAGCTGCTGCGCCCCGAACCACGCGCCGACGAACCCGAAGGTCCCCAGCAGCGATGTGATGAACCCGCGGTACATGCCTGAGATCAGGTAGAACGCGAGTATCACGATGATCGTGATGTCCAACAGATTCAGGTTCATTTTTTTTCCCCCTCTTTAAGGAAGTTTGCGCATGTCCTTAGAATATCCTGTTTTTGCCTTTTCATACGCTACGACAGATTCAACACATAGATGATGTTGCCGTTTCCGAGGATCGCCATGTTGTTGGCCGTGACGCCGTACACCTTGTCGAACACCATCGGCAGCGCGTAGGCGTTCACCGTCTGGCTGCCCTGGGTGGCGATGGCCACATAGCCCTCGGTGGAGAAGCCATACACCCGGTCGTTCCGGGCGATCAGCGATTGACAGCCGTAGGGCATGCGCACCTGCTGGTCCAGGTTGGCGCGGATCATGCGCACGTCCTGCATGCCCTTCGCGGAGTCATACTGCGAATTGGGCACGAAGGCCATCAACGGGTCGTCCAGCACGCCCTCGTCCAGCGCGGCCATGTACCAGCCGTACACCTTCGTTCGGCGGCTCTTGTCCTCCTTGCCGGTGTAGTCGTACACCTTCAGGAAGGTGTCGCCCGCGCAGCAGAAGTAGGAGGATTGGAACACCACGCCGTACATCAGCTGCTCGTTGTCGTGAATGGAGCCCACCATCTCCTTGCCGGGGCGATATGTGTTCACGGTACAGCTGGGCACGGTGCCGCTGGTGTCCAGGCTCATCACCCACAGCAGGGTGCCGTTTGAGAAAAACCCGTATTCGATCACGGTCTGGTTCGTCAGCGTGATGCTGTTCACGCGGCGGCCTCCCGGCTCCATCAGGACAATCGTGCTGTTGTATTCCGGCCCCAGCAGTACGGCGGTGTACTTGTCGCCGATGCAGGCGGACAGCACGTCCGTCTCCATCGCGCCGCTGAAGGTGGGCGTGCCGGTCTGGCTGTCGATCAGCGTCAGCGATTCGCCGGACCATGCGGCCACGCCGTTGGCGCTGGCGTCGAAATCGGCGTTTCGCCCGATCAGGTACGACCACTTGATGCGGCCCTCCGTGGTCACGGCGCCGATGTAGCTGCCATCGTAGTACACAAAGCCGTCATCCACCACCTCCAGCCCCAGGTTGGAGGCCAGCTGTACGGCCTTGTAGTCGTAGGAGCTGCGGTGGGTGGCGCTTCCGATGATGCGCCCCGCCGCCAGCGCGATCACGCTGGCGAACACGACGATCAACAGAGCGATTGCCCATGGAAGGCGAGCCTGTCGGTTCCTTTCCATGGAATCCTCCCGTTTCGGTTATTGTCGGTGGCATGGGAAGGGCATGAAAAGCCAATCATCCCTTGTATGCCATACTGAACTTTATTATAATAGAGAAGTCCCCCCGTTGCAACGACGCTGTTGTGACAAAACCGGGCAAAAAGAATACATTTGGTTTTGAATCTTCATACCATTACCACAATGCCGTCCTCTTTGCCCAATCCAAGCCCAATTTGAAGGAAATAGCATGGCAACCAAGCGGAAGAACAACAAAAAGCCGGGGAAGGCCGCCAAAATCACGCTGCGGGTATTCGCAGCGCTGCTGCTGGTGCTGGCCGCGCTGGCCGGCATCGGCGTGCTCAACGCCAACGTAGTGCGCATCCGTCGCGCGGAGGTCATGCTCTCGGACCTGCCGGAAGCCTTCGACGGCGTCAGCATGCTGTATGCCTCCGACATCGACCTGATGGGCATCAACACCCCCGAGAAGGCAGGCGCGCTGCTGAACAGCCTGCAATCGCTGAAGCCGGACGTGCTGTTGCTGTTGCTGGGCGGCGATTACAATGCCTCCCCCCTGCTGGAGGTGCTGAACCGCACCGGCGAATCCGACGCCGCGCTGGTTAAAAAGCGGAAGGCGCGCACGGATTTCTTCCATTATATAAAGGCGTTTGATGCGCCCCTGGGCAAGTACGCCATCGCCGCCCCGGAGGACCCCGATTGGGAGGACCTGTCCGCCGCGATGCGGGAGGGCGGCGTCAAGCCGCTGTTCAACCAGAGGGCAGAGCTGCGCCGCGACGGCGCCGCCATCTACCTGGCGGGCATCTGCGAGGAGAGCGCCAGCCTCAATTCCGCCGGCGCCACATTTTCCCGGGGCGATTGTGTTCTGACGGTGGCCTACAGCCCCGCAGTGCTGCCGATCCTGCTGACCAGCGAGGCCGCCGACGGCGGCCAATGGAGCGACCTGGTGCTCTGCGGCCACACCCACGGCGGCCAGGTTCGCCTGTTTGGGCGGAGTGCCCTGCCCCTGCAGCGCCAGGAGCAGCAGAGCCTGGCCGGATGGTCCATGGAGACGGGTCTGCCCATACTGGTCACCCAGGGCGTAGG
>CACYWI010000255.1 GCA_902778045.1 uncultured Eubacteriales bacterium
CTGATCGACGTCAACGGCGCGGAGATCGAAAAGCTGTATGTCGAGCCCGCCTTCCAGAACCGGGGCATCGGCGCGGCGCTGCTGGAGCACGCCGTCTCCACCCTGGGCGCGAATTGGCTGTGGGCGCTGGAAAAGAACACAGGCGCGCTGCGCTTCTACGCGCGGCACGGCTTCGTGCCCACCGGCGCGCGCCAGCTGGAGGAGGGCACGCCGGAATACCTGATCCAACTGCAATATCAAACACCGCAACAGGAGGTCAACGCATGAACTACGAAAAACTGGATGCCCTCGTGGAATCCTACAAGGGCGAGCTGATCGAAAACATCCGCAAGTGGATCGCCATCCCCTCGGTGCAGGGCGCGCCGGCGGGCGAAAACGCCCCCTTCGGCGCCGAGGTGCGCCGGATGCTGGACGTGGCGCTTTCGGACGGCAGGCGCTTCGGCTTTGAGGTGCGGGACATCGACGGCTATGCCGGCGACATCAGCATGGGCGAGGGCGCGCAGACCATGGGCATGCTGGCCCATCTGGACGTGGTGCCCATCGGCGACGGCTGGACCCACGACCCGCTGGGCGGCGAGATCGAGAACGGCCGCATGTACGGCCGCGGCACCACCGACGACAAGGGCCCGGCGCTGTGCGCGCTGTACGCCATGCGCGCGGTAAAGGAGGCCGGCATACCGCTGAAGCACGGCGTGCGGCTGATCCTGGGCTGCGACGAGGAGACGGGCATGAGCGACATGCGCCACTACGCCAGTAAAATGAAGATGCCGGACTACGGCTTCTCCCCGGACGCGGAGTTCCCGGTGATCAACATCGAAAAGGGCGGCGTGAACATGCGCCTTTCCAGGGTCACCGGCGGCGAGGACGGCGCAAAGATCCCTGTGTACAGCCTGTACGCCGGCGAGCGGCCCAACGTGGTGCCCGCCGAGGCCACCGCGGTGGTGGGCCTGAACGGCATGACCCTCGAAGCGCTGAACGACAGGCTGCAGGCCGGGCGAAGATCACCGCCACCGGCGTGAACGCCCACGCGGCCATGCCCGAGGGCGGCGTGAACGCGGCGGGCATGCTGCTGATCGCGCTGAAGGAGCTTGGCGCGGGCAGCGCGAACACCCATGCCGCCATCGCCATGCTGGCGGACGCCGTGGGCATGGAATACACCGGCCAGGCCCTGGGCATCGCCTGCGCGGACGAGCTGTCCGGCCCGCTGACCTGCAACCTGGGTATACTTCGCTACAACAGCAACGAGATCTCCGCGCTGCTGGACATCCGCTATCCCATCTGCGGCGACGAGGAGCGCATGCTGGGCCAGGCGGCCAAGCGCGTGGCCCCGGCGGGCATGAGCGTATGCTGCGCCAGCAGCCACACGCCGCTGCATGTGCCGGCAGAGAGCCGCATCGTGCAGGGCCTTTTGAAGGTGTACCACGAGGTCACCGGCCTGGACGCCTATACCATCGCTATCGGCGGCGGCACCTATTCCCGCATGATGCCCAACACCGTGGCCTTCGGCGTGTGCTTCCCCGGCGACATGGACGTGTGCCACATCGCCGACGAGTACATCGACGTGGACAAGATGATGCTGGGCGTGAAGATCTTCGCCCACGCCATCGCGGAGCTGGCGGGAAGAGAGAGCGGCGATTGAAGCCTGGAGCCTTGGACAGTCGGCGGAACCCAGCCATTCCCAATTCATCACCTATGAAAGGATGAGCACTATGTCAGTCAAACCCTTTTCCATCGCCATCGACGGGCCCGCGGGCGCGGGCAAATCCACCATCGCCAAGGCACTGGCGAAGGAGCTGAACGCCATGTACCTGGACACCGGGGCCATGTATCGCGCCTTCGGCCTGTACATGCTGCGCAAGGGCGCGGTGAACGACGCGAAGGCCGTGGCCGCCAGCGTCGTCGAGGTGGAGATCAACGTGGAATACATCGACGGCACCCAGCACATCTTTCTGGGCGGCGAGGACGTGAGCCGCGCCATCCGCGAGCCGGAGGTCTCCATGGCCGCCAGCGCCGTTTCCGCCGTGCCCGAGGTGCGCGTGCGCATGGTGGCGCTGCAGCAGAAGATCGCCGAGGGCCACGACGTGATCATGGACGGCCGCGACATCGGCACCAAGGTGCTGCCGAACGCCACGCTGAAGATCTTCCTGACCGCCTCCCCCGAGGAGCGGGCGAAGCGCCGCTGCAAGGAGCTGGAGGAGAAGGGCATGCCCCAGCCCTACGAGGACGTGCTGAAGGAAATGGTGGAGCGCGACTACCAGGACACCCATCGCGCCGCGTCACCCCTGCAGGCCGCCGAGGACGCCGTGCGCGTGGACACCTCGGCGCTGACGCTGGAGCAGAGCGTGGCCGAGATGAAGCGGCTGGCCCTGAAGGCCATCGAGGCGTGATATGAACCGGCGCTTCTATCGCTTCCTGTGCGCCGTGCTTGGCGTGTGGTACGGCCTGTTCTTTCGTCCACGGATGGACGGCATGGAGAATATCCCCGCCGAGGGTGGCTTCGTGGTGTGCGCGAACCATTGCAGCAACCGGGACCCGTTCTTCCTGGCCATCGCCTGCAAGCACCGCTATTTCCACTTCATGGCCAAGACCGAGCTGTTCAAGTGGAAGCCCCTGGCGGCGATCGTGCGTTCCTTGGGCGGCTTTCCGGTGGACCGGGGCAACAGCGACCTGGGCGCCGTTCGCACCTCGCTGAAGCTGATCGCCGACGGCCACGGCCTGGCCATATTCCCCCAGGGCACCCGGGTGAAGGACAACCGGCGCACCCCGATGCTGGAGGGCGTGTCGATGATCGCCCTGCGCGCGAACGCGCCGGTGATCCCCGCCTACATCGGCGGGCCCTACCGGCTGTTCAGGAAGACCCAGGTTACCTTCGGAAAGCCCGTAGACCTGTCTGACTTCGGCAGGCGCGTGAACAGCGAGACCCTGGCCGCCGCCACCCGCCGCATCGAGGACGCCGTGTGGGGCTTGGAGCGTCAGGTCTGATCATCCTGTAAAAATTGTGTTAATCACAAAAACTTGCAGGAATTATAAAGGGTATAATCGAAATTACACGGATAGCATAAATAGTATATTTATGCACGTATACCTTGAGTATACGCATCGGCTTTATCGAATTCAGGCGGAGGCGGTTTCCCATCGCGGGCGTGATACTGGCCCGGCACGCGGGCTTTTGCTTCGGCGTAAGAAGGGCCGTGGAAACTGCCGGGCGCGCGGCTCCGGCGCTGACCCTGGGTCCCATCATCCACAACCCACAGGTGGTGGATGCCCTGGCGGCCATCGGCGTTCACAGCACCGATTCCCCCGAGTCCATTCCCCAAGGGGCGCGCGTTGTGATCCGCAGCCACGGCATCGGCCGGGCGGCCTATCAGGCGCTCCGGGACAAGGGCTGCGACATCGTGGACGCCACCTGCCCCTTCGTGCAGCGCATCCATGACATGGCCAGGTCCGCCAGCCGCGAGGGCACGCCGCTGATCGTGATCGGCGAGCGCGAGCACCCGGAGGTCCAGGGCATACTGGGCTGGACGGAGGGTCCGGCCTGGGCGGTGCTGACCGAAGGAGACGTCGACGCGCTGCCGCCCATGGATCGCGCGCAGGTGGTTGCCCAGACCACGATGGTGCAGCAGCGGTTTGACGCCCTGTGCGAAAGGCTGGCCGCGCGCATCCCCCATCTGGAGGTGCACGCCACCATTTGCACCGCCACCCGCGACCGCCAGAACGAGGTAGCCGATATCGCCCGCCGCGCAGACGTGATGCTGGTCGTCGGCGGCAGGCAGAGCTCCAACAGCCAAAAGCTGTTCAGGCTCGCAGCTGATCTGTGCCGCAGGACGTATTTCATCGAAACCGCGGCCGAATTGGACGGCATCGATATTTCGCCGTCTGATACGATCGGGATTACAGCCGGTGCTTCCACGCCGGATTGTATAATTAAGGAGGTTGTTGCAAGTATGGACGACATCGAGAAGAAAGTTAACCCCGAAGAGAACCAGGAACTTGAAGTCATGTCAGAAGAAGCCATTGACAAGACCATAGTTCAAATTCGCCCCGGCCAGATCATCACTGGCAAGGTCGAAATGATCACCGACGAT
>CACYWI010000256.1 GCA_902778045.1 uncultured Eubacteriales bacterium
ACCTTGTCGCCCTTCTTGATGCCGCGGCTCATCAGCAGGTTGGCGCAGCGGTTCGCCTTCTCGTCGAATACACTCCAGGTGATCTCCCGGCGGAACTCCTCGGAAGCGCCGCGCTCGATCAGCTCATACTCCTTCCAGGTGACGCGACGATCCTCGCGCACCTCGGGGTTGATCTCCACCAGCGCGATTTCAGAGCCGTACTTCCTGGCGTTTTTCTCAAGAATCTCGGTAATTGGCATGGTTCATCGGCCTCCATAAGCGTAATAAAACCCGTCCTCCGCACACGCAGAGGACGGGAATAAACCCGTGGTACCACCTCAGTTCGGCGAAGCCTTGCGGCTGTCGCCCTCACAAGGCCGCCTGAGCAGCCCCAGCGCGCTATCGGGCGCACCCGTCGCAGCCTACCAGGTCATCTCAGGCCCTTCGGTGCGCCGCTCCGGAAGGTATTCGCCCGGGCTCCGCAACCGCCTTTCACCCACCGGCGGCTCTCTGGTGCGAAGACTTCCAAGTTACTTGTTTCCTTCATCGCGTTGACCAAATTATAACCTTTTATCCTGCATACTGCAAGTTAAATATGCGTTGCACCACGTTACCGGGGTGCATCGGATCCAAAGAGCTCCTCCGCCAGGTCGAGCGCCCGGTCCAATTCATCGTAGCGGACATAGATACGGCTGCTGTCCAAAAGCGGGGCGCGCATGCCAATCGCCGCGCCGACGCGACTCTGGTCCAGGTGCGCGATGCCATTCTGATCCAGCACGTCGGCCAGCATGCCATCCCACGGCGCGCCGCGCTCCATCAGGAAGCAGGGATCATCGTCCCGTGGTTCCCTTGCCCAGCGATCCTTTCCACATTCGGGGCAGACAGGCCCGCTGAACAATCGCTTGCAGCGTTGGCAATACATCAGAATCCCTCCCGCAGGGTCATTCCTTTGCCTCAAAGCTCTCCTGGTTGGTGCCGTCCTGCCACAGGCGCTCGATGTTGTAGTACTGCCGCTCCTCCGGGTGGAAGATGTGCACGATCACATGGGCGTAGTCCAGCACGATCCAGCGGGCGCCGTTCTTGCCCTCCTTGCGCCGCGGCTCAATGCCCTCCTCGGCCAGCTTGTCCTCCAAATCCTCAGCCAGCGTGTGCACGTTCTGCACATTGCGGCCGCTGGCGACCACGAAGAAGTCGGTGATGGAGGTCATGTGGCCGACCTCCAGGATCTGAATGTCGGTCGCGCCCTTGTCGTCCAATATCGCCGCGATTTTGCCCGCGAGTGCCTTGGAATCCATCATCATTGCCTCTGCCTCCTTTTCATATTCCGGGTCGGTTTTCGATTTTTGCCTTCAGCATGTCCATCATTTTCTGAGTTCGGGGGTGGGGCTTCTGTCCCCGGCTCTTCACGTGCTTTGTGGAGAGCTGGGCGCAGTACAGCGCCGCCTGGTCGATGTCCCTTTCCGCCAATCGTCGCGCCTTCTGCAGGCCGGGGAAGCTCTCCCGCCCCGGCTCGATAAAATCCGCAACGTAGATCAGCGTATCCATCGGGCACATCTCCCCGTCGCCCACCGTGTGCTTGCGTATGGCGCTGAGTATGCTCCTGTCCCGCACGCCGAACATGTCCCGGGCCACGATCATGCCCGCCGGGGCGTGCAGTATGGCCCGCGTCTCCAGTTCGCTGTCGTCCAGGTCAGTCAGATTGGCCTTCACCATGGCCACCATCTCGTCCACCGGCATGGACTTGGCGCAATCGTGCAGCAGCCCCGCCAGCCGCGCCCGGTGGGGGTCCACCCCGCAGGCCGGGGCCAGCCGCTCGGCCGTATCGGCCACGCCCATGGTGTGCACAAAGCGGTGCTCCGTCAGCATGCCCTTCAGCCGCTCCACGATCTGCGCCTCCGGATAATCGCACAGGTACAGCCCGTGATCGCGGATATAGGCGTCGATCCGCGCGGGCACCAGGTGGGAAACGTCCTCCCCCTCCGCCACCCGGCGGCGTATGGCCGTGGAGGACACCTCCGGCCCGCTGACGGACAATATGTCCACCCGCGTACCATAGCAGGCGCTGATGGCGTTGGCCCGCAGCGCCGTAAGCGCCTTGTCGGTGCCGGGCCGACACACGGTGACAAAATCGCACAGCCGGGCGATGCGCGGGAACTCCCGCCAGCTGTCCAGCTTGTTCAGCGTGTCGCCGCCCACGATGTAGGTCCAGCGCACGTCCGGGTATTCCACGGACAGGGCCGTCAGCGTCTCCACGGTATAGGTCGTGCCCTCGCGCCGCACCTCCAGGTCGCTGGCGAACATGTTGGCATAGGTCTCCGCCGCCAGCCGCGCCATGGCCAGCCGGTCCCGCTTGTCGGTGCGCACCCGCTTGTAGGGCGGATCCCCGGAGGGCAGCAGCATCACCTTGTCCAAACCCAGCTCGGCCATCGCCGCCAGGGCGATTTCGATGTGGCCATTGTGGATGGGATTCAGCGTGCCCCCGAGAATGCCGATCTTCATGGATGCGCCCCCTTGGGTTTGATAGCTTATTATAACACATAATTCCTTAACATTCAAGAGGAGAGTGGAGCGTGGAGCGTGGCGTTTTGGTGCAAATCCCTTCGGGATTTGTTTCAATGAGAGGACCGGATTGCCACGTCGTCGCTGCGCTCCTCCTCGCAATGACATTGCTCGGAGCAGGGCATCATCGCGCATCGAACGATGTCATTGCGAGGAGGACAACAGCAAGGTTGTCCGACGTGGCAATCCGGTTCCCGGGCATTCTTTATCTCCACTCTCCACTCTTCACTCTCGATTTCGCAACTTCATACAAAAGTGGTTGAAGTACCATGTATTATCCCGTATAATGGTATCATTGAGAGGTGTTTGCCATGTACATCGCATCCGGCTGGAAGGATTATCTGGTCATCGATACCGGCGACGGCGAAAAGCTGGAGCGCTGGAACGACATCGTGCTGCGCCGTCCGGACCCCCAGGCCATCTGGCCGAAGCAGAGCCCGGCGCTGTGGCAGAAGGTCGACGCCTGGTACCACCGCTCGCCCAAGGGCGGCGGCGAGTGGGAGTTTTTCAAAAAGCTGCCCGAGCGCTGGACGGTGGCCTA
>CACYWI010000257.1 GCA_902778045.1 uncultured Eubacteriales bacterium
GATTCCGTGGCGCTGACGGCCATGCTGTGCGAGGCGCGCCCGGCGCTGGGGCTCACCCTGTTCGCCGCGCACCTGGACCACGGCATCCGGCCCGAGAGCGCCGACGACGCCGAATGGTGCCGGCGGCTGTGCGCCGGGCTGGACATTCCCTTTGTCGCGGAGCGGATCGACGTGCCCGCCCTGGCCGCGCAAACCGGCGAGGGCCTGGAGACCGTCGCCCGCCGGGTGCGCCACGCCTTCCTGCGCAGGCAGCGGGAGACCCTCGGCGCGGAGTTCATCGCCCTTGCTCACCACATGGACGACCAGGCCGAGACGGTGCTGATGCACCTGTGCCGCGGCGCCGGCCCGGAGGGCATCGGCGGCATGGCGGAAGCGTCCGGCGCGCTGGCGCGGCCCCTGCTGGGGCTGCGCAAGCGGGAGATCCTCGCATACCTGGACCGGCGCGGCCTCACCTGGCGGGAGGACGCCACCAACGCCGTGGACGACAATCCCCGCAACGCGCTGCGGCTGCACGGCATACCGGCGCTGGAAAAGGCCTATCCCGGGTTCGTCCCGGCGGCGGCCCGCTACGCCCGATCGGCCCGCATCGAAAGCGACTATGTGGCCGATCAGACTCGGCTGTGGATGGACGGGCGGCTGCGCGAGGGCCCCTTCTTCCAATATCTGTGCCTGGAGCCGCCGGTGCCGGAGGCGCTGCTGCGAAGGGCGATCCGCGCGCTCTGCGGCACGGCGCTGCCCTGGGACAGGCTGAACGCGCTGGCGGCGCTGGCGGGGGCCGACCGGGGCCGGCTGCAGGTCTCCCCCGCGCTGACGGCGGAGCGCGGCCGCCGCGGGCTCTATTTTCTCCGCGAAGCGCCGCCCCCTATGCCCGAAGCGTCACTTTCCCTGAATGGCAAAACCCGGTTCGACGGCCTGTGTGAGATCGAAGCGGCGTTCGCCGACCCTGTTCCGGTCCGGGGCGACCCCTGGCGGCAAGCGCTGGACGCCGACGCCCTGGAGGGCGCGGTGGTGCGCACGCGAAGGGCGGGCGACCGCATCCGGCCGCTGGGCTGCGGTGACAGGCTGCTGTCGGACTACATGACCGACAAAAAGCTGGACCGCCCCCTTCGGGACTGCCTGCCCCTGGTCGCGAAGGGCAACCGGGTGCTGTGGGCCTGCGGGCTGGGCATTTCAGAGGACGCGAAGCTGACCGGGCGCACCCGAAGGGCCGTGGCGCTGCGCTGCCGCCATACATACGAAAACCTATTCTGAAAATACATACGAGAGCAGGAGGACGACACCATGGAAAAGGACATCGCCAAGGTATTGCTGTCTGAGGAGCAGATCCAGAACCGCGTGCGCGAGATGGGCGCGCAGATCGCCAGGGATTACGAGGGCAAGAACCCCGCCATGGTGTGCATCCTGAAAGGCGCGGTCATGTTCTACACCGATCTGCTGCGCGCCATACCGATCAAGCTGACCATGGACTTCATGGCCGTTTCCAGCTATGGCAAGCACACCAAGTCCAGCGGCGAGGTCGAAATCCGCAAGGACCTGTCCACCTCCATCGAGAACCGCCACGTGATCATCGTGGAGGACATCATCGATTCCGGCTTCACCCTCACCTACCTGACCCGCATGCTGGCCGCCCGCGGCGCCTCCAGCATCGCCATCGCCACGCTGCTGGACAAGCCCAGCCGCCGCGCGCCGGGCATCACGCTGAAGAGCGACTACTACGGCTTCGAGGTGGGCAACGAGTTCGTGGTGGGCTACGGCCTGGATTACGCCGAGACCTATCGCAACCTGCCCTACATCGGCGTGCTGAAGCCCGAAATTTACGAAAATAACTGAATTTTGCTGCGATTGAACGGTTGTTTATTGCTATAATAAATATTGGTTATCTATATACAATGATCCCCAAAGGGCGCGCGTTCGCCTTTACCGAAAGAGAGGACATCTGATTTGGATAAGAAACCCGTACGGAAAGTGCTGCAGGGGCCGCTGATGTACCTGCTGATCCTGGCCGTGATACTGCTGATGGTGCACATGCTCAGCGAGGGCTCGCAGCCCACCACGCAGACCATCAGCTATTCCGCCCTGCTGGAATGGGTGGAGGCCGACCTGAAGGCCAGCGACCTGGTGGACAAGAAGACCGTCGATCCCCAGGGCCGCACCCTGGGCAAGGTGGTCATACAGTCCAGCACGCTGCTGGCCGTCACCGAGGAGAACCTGGCCTCGGCGGAGCTGACCGGCCACTACGACATGGAGTGCGTGATCCCCAGCGAGGCCCAGTTCTACGCCGACGTCAGTGCGATCTACGAGGCCGTGCTGGGCCGCGCGGTCAGCCCCACGGAATACGACTTTGAGATCACCTCCAAGCTGCCCGCCCAGCCCGCCTGGTGGGTGGAATGGGTGCCGCTGCTGGTGACGGTGATACTGTTCGGGCTGCTGTGGTACTTCCTGATGCGCCAGCAGGCCGGCGGCGGCAAGGGCATGATGAGCTTCGGCCGCAGCCGCGCCCGCATGACCGACCCCAACGCCAACAAGGTCACCTTCAACGACGTGGCCGGCGCGGACGAGGAAAAGGAGGAGCTGCATGAGATCGTGCAGTTCCTGAAGAACCCCAAGCGCTTCACCAAGGTCGGCGCGCGCATCCCCACGGGCGTGCTGCTGGTGGGCCCCCCCGGCACCGGCAAGACGCTGCTGGCCCGGGCCGTGGCCGGCGAGGCCGGCGTGCCCTTTTTCACGATCTCGGGCTCTGACTTCGTGGAGATGTTCGTGGGCGTCGGCGCGAGCCGCGTGCGCGACCTGTTCGAGCAGGCCAAGAAGAACGCCCCGGCCATCGTGTTCATCGACGAGATCGACGCGGTGGGCCGCCAGCGCGGCGCGGGCCTGGGCGGCGGCCACGACGAGCGCGAGCAGACCCTGAACCAGCTGCTGGTGGAAATGGACGGCTTCACCCACAACGAGGGCGTGATCGTGATGGCCGCCACCAACCGCAGCGACATCCTCGACCCGGCGCTGCTGCGCCCCGGCCGCTTTGACCGGCGCATCGTGGTGAACTATCCCGACGTGAAGGGCCGCGAGGAGATA
>CACYWI010000258.1 GCA_902778045.1 uncultured Eubacteriales bacterium
TTCACCGCGACCACCCGCCTTTATCCGTTTTGTACAGTATCGCACTTTTGACAGGATTCGTCAAGAAGGGAATAGGCAATAGGAAAAGTGGCTCCGGACCATTTCCCCTGTGAGCAAAGCATATTGCCCACGGGACGCGAAGATCCTTCGCTGCGCCCAGGATGACACGGCGGTGCGTTGTCATACTGAGCACAGCGAAGGATCTTCATTGTCACATAAGAACCGCCAGGCGGTTTACGACCCAACGCAAACGCGGCAGCCAATATTCCTATTCCCTGTTCCTTCGACATTCACGCCGCCGGCTTGTCGTCGCTGGGCACCGGCTCCGGGCACGGCGTCTCCTCGTTCGGCGCGACGACCTGGCCGGGCTTCACGCCCTCGGTGCTGTCGTGCTGGAACAGGATCATCATGGTGGCGAACAGTATCTTGATGTCCTCCACGATGTTGGGGCGGGATATGTACATCAGGTCCATCTGCAGCTTGTCGTAGGGGGTGGTGTTGTACTTGCCGTACACCTGGGCATAGCCGGTAAGGCCGGCCTTGGCCTGCAGGCGCAGGGCGAATTCGGGCATCTGCCGCTCGTACTCCGCGGCGATGCGGGGCCGCTCGGGCCGCGGGCCCACCAGGCTCATGTCGCCGCGCAGCACGTTGAACAGCTGGGGCAGCTCGTCGATGCGATGGGCCCGGATCACGCGGCCCACCTTCGTGATCCGCGGGTCGTTTTCGCCGGTGGACAGGCGGGCCACGCCGTCCTGCTCGGCGGAGACCACCATCGAGCGGAACTTCAGCATCTTGAACTTTTTGCCGTTCTTGGTCAGGCGCGTCTGCTTGTACAGCACCGGACCGCCGTCCTCCAGCTTGATGCACAGCGCCGTCACCAGCATGATCGGGCTGAACAGCGCGATCAGCACCGTGCCCATCAGCAGATCCATCGCCCGCTTGGCCACAAGGTGCTCCGGCGGCGGGTTGTAGCGGTCCACCCGAAGCATGGGCAGGTGGAACATGTGGATCTTCTTGGCGCCGCTCATGATCACATCGCCCACCCGGGGGATGATGTAAACCACGATGCCGTGGGCCACACAGTATTTCAGGATCAGGTTGCGCTCGTGGCTGTGCACGCCGCACAGGAATACGGAGGTCAGCTTGTTCAGCATCTTCATGTTGCCCTCCAGGCATTCCTCCACCGTACAGACGATTTCCACGCTGAACTTCTGGTCCATGCCGTAGCGGTCGAACAGGTCCTCCACGCCGCGGCGCACATCGTAGACCACGCCGGTCTTCTGCCCGCCGTAGTGGGAGAAATACCACCGGTTCGCCAGGTAACACCACAGCGCGCCAAGGCCCACCTGGCCCGCCAGGGCAGCCAGTGCGGGCAGTATGTTGGGAAACGCGCCGGACATCAGCCACAGCACGATGTACATGAAGCCATCGGCGAACACGATGCTGAGCAGCTGGGCGTAGAACAGCTCTGAGATGTGCTTCAGCGACACCAGGAAGGCATCGTAGGTCCTGCCGAAGAACGCGTACAGCACCACGAACATCAGTATGATACCGCCGCCCCTGTAAATAGAGGGGTAGATGACGACCGTATTCACGTAGTACAGCAGCCAGACCAGCGTAAAGGGAAGCGTGACCAGCAGCACGTTGGCCGCCTTGATCAGGCGCAGGCCGTAATCATGCCGCTTGCTGGAAAGCCGCCTGGGCGCGCGAGGCAGCTTCCGGCTCCGGGACTGCTGTTCCTCCCCCGCCTGCGATTGTCTCTGGTCGTCCATGCCGCTTTCACCCCCTTTGTAACGCCGGGCGGGCATTCCCCGCCATTTTGTAAACCTTTTCATATTATATTCTACCCGGCCCGGCTCGGGTTGTCAACGCTTTTACCTGAGTTTGACACAAACGCCACGGACGTGCTATCCTATTTCTGTTGTACGGGATTTGCAATGACGGAGGCGGAAACCATGTCCCTGTGGATACTGCTGTTGATCTTCATCGCCGCGCTGGCCTTCCTGACCCATCCCAGCCTGCGCTACGGCAAGTGCCGCCGCTGGCGGGGCGCGGCGTTCGCCCACCGAGGGCTGCACGATGCCCGGCGGGGCGTGGTAGAGAACACGCTGCCGGCCTTTATCGCCGCCCGGGACGCGGGGCTGGGCATGGAGCTGGATGTCCAGTTTTCAAGCGACGGGCAGATCGTGGTGTTCCACGACGACGACCTGAAGCGCCTGGCGGGCGATCCCCGGAAGGTGCGCCAGCTGACGCTGGAGCAGCTGCAGGCGCTGCCGCTTCTGGGCCGGCAGGACGCCCGGATCCCCACGCTGCGCCAGGTGCTGGACGCGGTGGACGGCCGCGCGCCGCTGCTGATCGAGGTGAAGAACGGCAACAGGAACGCCCGGCTGTGCCGGGCGCTGATGGCGGAGATGGAGGGCTATCGGGGCGAATACATCGTGGAATCCTTCAACCCGCTGATCGTGGCCTGGTTCCGCTTTCACGCGCCCCAGGTGGTGCGGGGCCAGCTGGTGGACGCGCTGCCCGGCTATCTGCCCGCTGTGAACCTTCTGGCCGGCGTGTTCATGGCGGGGATGCTGGCCAACTTTGTTGCCCGGCCGGATTTCATCGCCTACAACGCCAACGCGCCCCGCTTTTTTGCCCCGCACATGCAGCGCTTCCTGTTCCGCACCCCGATGGCCGCCTGGACCGTGCGGGACAAAAAGCTCGCCGCGCTGATCCAGGAGCGCGGCGAGATGAGCATATTTGAGGGAGACGGGCGGCTTGACGGTTGAATCACTTGCCCGCCACGCTCAGCTTTGACACCAGCAGGGTGGGGCTGCCGAAGCAGCTGGCGCCGGGATACTGGAACTCGAAGTCCGCGCCGACGGCCTCCACATTCAGCAGCAGCTCGTAGAAGTTGCCGGCCACGGTGATCTGGTTCACGGCTCCGGCCAGCCTGCCGCCGCGCACCGCGAAGCCCTTGGCCGCCAGCGAGAAATCGCCGGTGATGGGGTTGGCTCCGGCGTGCATGCCCTGCAGCTCGGTGATCAG
>CACYWI010000259.1 GCA_902778045.1 uncultured Eubacteriales bacterium
AGCCGTGGATGGTCATCCACAGCGCGCGGACGTCGTCGTAGTCCGCCTCGGCCATGGGCAGGATCTGTATCTCGTCCATCAGATCACCAGTCCCTCAGTTTCATCCGCGCCCAGCAGTATGTTCATGTTCTGGATGGCCGCGCCGGAGGCGCCCTTGCCCAGGTTGTCGAACCGGGAGACGAGCAGCAGCCGCTCGGCGTTGCCGTACACGGACACGGTCATGTCGTCCCGTCCGGACAGCGCCCCGGCGGACAGGAAGCCGCCCTCGTCGCATTCCTCATAGCGCACCACCGGCCCGGCGTACAGGGCCCGGTAGGCGGCCTTCACATCCTCGACGGTCCCCTTCAGCTGTTCGGCAAACAGGGGCACGGTGACCTCCATGCCGCTGTAGTAGTCCGCCACGATGGGCATGAACGCCGGCGCGTGGGCCAGGCCGCACATCGCCGCCATCTCCGGCAGGTGCTTGTGGGCCTGGGAGAGGCCGTACTGCCGCGGCGCGTCCAGCAGCGGGCTGCGGCCCTCGGCCTCGTAATCGGCGATCATCTTCTTGCCACCGCCGGAATAGCCCGTCAGCGACGTGCAGGCCAGCAGCGCGTCCGCGCCGACCAGCCCCGCGTGGGTCAGCGGCGCGATCAGCGCCACGAAGCCGCTGGCGTGGCAGCCGGGGTTCGCGATGCGCTTCGAGCCCGCGATCTTCGCCCGCTGGCCGGGCAGCTCGGCAAAGCCGTAGGCCCAGCCCTGCGCGGTGCGGTGGGCGGTGGAGGTGTCGATCACGGCGGTATCCGGGTTCTCGATCAGCGAGACCGCCTCGACGGCCGCGGCGTCCGGCAGGCACAGGAAGGCGATGTCCGCGCCGTTCAGCGCGTCCCTGCGGGCGTTCGTGTCCTTGCGCAATGCCTCCGGCAGGGCGATCAGCTCGATGTCCCGCCGGGCGGCAAGCCGCTCACGTATGCGCAGCCCCGTGGTGCCCGCGCTGCCGTCGATGAATACACGCTTCATGCTCATCCTCCACACCCTGCAAAAATATACACTGATTATACCCTCAGTGGCCGGTTTATGCAAGTTAAATGTGCATTATTATTCGCTGATAATGCATAAACATGCGGTATTTCGCGGGATTATTCAGGATTTATGCGTCCCGCGCACAGGCGCAAAAAACCGCCCCGTTGGGGCGGGTCGGTCAATCGCCGATGATGTCGGTGGGCAGCTTCTTCAGGCCGAACAGCATCGGCAGACCCAGCACATAGCACACCACCAGTTCGCCAAAGGCGACGGTGGCCATGTTGAACAGCAGCGTGCCCACGCTGACGGGATCGCCGGGGGCGCGCACATAGGCGAAGTACACCACAGGGCCCACGATCAGGCCGTTGAACACGGTGGGGAATATGGCGGCCAGCAGCGGCTTGCCCCGCGTCCTGCGGGTGCACAGCGCGGCCAGCAGCGTGGCGACGGAGCCCAGCACCACGTCGAACCACACGCCGCCGCCCATCAGGTTGGCCAGCAGGCAGCCGATGAACAGCCCGGGCACGGCGTCCACAGTCAGGATCGGCAGCAGCGTCAGCGCCTCGGCGACGCGGAACTGTATCGCGCCGAAGCTGATGGGCTGGAAGAGCATCGTCAGCGCCACGTAGATGGCGGCGATCAACCCGGCGCGCACGACGGCGCGGGTGTCAAATCGGGGGGAAGCGGTTTGGGATGTGTTCATGACGGACCTCCTGTTTTTCGGACAGAGAGGCTCCACAAAACGAAAGGCATGGTTTCCCATGCCCTTTCAAGCGCCCCCAAAGGGGACGCGAACCTGGTTTTGTTTTTTCGGGAAGCGCCAGCACTTCCGTCAGACAGGAGGGCCTCGAACTGTCTCATATTGATTTGTGAAGGTCATTATATCGGAACCGGCGCGGGAAAACAAGGCGCGGTTATGTAAAGATACGGAAATATCCGCGCTTCGCGCTTGATTTTATCGCTTTATCGCGGTATCATAAATGAAAATTATCCCAGCAATACTTGCAGATTGGAGCGATTGATATGCTGAATATCCGCGTAGAACGCACCACGGCCCCCAAGGCAAAGCCGGTTCCGGGCCAGAAGCTGGGCTTCGGCCACATCTTCACCGATCACATGTTTGTGATGAACTACACCGAGGGCCAGGGCTGGCACGACGCGCGCATCGTGCCCTACCAGAAGATCGAGCTGGATCCCTCCGCCATGGTGTTCCACTACGGCCAGACGATGTTCGAGGGCCTGAAGGCCTATCGCGGCGCGAACGGCGAGGCCTATCTGTTCCGGCCGGATATGAACGCCAAGCGGGCGAACAACTCCAACGACCGTCTGTGCATCCCGCAGATCCCGGAGGAGGACTTCGTGCAGGCCGTCAAGGCGGTCGTGGCCATCGACAAGGACTGGATCCCCACCGAGCCGGGCACGTCCCTGTACATCCGCCCGTTCATCATCGCTACGGACGAGTTCCTGGGCGTCGCTCCCAGCAAGACCTATCTGTTCATCGTGATCCTCAGCCCCTCCGGCGCGTACTATGAGAGCGGCCTGGCCCCCGTGGGCATCTGGATCGAGGACGAGTACGTGCGCGCGGTGCGCGGCGGCATCGGCTTCGCCAAGACCGGCGGCAACTACGCGGCTTCCCTGATCGCCCAGGTGAAGGCCCACGACGGCGGCTACAGCCAGGTGCTGTGGCTGGACGGCGTGGAGCGCAAGTACATCGAGGAAGTCGGCGCCATGAACATCATGTTCAAGATCGACGGCAAGATCGTCACCCCGATGCTCAACGGCAGCATACTGCCCGGCATCACCCGCAACAGCGTGCTGCACCTGTGCCGCCAGTGGGGCATGGAGGTGGAGGAGCGCAAGGTCTCCGTGGACGAGCTGATCGAGGCCCAGAAGTCCGGCAAGCTGGAGGAGGTCTTCGGCACAGGCACCGCCGCCGTCATCAGCCCCGTGGGCAAGCTGCGCTACATGGACGACGTGATGACCATCGGCGACGGCTCCATCGGCCCGGTGACCCAGAAGCTG
>CACYWI010000260.1 GCA_902778045.1 uncultured Eubacteriales bacterium
GCTAAAAAAGTCAATATCAGAATAGCGGACAGAGTTAGTTTATGCTAAAATACTGGATGCGGATTAGTGAAGAAAAACTAACACTCGTACCTCCCGGCACACCCGGCGAGGTGGGAAAGGAAGTTCAAGCATCATGAGCAAAGCCTGGATCGCCCGGCTGGGCCTGGTGGCCGTGCTGGCGATGATTCTGATGAGCCTGTCCGTGCCGGCGCTGGCGGAGGCGGATACCCGCTGGGCTGACGCCGCGGACGAGATCGACAAGTACCTGGACGCCGCCTTTGAATCCTACCTGGATGGCGACGGCGCGGCGGCCTACGACAACGTGAGCAACGCCTACTTCCGGGTGTACGAGACCACCGGCTTCGAGCGGCAGACCATGAGCTACATCTCCGGCAACCGCAAGAACGCGGTGGAGATGCAGTTCTCCACCTGCAAGTCCGAGGTCAAGAAGGAGAACGTGGAGCAGGACGTGAAGGTGCGCGTGCGCACGGCGCTGGTGAAGCTGAAGGCCATGATCCGCGAGGACGGCAACAAGCTGTCGGCCCAGCAGGGCGGCGCGCAGAGCGAGATGGCCTGGTACCAGCGGGGCGAGCGGGTGTCCGCCGACCCCTATCCGGAGTATTCCGCTGACCCCAACGCGGCCATGAAGTACGAGAACTGGTACGAGGCCGCCACACTGGTCAAGGAGCTGCTGGACACGGCCTACATGGGCTATCTGGACAAGGACTTCGACGCAGCCAAGGACAACCTGAACACCGCCTACTACAGCGTGTACGAGGAATCTGGCCTCAGCCACAAGATCTACACCGACCTGTCGCTGGATGACCGGCTGGCGATGGAGAAGCACTTTGCGAACCTGAATGGCCTGGCCGCCAACGGCGAGACCAAGTACCAGAAGAACAAATATCGCACCAGCACGGACGCCGCGAAGAACGCGGTGCTGAAGCTGGCCAAGCGGATCGACGACCAGGAGGCCGAGGCCAAGGCCGCGGAGGCGGCGGAGGCAGGTGAGGCCGAGCAGCCCGTCGAGGAGGTCAAGCAGAGCGACCCGCGGCTGCTCACCTTCCTGGGCGCCTTCGGTATCATCGTGCGCGAGGGCCTGGAGGCGATCCTGGTGATCGCGGCTATCATCGCCTACCTCACCAAGAGTGGCAACGGCAGAAGCCTGAAGAACGTATACATCGGCGCAGTGGCCGGCATTGCGGCGAGCTTCGCCGCGGCGGCGGTGCTGGCCTGGGCCAAGCGCGCCTTCACCGGCGCTGGCATGGCCCAGGAGATCATCGAGGGCATCACCGCCCTGATCGCCGTGTGCGTGCTGTTCTATGTTTCCAACTGGATGATCAGTAAGGCCGAGGCCGCGTCCTGGAGCCGTTACATCGACGGCAAGGTACAATCCTCGGTGGAGCAGGGCAGCGCTTTCGCGCTGGCGTTTACGGCGTTCCTCTCTGTGTTCCGCGAGGGCGCGGAGGTCGTGCTGTTCTACCAGCCGATGCTGTCCGAGGGCAACCCCGGCATGGTTTGGGCAGGCTTCGGCGTGGGCTGTGTGGTGCTGGTGTTCGTGTATCTGGCTATCACAAAGCTGTCCATCAAGCTGCCGATCAAGGTGTTCTTCACCGCCACCTCGATCCTGATGGCCGTGATGTGCGTGGCCTTCCTGGGCAGCGGCATCAAGGAACTGGCCGAGGGCAATGTGTTCGACCTGGCGATGTACGTGCAGGGCGTGCCCGAGAACGACGTGATCCAGATCTTCGGCATCTATCCGTACCTGGAGACGCTGGTGCCCCAGCTGATACTGTCAATCGTGCTGCTGGTGACGTTCATGATCGCCCACTACCGCGGCAAGATCGACGCCCTCAAGGCGCAATACGCCGCGAAGTAAGCCACATGACAGCGTCGCTGTCATCCTGAGCGAAGCGAAGGATCTTTCAAACCCGGTTCTCCAAGCGCCTGCCCCGCGCGGGTCGCGTTGAAGATACAAACAGAAATTGATTGTTGAGGAGGATTTTCACATGAAGAAGTTTCTTGCTGTTCTGCTGGCTGTCATGATGCTCAGCGTTTCCGCGTTCGCCCTGGCCGAAGAGGCCGGTTTCGATGAGTATGAGCTGGGCGTGGAAGGCGAGCAGGAGGTCGGCTTCATGACCATGAGCATGGTGTACTTCCAGCCCGTTGACATGGCGCCCGCCGATCTGGCCGCTGCCAAGGAGGATTCCGACCTGCATATCGAGGTGGACCTGACCGCCAATGAGAACCCCTACTCCTTCCCGGTGGACGGCTGGGTGCCCTACCTGAGCATCGATTATACCATCTATGACACCGAGGGCAAGGAAGTTGCGACCGGCTCCATGATGCCCATGGCGGCCTCCGACGGCCCCCACTACGGCAACAACATCGCGCTGCCCGAGGGCGAGTACAGTGTCACCCTGTCCATCAAGAGCCCTGCTGAGAACGGCTACCTGCTGCACGTGGACGACGAGACCGGCGTCGAGGCCGACGAGTTCTGGACCGAACCGCTGACTGCCACCTGGACCGGATGGAAGTTCGTCAAGGAATGGTAATCAAGCCACGCTTCCGACAGAGGGAAAAATGATTTGACTGAGCTGCTGATGCGCGATCCGCGGGGGATGCGCATCAGCAGTAATCACGTTAAGATCTATTGTTAAAGCTTCGTTTACATGGGTTAACTTTCGCTGCCGCGGGGTTTCCTACTACCTCAGGGAGGCATGAAAATGCTCAAGTATCTCTGGACTGTGACCCAGGACCTCTTCGTCACGGTGACGCTGGTCACCCTCATGCATGCGGTGCTTGTGCGGCTGTACGGCAAATTCGGCCGCCGCTTCCACGGCGCGGGCATCATCGCGGGCGTGCTTGCTTCCGCGGCGCTGGCCGCGGTGAAGGGGACCACGAACAAGATCGTGTCCAGCCGCTGGAACCACCACATATACGTGTTCATACTGGCCTTTACGCTGGCCTTCGTCGCGCTGGCGCTGATCGTGGAGACGCTGGCCTTCGTCGCGCTGGCGCTGATCGTGGAGCGCCGCCGGGAGGGCGTCGAGCGTCCCAGCCTGCGCGGCCTGCTGACCGCCTTCGCGGGCACAGGCCTTTCTGCCACGCTGATCTTCTACCAGCTGCCGGGCGTGATGCTGTACCCCTTCAACTTCAACACGATGGGCAGGGGCTACCTGTCGTCCTATTACATGGTGCGCATGGCGGGCTGGCTGCTGGCGCTCATACTGCTATTCGTCTATTCGCGCTTGCTGTACAAATGCGCTGTTCAT
>CACYWI010000261.1 GCA_902778045.1 uncultured Eubacteriales bacterium
GATCAGCACCACGTCCGCGCCCTCCGCGGCCCGCGCTGCCCGGTCCACGCCGATGCGCTCGATGGGGTCCGCGGTGTCCCGACGCCCCGCGGTGTCGGAAATCTCCGCCATCACGCCGCCGATGCTGATCCGCTCGGTGAGCACGTCCCGCGTGGTGCCGGGAATATCGGTCACGATGGCCCGCTCCTGGTTGAGAAGGGCGTTCATCAGCGAGGACTTGCCCACGTTGGGCCGCCCGGTCAGCACGATGGAGGCGCCCTCCCGCACCAGCCTGGCGCTGCGGGCGTCGCTGCGCCGCTCGATCTCCGAAATCACGTCCCTCAGCCCCTCCGCCACGGCGGGGGCCGCGGTCTCCTCCTCCACCTCGTCGGGAAAATCGGTGCTGGCCTCGATCGTCGCCAGTATGCCCTTCAATCGGTCGGAAACCGCTCTCACGAAGCCGGACACGCCGCCCTCCAGCTGCCGCACGGAGGCCCGCGCCGCCGCCTGTCCCTGGGCGCCGATCAGCTGCATCACCGCTTCGGCCCTCGCCAGGTCGATCCGGTGGTTCAGGAAGGCCCGCTTCGTGAATTCCCCGGGCTGTGCCATCCGCGCGCCCAGCACCAGCGCGCGGGAGAGCACCGCCCCGGCGCTCGCAGAGCCGCCGTGACAGTGGATCTCGGCCACGTCCTCCCGGGTATAGCTGGCCGGCGCGCGCATCAGCACCGCCATCACCTCGTCCAGCGTATCACCCCGGCTGTCCACAGCCCTGCCGTACATCAGCCGGTGGGATTCAAACCCATCCCGCGGCCGTGCGGGCGAAAACAGCGCCCGGAGGATGTCCTCCGCCCGCTCCCCGCTGATCCGCACGATAGCGATGCCGCCCGCGCCTGCGGCCGTGGCGATGGCGGCGATAGTTTCCCTGTTATCCATATCCATACGCTTTCCATACGCAAATAGGGGAACATCATGTCGTTCCCCTATTGCCCGTTCCCTGTTTTCTTTATCCTCAGTTCGTCGCCCCGGTCCTCACCGGCAGCACCAGGTGCACATAGTCCGCGTCGCCCACGGGGGTGATGATGCAGGGGCTGATGGCGTTGTTCAGGTTGATCTCGATCTGCTCGGCGTCGATGAAGCGCACCACGTCCGTCAGGTACTTCACGTTGAAGGCGATGTTCAGGTCCGCGCCCTCCTGCTGGATGTCCAGCTTCTCGTACACGTCGCCGATCTGGGAGTGGGACTCGATGGCCATCTCGCCGCTGGCGATCTTCAGGATCAGCAGGTTGTTGTTGCCCTCCCTGGCGATCAGCGCCGCGCGGTCGATGCCGCGGCGGAAGGGCTCCAGATCCACCACCGCGCGGGTGGCGAAACGGGGCGGCAGGATCTGGCGGTACTGAACATACTCACCCTCCACCAGGATCACGTAGATGTCCGTCTTTTCCAGCTTGATGTGCAGCTTGTTGCCGCCGAAGGACAGCGTGGCAAAGGCCTCCGGGTCGTCGGACAGCAGCTTGCCGATGTCGCCCACGGCGCGGCCGGGGATGATGGCGGAAAGCTTCTCCAGCACGTCGCCGCACTTGGCCCGCCGCAGCGCCAGCCGGAAGCCGTCCAGCGCCACCATGGTCACGTCGCCGTCCGCGATCTCCAGCAGGCAGCCGGTCAGCACCTCGCGCATGTCCTCCACCGCGATGGCGAACTCCGTCTTTTGGATCATGTCCTTCAGCATATCCTGGGGCAGCGAAATCTCCTTTTCGCCGCTGATGGCCGGCAGGGCGGGGTAGAGGTCCGCGTCCTGGCCGGAGATGTTGGTGCGGTTGCCCGCGCCGCGGATCGTGAACACGAAGCGATCGTTCATCGAAACATCGATGTCGCCCTCCGAAAGGCGGCGCACGATCTCGCTGAACAGCTTGCCCGGCACCACACCGCGGCCGGGCTCGGTCACATTGGCCTCCATGCGGGTGACGATGGTGATCCGCTCGTCCGAGCAGGTCAGAATCACCTCGTTCATGTCGGTCTCTATTAAAATGCCCTCCAGGATCTGATTGGTGGTGCGGCCGGGCAGGGCCTTAGTGGCCGTCTGCAGCGCTTCGATCAGCGTCGACGCCGAACAGTTGAATCGCATCAGGGTTTCCTCCTTATCCGGGTCCTTGGGAACAGCGCCCGTCTGTCGGGCCTGCCCCTGTCTATATTATTATATATATAAATATTATAAGTATTAGTAGTAGGCGTGTGGAAACTGTGGAAAACCCCGTTTTATTCCCATGGCACAGGCCCGGGGCCGTCCACAGCGGCTGTGGAACGGGTGTGGAAAAGCGGCATATTGTCCACAGGGTGGCCTCACTACCGGTTTTCGATCAGGCCCATAAGCTCCTCCACCCGCTTCTTGAAGGCGAAATCCGCCTTCATGGTCTCCTCGATCTTGTCGCAGCCGTGCATCACCGTGGTGTGGTCCCGCCCGCCAAAGGCCGCGCCGATACTGGTGGTGGACATCGGGGTCATACGCCGGCAGATGTACATGGCCACCTGCCTGGGCAGGGCGATCTGCTGGCTGCGCTTCTTGCCGGTGATGTCCTCGGGGGTGGTGTCGTACTGGCGGGCCACCATTTCGATGATCAGCTCCGCCGTCACGCTGCGGGGCGCCTGGGCGCCGATGCGGCCGGACAGCGACGTGCGCGCCATTTCCAGCGAGATGGGCGTGTTCATCAGCTCGGCGTGGGCGCTGAGGCTGGTCAGGCAGCCCTCCAGCTCGCGGATGTTGGAATTGACGCTCTGGGCGATGTATTCGATTACCTCGTAGGGTACGTCGATGCCCATCTCGTCGGCCTTCTGCATCAGTATCGCCACGCGGGTCTCGTAGTCCGGCTTCTGTATGTCCACGATCACGCCCCACTCAAAGCGCGAGCGCAGGCGCTCCTCGATCTCCGGCAGCTCCTTGGGCGGTCGGTCCGAGGCGATGATGATCTGCTTCTTGTTGTCGTGCAGGCTGTTGAAGGTCGCAGCTCTGAGGTCTTCTTCCTCGCGATGCCCTCGATCAGCTCGTTGGTCATGGCCTCGCTGGTCATCAGCAGCACGTTCAGCTTCGGGTTCTGGAATGTGATGTAGTTGCCGATGGCGTTCATCAGGTGGGTCTTCCCCAGGCCCACGCCGCCGTAGATGAACAGCGGGTTGTACACCTCGCCGGGGGTCTGCGCCACGGCCTGGGAGGCCGCGTAGGCAAAGCTGTTGGAAGCGCCGGTGATGAAATTGTCGAAGGTATACTTCTCGTTCAGCGTGGATTGCTGGGGCTCGGGCACCATCTTTTCGATCTGGTCCTCGGTATAGTATTCCAGCTCGTACTTCCGGCCAAACACCACGGGCACCATGCTGTAGAGCATCGTGCCGTAACGGGTCTTCATATGGTTCAGGTTGAAGGCGCTGTCGCCGCTGATGTAGATCGTATCACCGGTGACGGCGTACAGCTTCAGCGGCTTTATAAAGGTGATGAACATGGAGCGCTGGGCCGAGTGGGTCAGCGTATCCTCCATCATCCGGATCAATCGATCCCAATTCGCCTTGTCCTCAGGCGTGTAATTCATGGCGCTTCCTTCCTCCAAGGGGCCTGTGGAAAAGCATGACAGAACTACCCACAGGCTGTGGATAACATGAACATTGTATCATTTGCCCCTCCAAAAGTCCATAGAGGGAAGGGTAAAGCGCGTTTTTTGTCAAAATGGAGTTGGAATGGATTTTAAGGCGAAGCAAGCAGTTTTCCCGCCAATCAGCATAATTCCCAGAAGGCCACCGCGCCGGCGGCGGCGACATTTAAGGAGTCCACCCCGTGGGCCATGGGGATCCTGGCGGTGAAATCGCACCGGGCGACGGTGCCGGCGGACAGGCCGTCCCCCTCGGTGCCCAGCACCAGCGCCAGCCTGTCCTGCGCCTTCAGCACGGGATCGTCGATGGCTACGGAATCCACAGACAGCGCCAGCGCCGCTGTGGAAAACCCCAGCGCCTTCAGCTGGGCGATACCCGCCTCGGGCCAGCTGTCCAGGAAGGTCCAGGGCACCTGGAAAACGGTGCCCATGCTCACCCGCACGGCCCGCCGGTTCAGCGGGTCACAGGCGGTTGGCGTCAGCAGCACCGCGTCCACGCCCAGCGCCGCGGCGGAGCGGAATATCGCGCCGATGTTCGTGGTGTCCACGATGCCCTCCAGCACCGCCACCCGCCGGGCGTCCTTCAACAGGTCCTCCACGCCGGGCAGGGGCTTCCTGCGCATTGCGCACAGCACGCCCCGGGTCAGCGGATAGCCGGTCAGCGCCTTCAGCACGTCCTCCCCGGCGGTGTACACGGGCACGTCGCCCACCCGTTCGATCAGCGCCGCGGCCTTGCCGACGATGTGCTTTTTTTCCATCAAAAGGGAAACCGGCACGTAGCCCGCGTCCAGGGCATAGCCGATCACCTTCGGGCTCTCGGCGATGAACAGCCCCTCCTGCGGATTCAGCCGGTTTTTCAGCTGCGCCTCCGTCAAACGAGTGTAGACCGCCAGCTCCGCGGCCGATATGTCAGTGATTTCGATGATATTTGCCATAATAAAACAATCAATGGACAATGGAAAACGGCTGTTCATTCTCCATTGTCCATTTTTTCATTGGAATCTTACAGTGTTTCCAGCGCCGCCTTCAGCCTTCTCATGGTCTCCTCCCTGCCCAGCAGGTAGGCGATCTCGAAAGCGCCGCCGGGGGTGGACATCTGGCCGGAGATGGCGATGCGCAGCGGCCACAGGAACTGGCCGTTCTTCATGCCCAGGCCGGGGATGGCCTCCATCACGCGGTCGTGCAGCTCCGCCTCGGTCCAGTCGCCGATGCCCTCCAGGATCGGCACCGCCGCGGTCAGGGCGGCCTTGGCGCTCTCCAGGGTGGACTTCTGCTTCTTATTGATATACAGGTCGGTGGAGAACTCCGGCTGCTCGGCCAGGAAGGCCACCATGCCGGGCAGCTGGTTCAGCACCTCGGTGCGGCCCTGCAGCAGCTCGCACAGCCGCTTGAAGTCGAATTTCTCCGGGTCCAGCGCCCTGGACAGCCAGGGCGTGGCCAGCTCCAGAAACTTCTCCGGGCTCAGCTTGCGGATGTACTCCGCGTTGAACCAGTTCAGCTTCTGAATGTCGAACACCGAGGGGGACTTGGAAAGGCCCTCCAGGTCGAAGACCTCCTCCAGCTCCTTCAGCGTGAAGAACTCCCGCTCGCCTCTGGGGCTCCAGCCCAGCAGCACCAGGTAGTTGATCACGGCCTCCACCAGATAGCCCTCGGCCAGCAGATCCTCGAAGGAGGGATCGCCCTGGCTCTTGGACATCTTGCGCTTCACGATGGCCTTCACCGGCTGGCCGTTCTCGTCCAGCACGGGGTTGCCGTCCTCGTCCACGGCCATCTGGTACACGCCGGTCTTCTTGTTGCGGTAGGTGCCCTCCACCATCACGGGGGTCAGGTGCACGTAGGTGGGTGGCGTCCAGCCCAGAGCCTCGTACAGCAGGTTGTACTTCGGCGCGCTGGACAGGTATTCGTTGCCGCGCATCACGTGGGTGATGCCCATCAGGTGATCGTCGATCACGTTGGCGAAGTTGTAGGTGGGCAGGCCGTCGGCCTTGATCAGCACGTTGTCGTCCAGCGTGTCGCAGTCCACCTCCACGTGGCCGTAGATCACGTCGTCTGGCGGATCACCCAGGGCTCGCCGGCGTCCAGCTTCGCCTGGACCTCCTCCTTGGAGAGGCGCAGGCAGCGCTTGTCGTAGCGGAAGGTCTTGCCCTGCTTCTCGGCCTCGGCGCGGGCCTCGTCCAGCCGCTCCTTGGTGCAGAAGCAGTAGTAGGCGTGGCCGCTCTCCACCAGCTGCTTGGCGTAGGGCATGTAGCTATCCTTGCGCTGGCTCTGGATGTAGGGGCCGCAGGGGCCGCCCACGTCCGGGCCCTCGTCGTGGCTCAGCCCGGCGGTCTTCATGGAATTGTAGATGACCTCCACCGCGCCGGGGCGCAGTATGAACTTGCCCCCGGTGCGCCGCGCGTACAGATAGGTGTACAGCGCGGTGCGCAGGTTGCCCAGGTGCATGTAGCCCGTGGGGCTGGGGGCGAATCGGGTGCGTACTTGCATGTTTTGTAGCTCCTTGTTATTTATGGATGGGAATAGCTTTTTCCCTATTGCCTTATTCCACCACGTCAAAAGCGAAGATGGTGGTGAAATCGTACTTCTCGCCGGCGTGCAGCACGCTGTCGATGAATTCTGGGTGGTTGATGGAATCCGGGGCGAACTGGGTCTCCAGGCAGAAGCCCTCCCGCTTGCCGTACACGCGGCCGGAGGTGCCGGGGTTCACGCCCTGCAGGGCGTTGCCGCAGTACAGCTGCACGGCGGGCATGTCGGTGAACACGTCCATCACGCGGCCGGACTCGGGGTCGGTGACCTCGGCGGTGAAGCGCAGGCCGGCCTCGAAGTCGTTGATGTTGAAGTTGTGGTCGATGCCGCCGCCGAAGCCCAGCTGCTCGTCGCTGTCGGTCTTGGCAAGGCTGTCGCCCACGCGGGTGGGCTGGCGCAGGTCGAAGGGCGTGCCGGTCACGTCGCGCTGCTCGCCGGTGGGGATACAGTCGGCGTCCACCACGGTGAAGGTGTCGCAGTTCATCTCGAACACGTGGTCCTCGATCTTCTTTCCGCCGGCCTCGCCGTTCAGGTTGAAGTAGGTGTGGTTGGTCAGGTTGCACAGCGTGTCCTTGTCGGAGACGGCCTCATAGCGGATCAGCAGCTCGTTCTCGTCGGTC
>CACYWI010000262.1 GCA_902778045.1 uncultured Eubacteriales bacterium
TCGCCCATGATGATGGTGCGGCCGTCGTAGTCGAAGCGGGCGTAGGTCTCGTCGGGGTTCACGCACAGCGCCACGTTGCTGGGCAGCGTCCAGGGCGTGGTGGTCCAGGCATAGATGAAGGTGTTGTCCTGGTCCACGACCTTGAAGCGCACCACGGCGGAGCGCTCCTTGACCTCCTTGTAGCCCTGGGACACCTCGTGGCTGGACAGCGCGGTGCCGCAGCGGGGGCAGTAGGGCACCACCTTGTGGCCCTTGTACAGCAGGCCCTTGTCGGCCACCTGCTTCAGGCTCCACCACACGGATTCGATGTAGTTGTTGTCATAGGTGATGTAGGGGTTCTCCATGTCGGCCCAGAAGCCCACGCGCTCGGACATGCGCTCCCATTCGCCCTTGTACTTCCACACGGATTCCTTGCACTTCTGGATGAAGGGCTCGATGCCGTAGGCCTCGATCTGCTCCTTGCCGTCCAGGCCCAGCATGCGCTCGACCTCCAGCTCCACCGGCAGGCCATGGGTGTCCCAGCCCGCCTTGCGGGTGACCAGCTGGCCCTTCATCGTGTGGTAGCGGGGCAGCAGGTCCTTGATGGCGCGGGTCTCGATGTGGCCGATGTGGGGCTTTCCGTTGGCCGTCGGCGGGCCGTCAAAGAAGGTCCAGACCTGCTGGCCCTCCCGGTTCTTCATGCTCTTTTTGAAGATGTCATTCTCGTTCCAGAACTTCACGACTTCCTTCTCGCGCGCCAGGAAATCCAGCGCGGTGGAGACCTTTTCGATCATTCCCAATGTCCTCCCCGTCATTAAAAATACGCCTCATCCCATGGGACGAAGGCGCTTCGCGGTACCACCCAAATTGGCATGGAAAACCATGCCCGCTTGATCGCGCTGTAACGGGCGCGCCCGTCGGAGCCTACCGCCGCGAATCGCGGTTTCGGTCCGCCGCTCCGGGAGGATACCCCACAACCCCGGCCTCCGGACTTGCACCATACTCCGGCTCGCTGCGCGCCTTGCGGCTGTGGGCGGTTCCCATCCACGCGGTCATATACGCTTCCATTATACCCCAATTCGCGGATTTGTAAATGGGTTTGGGCCCCTCTCAATGTCGATTTTACCTGCATAAAACATAAAAACATTCCTGTCCATGCTTCATTGTGGTATAATGATGAAGTATCATTGGTACTGGTCCGCTTTGCTGAGGGGGCGGCGGAACGACTGCGAGGGGGACGCGACATTGGATCTGTTCAAGAAATGCTATGAATATTCCCTGGCCAACGAGCTGAGGGAGAAGGGCATCTATCCCTACTTCCACGCGCTGGAGACCCGACAGGACACCGAGGTGATCATGGAGGGCAAGCGCCGCATCATGCTGGGCAGCAACAACTACCTGGGCCTGACCACCTGCCCCGAGGTGCAGGAGGCGGGCCTGAAGGCGCTGGAGCAGTACGGCACCGGCTGCAGCGGCAGCCGCTTCCTGAACGGCACGCTGAAGCTGCACCTGGAACTGGAGGACGAGCTGGCAAGGTTTTTGCACAAGGAGGCCTGCTGCACCTTTTCCACGGGCTTCCAGAGCAACCTGGGCATCATCAGCGCCGTCGTGGGCCACGGCGACTATGTGATCTGCGACAAGGAGAACCACGCCAGCATCTACGACGGCTGCAAGCTGAGCTACGGCCGGATGCTGACCTACGGCCACAGCAACATGGAGGAGCTGGAGATCCAGCTGAAGAAGGTGCCGGAGAGCGCCGGCTGCCTGATCGTGACCGACGGCGTGTTCAGCATGGGCGGCGACATCGCGAAGCTGCCGGAGATCGTGAAGCTGGCCAAGCAGTACGGCGCGCGGGTGATGGTGGACGACGCCCACGGCCTGGGCGTGATCGGCGAGGGCGGCCGGGGCACGGCGTCCTACTTCGGGCTGGAGGACGAGGTGGACCTGATCATGGGCACCTTCTCCAAGTCGCTGGCAAGCCTGGGCGGCTATCTGGTGGCCGACGCCACGGTGGTGGACTTCGTGCGCCACAACTCCCGCCCGTTCATATTCTCCGCCTCCATCACCCCGGCCAGCGCGGCCATCGCCCTGGCGTCGCTGCGGCACATCGAGGCCCACCCGGAGCTGGTGAAGCGGCTGGCCGAGCTTTCCGCCTACATGCGCAAGGGCCTGAAGGCGCGGGGCATACCGATCATCGAGGCCGAGACGCCCATCATCCCCATCTACACCTACACCGCCGAGGCCACGCTGCTGCGGGCCCGCCAGCTGTACGAGGCGGGCGTGTACGTGAACCCGGTGCTGCCCCCGGCCACCCCGCCGGACCTGTGCCTGCTGCGCACCAGCTACATGGCCAGCCTGAACGAGAAGCTGCTGGACGAGGCGCTGGATATCTTCGGCGAGGTGTTCAGCAAGCCGGTGGAATAGGAAGCAGGCAATAGGGAATAGGCAATAGGAATAGTGATCCTTCGCTGCGCCCAGGATGACACCGATCCGCGGTGCCTGTCATCCTGGGCGCAGCGAAGGATCTGTGCTTTAGGCAAGGAACGGAGGAGCATATGTTGAAGCTGGTAATTTTGCCCCAGGCGCTGACCGTGTGCAAGGTGGAAAGCCTGTCGGGGTTTGACATGGCCGGGCTGTACTTCATCGGCAGCACCGACGCGGAGCTGTCCCTGGTCTGCGAGACGGACCGGGTCCCCCGGCGCACCCTCGCCCGGGAGGACGGCTGGCGGGCCTTCAGGATCGTCGGCCAGCTGGACTTTGCGCTGACGGGCATACTGTCGGGCATCGCGGTGGTCCTCGCCGACGCGCAGATCGGCATATTCGCCGTGTCCACCTACGACACCGACTACATCCTCGTAAAAGAGGAAAGCCTCGACCGCGCGGCCAAGGCTTTGCAAAGCGCAGGGTATGACATCGGCAAAGCGGCGCAGGGATAGGGCGGCGCGAAATCTCATTCATATGTGATCCCGCCGCG
>CACYWI010000263.1 GCA_902778045.1 uncultured Eubacteriales bacterium
CAATGCGGTTTCGAAGGCCATAGATATACCGCCAGGGGATCTCCGGATGCGCATCCGCAAAGGCATCCTCGACCCGGTTGGCCAATTCCCCCATCTGGCCCAGGTTGAACACGCATGCCTCGGCCAGCTTTGAATCCGCGGAGAACTGCGCATAGTTCACACCTTCACAGTAGTCTATGATCTTTCGTGCATAGGCAGACAGCTTTTCACAATGATCTCATTCTTCATAAACCGTTATCCCCGTCTCGCGGATTTCTCGATCGATGCTCGATCCCGTCTGGATGTGTGATACATCCAAGAGATCCACGTTTTTGCCAACGGCGCGCTGGACATCGTCCAAAAAACCCACAAAGCGAAGCCCCCTGAGGCCGCTGTCGACCAACAGATCCACGTCGCTCTTCTCTGTAGCGGTGCCCTTGCCGTAGGAGCCGAACAGGACCGCCCGACGGACGCCATACCGCGCGAAAACCGGCGCAAGGGTCTCCTTCAGCTGCGGCACAGTATAGATTTCTGTCACACAACCGCCTCCCTTCGCTATGTGCCTTCATTATAAACCAAACGGGGAGAATACGCAACCATTCTGATTTTGGATTTCTGTATTTGCGCATTCCCCGCCCATGTGCTATAATGGCAGACAAATGAGGTGATTTCCCATGAGAATCGTGGTCAAGGTGGGCACGTCCACCCTCGCCCATCCCACCGGGCGCATGAACATCCGCCGCGTGGAGGCGCTGTGCAAGGTGCTTTCCGACGTAAAGAACGCCGGGCACGAGGTGATCCTGGTATCCTCCGGCGCCATCGGCATGGGCGTGGGCAAGCTGTCGCTGAGCCAGCGTCCCAGCGACATCCCCACCAAGCAGGCCGCCGCCGCGGTGGGCCAGTGTGAGCTGATGTATACCTACGACCGGCTGTTCTCCGAATACAACCACACGGTGGCCCAGCTACTGGTGACCGGCAGCGACGTGGAGGACGAAACCCGCCGCGCCCACTTCCACAACACGCTGTACCGGCTGCTGGAGCTGGGGGCGCTGCCGGTGATCAACGAAAATGACACCATTGCCACCGACGAGATCGTGATCGGCGACAACGACACGCTGTCCGCCATCGTGGCCGCCACGGTGCAGGCGGATCTGCTGGTGCTGCTTTCCGACATCGAAGGGCTGTACACCGCCGACCCCCGCACCGACCCCGGCGCCCGGCTGATCCAGCGGGTGGAGGCCATCACCCCCGAGATCGAGGCGCTGGCCGGCGGCAACGGCACGTCCCTGGGCACCGGCGGCATGGTCACCAAGCTGCGGGCGGCCCGCATCGCCGGCGAGGCCGGCATCGACATGGTGATCGCCAACGGCGCAAGGCCGGAGCTGATCTATGACATATTGGAAGGAAAGCCCACCGGAACGCGGTTCATCGGAAGGAGATAATCATCATGACCACTCACGATATCCTCAAATCGGCCCGCGCGGCCTGGCCGGCGCTGCGGGCGGCGGACACGGAGAAGAAGAACGCGGCGCTGAACGCCATGGCGGACGCGCTGATCCGGCGCCAGGACAGCATACTGGCCGCCAACGACCTGGACATGGAGGCCGCGAAGGGCAAGATCAGCGAGGTCATGCTGGACCGGCTGAAGCTGACCGCCGAGCGCGTATCGGCCATGGCCGGCGGCATCCGTGAGGTGGCCGCGCTGCCGGACCCGGTCGGCGCGGTGATCCGCAGGGTGGAGCGGCCCAACGGCCTGGTGATCGACCGGGTGCGCGTGCCCATGGGCGTGATCTCCATCATCTACGAGAGCCGGCCCAACGTGACCAGCGACGCGGCGGCCCTGGCCCTGAAGGCCGGCAGCGCCTGTGTGCTGCGGGGCGGCAAGGAGGCCTTCCGCTCTGCCAACGCCATCGTCGAAGCGCTGCAGGCGGGGCTGGAAGCCGTGGGCCTGCCCGGCGCGCTGGTGCAGCTGGTGCAGGACACCACCCGCCAGAGCGCCACGGACCTGATGACCGCCGTGGGACTGGTGGACCTGCTGATCCCCAGGGGCGGCGCAGGCCTGATCCGCGCCGTGACCGAGAACGCCAAGGTGCCCTGCATCCAGACCGGCACCGGCATCTGCCATGTGTACGTGGACGCCGCCGCCGACCAGGACATGGCGCTGAACATCATCGACAACGCCAAGACCAGCCGTCCCTCGGTGTGCAACGCCGAGGAGGTGCTGCTGGTGCACCGGGACGTCGCCGCCGGATTCCTGCCGAAGCTGAAAAAGCGCCTGGTGGACGACCGCGCCGCGAAGGGGCTCATCCCCGTGGAGCTGCGTCTGGACGCGGAGGCCGCCGCCATCATCCCCGGCATCCCCGCCGGTGAAAGGGACTTCGACACCGAGTTCCTGGACTACATACTGGCCGTGGCCGTCGTGGGCGGCGCGGACGAAGCCATCGCCCACATCGCGGCACACTCCACCGGCCACAGCGAGGCCGTGGTGTCCGCCGACCCCGCGGTGCTGGAGGCCTTCGCCAAAGGCGTGGACAGCGCGGCGGTGTACCTGAACTGCTCCACCCGCTTCACCGACGGCGGCGAGTTCGGCCTGGGCTGCGAGATGGGCATCTCCACCCAGAAGCTGCACGCCCGCGGCCCCATGGGGCTGGAGGAGCTGACCACGTACAAGTACATCGTGCGCGGCGACGGGCAGGTAAGGTGAGGCAATAGGCAATAGGGGAACCGCTTTGGGTGCGGTCTTCGGTCGTCTGCTGTTGCCTGAACACATCAGGAAGATCCTTCGCCGCGCTCAGGATGACACGGATTCGCGTCCATTGTCATCCTGAACGAAGTGAAGGATCTTCGCGTTTCTCAGGGCTTTAGGGCGTGTTTCTAAAATGCCTGAAGCGCATTTTCGGCGTCTTTGACTGCATTTCTGCGTTGGTTTCCCTTGATTTACCGCCAGTAAACCTGCGGA
>CACYWI010000264.1 GCA_902778045.1 uncultured Eubacteriales bacterium
ATGCCGACCGCTCAATCCGGCTTCTTTGAATGGGTATGGTTCTTCCTGAAGACCTACGGCGGCCTGTTCCTGCAGGGCGCGGGGATCACGCTGCTGATCGCGCTGACGGGCACGCTGACGGGCTTCGTGATCGGCCTGGGCGTGGGCTATGTGCGCGCCCGGCCCTGTGAAAAGGAGAACGGAGCCCTGCGCTACTGGCTGCGCAAGCTCGTGCGGGGGCTGCTGGGCGTATACATCGAGGTATTCCGCTCCACCCCCATGATCGTGCAGGCCATGGTGATCTTCTACGGCATGTCCGCGGTGTTCCACGTGAACCTGCCCCACCTGCTGGCGGGCTACATCATCGTGTCCATCAACACCGGCGCGTACCTTTCGGAGATCGTGCGCGGCGGCATCCAGAGCGTGGACCCTGGCCAGCAGGAGGCCGCGCTGGCCATCGGCATGACCTACGGCCAGAGCATGCTGAACGTGGTGCTGCCCCAGGCCATCCGCAACATACTGCCCGCGCTGGGCAACGAATTCGTGGTGAACATCAAGGACACCTCGGTGCTGAACGTGATCAGCGTGACGGAGCTGTTCTTCGTGTCGAAATCCGCGGCGGGCACCTATTTCAAGTACTACGAGGTGTTCTTCATCACCGCCTGCGTCTACTTCGTGATGACCTTCACCGTCACCCGCCTGCTGCGCTGGCTGGAGCGGAAGATGGACGGCCCGGAAAACTACGCCATCCACGGCAGCCAGACCGTGCCGGACGTAGAGCTGATCAGCAAGGGAGGCGAGCAGAATGGCTGAAACCATCATTGAGGTGCGCCACCTGAGCAAGTTCTTCGGCGACCACGAGGTGCTGCGGGACGTGGATTTTTCCGTACACAAGGGCGAGGTCGTGTCCATCATCGGCTCCAGCGGCTCGGGCAAGAGCACGCTGCTGCGGTGCATCAACCTGCTTGAAAAGCCCACCGGCGGCGAGATACTGTACCACCGCAAGAGCATCCGCGAGCCCGGCTTCAACCTGCAGATGTACCGCGCCCATGTGGGCATGGTGTTCCAGCAGTTCAACCTGTTCAGCAACATGACGGCGCTGGAGAATTGCGTGGTGGGCCAGATGAAGGTGCTGAAGCGCAGCCGCGCCGAGGCCGAGAAGACCGCCATGGAGTACCTGCGCAAGGTGGGCATGGACGTGTATGTGAAGGCCAAGCCGCGCCAGCTGTCCGGCGGCCAGAAGCAGCGCGTGGCCATCGCCCGGGCCCTTTCCATGAACCCGGACGTGCTGCTGTTCGACGAGCCCACCAGCGCCCTGGACCCGGAGATGGTGGGCGAGGTGCTGACCGTCATGAAGGACCTGGCCAAATCCGGCCTGACCATGCTGGTGGTCACCCACGAGATGGGCTTCGCCCGGGACGTGTGCGACAAGGTGGTGTTCATGGACGGCGGCGTGATCGTGGAGAGCGACGTGCCCGAGGCCATATTCACCCGGCCCACACAGCCCAGGACCAAGGAGTTCCTCGCCAGGATATTGCAGACGGAGGAATGACGGCAATCAACCGCCCCCTGCCACACAGGCAGGGGGCGGTTGTGCTTTGGGTCATTGCTTCATCAGGTACGAGAAGATCAGAAACGCGGTCTTCAGGGCGTTGTGGCGGATGCGGCCCTCCTCGTCCAGGGAGAAGATGTCGTCCTCGATGATCGTCGCGCCCTGCCTGGCGATGGCCTCGCGGTCCAGCGCCACCAGGGTCTTGTTCTCGCTGGTCAGGTAGCGCTCGACCACCCTGGGGTCGATCACGGCGTTGTTGCCCACCACGATGTCGATCCTGCGGCCCTTCAGGTACCGGTTCAGCACCGACAGGTGGTCGCTGACGTTGTAGCGGTCCGTCTCCCCCGGCTGGGTGACCAGGTTGGACACGTACATGATCGGCGCGCGGGCCGCCTGGATGGCCTCCACGATCTCGGCGGAGATCAGGTGGGGCAGTATGCTGGTGTACAGGCTGCCGGGGCTGAATATGATCAGGTCGCTGGCGGCGATGGCCTGCTTCACGGCGTCGGCCACGTGGATGTCGTGGTCGTAGGACAGGCTTGAGATGTAGCGCACGTTCCGGCTGACGCTCTCCTCGCCAAAGAACTCCGCGCCGCCGGTGGCGCTCTTGCCCACCAGCTCCACCTTCTCCTCGGTCAGCGGCAGCACCTCGCCCTTGATGTTCAGCAGCCTGCACATGTACCGGGTGGCCTCGGTCAGGCTGCCCTTCAGGTCGATCAGCGCCGTCAGCAGTATATTGCGCACCGGGTGGTTATCCAGGGACGAGCCCTCCCGGTGAAAGCGGTAGCGCAGCAGCCCGACGAAGTCGTCGTCCACATTGGCCATGCTCAGCAGCACCTTGCCCACGTCGCCCACGGCGGGGATGTCGAACTCCTGCTTCAGCACGCCGGTGGAGCTGCCGTTGTCCGACACAGTGATCACGGTGGTCACCTCCACCGGGAACAGCTTCAGCCCCGACAGCAGGCAGGAAAGCCCCGTGCCGCCGCCGAATACGATCACTTTTTTCATACTGACCTCCGGAAAATAGCCTCCCCGCCGACCGGCGGAGGTGACAATGGCGGGGGAAGCAGGTCCCCCGCCATCATTGGGTCACTTCACCGCGTGCCCCTTGGCGATGATCACGTCCACGACCTTCTGGGCCAGGGCCAGGCAGGTCTCGTCGCTCTCGGCCTCCACCATCACGCGGACCACCGGCTCGGTGCCGGATTCGCGCACCAGTATGCGGCCCCTCTCGCCCAGCTGGTCGGCGACCTCCTTCACGGCGGCCTGCACGTCCGGGTCGGCCTGGGCCTCGGCCTTGTCGTACACGCGCACGTTGATCAGCTCCTGCGGGTACATCCTGAAGCCCTCGCACAGCTCGCTCATCTTCTTCTTGCGGGCCAGCATGCATTCCATCATCTTCAGGGCCGTGGGTGGTCATGTACTCGTAGACGTACTTGTCGCCCACCTTGGTCTTGACCACGTCGATGCCCCGCTCGTTCAGCGCCTTGAACAGGCCGAAGTTGCTCATCACCGTGGCGACCACGGGCTTGTCCACCAGCTTGCCCCGGTCCTGCATGTAGCAGGCGTAGGCGTACATGATGTGATCGCCCGTCAGCACGTCGCCCTTCTCGTCCACGCACAGGCAGCGGTCGGCGTCGCCGTCATAGGCGAAGCCCACGTCCAGCTGGTTGTCCAGCACGAACTGCTGCAGCGCCTGGATGTGGGTGGAGCCCACGCCCTTGTTGATGTTCAGGCCGTTGGGCTCCGCGCCCATCACATAGGTGCGCGCGCCCAGGGCCTCGAACACGGCCTTGGCGATGGTCCAGGAGGCGCCGTTGGCGCAGTCCAGGCCCACACGCAGCCCGCGGAAGCTGTACAGCCCATGGCTGATCAGGTAGCCCACATAGCGGTTGCGGCCGCTGACATAGTCCACGGTCTGGCCGATGTTCTCCTTGGTGGCGAAGGGCAGCTCCTTGACCTGCTGGCCGAACACGTTCAGCTTGCCGTCCAGGTAGTCCTCGATCAGGCCGATGGTGTCCTCGCCCATTTTCTCGCCCTTGCCGTCCAACAGCTTGATGCCGTTGTCGTAATAGGGATTGTGGGAGGCGGAGATCATGATGCCGCAGTCGAACTCATCCGCGTGGGTGACCCAGGCCACGCTGGGCGTGGTGGTCACGTGCAGCATGTAGGCGTCCGCGCCGCTGGCCGTCAGGCCCGCGATCAGCGCGTATTCGAACATGTAGGAGGAGCGGCGGGTGTCCTTGCCGATGACGATCTTCGCGTTCTCCCGCTTGCCGGCAAAGTGGCGCTGCTGGGTGTAGTACCAGCCCAGGAAGCGGCCCACCTGATAGGCGTGGTCCGCGGTCAGGTTCACATTGGCTTCGCCCCGGAAGCCGTCGGTGCCAAAGTATTTGCCCATAATTACAGCCTCTCGTTCTTTTCGATATCCAGGAAATACTTGTAGGAATCCACCTTCAGCTCGCCGCAGGCGGCCTCGTCGCAGGCGATCACGGCGTTGTTGTGCAGCTGCAGGGCGCTGCAGGTCCACATCTGGCTGACGCCGCCCTCCACGGTGTGGGCCAGCGCCC
>CACYWI010000265.1 GCA_902778045.1 uncultured Eubacteriales bacterium
ACTGAGGGACTGGTGATCTGATGGACGAGATACAGATCCTGCCCATGGCCGAGGCGGACTACGACGACGTCCGCGCGCTGTGGATGACCATCCACGGCTTCGGCATACGGGCGCTGGACGATTCCCGGGAGGACGTGGTCCGCTTCATCCGCCGCAACCCCACCACCAGCGTGGTGGCCCGGACGGAGGGCGGGCGGATCGTCGGATCGATACTGTGCGGCTCGGACGGGCGGCAGGGCGCGCTGTACCACGTGTGCGTGGCCCGGGAATACCGCCGCCGGGGCATCGGCACCCGCATGGTGGGCTATTGCATGGAGCGCCTGCGGGAGATGGGCATCAACAAGGTGTCGCTGATCGCCTTTGCCAGCAACGACGCGGGCAACGCCTTCTGGCGGCAGATCGGCTGGAAGCAGAGCGACGTGAATTATTATGAATTCGTCCTGAACCAGGACAACATCACCCGATTTATAGGAGAGGACCAATGAGCATCGAACGCATTCAGGGCGGCGTGACTGCGGCGAAGGGCTTCAAGGCCGCCTGCTGCGCCGCGGGCATCAAGTATCAGGGGCGCACGGACATGGCCATGCTCTACAGCGACGCGCCCTGCGCCGTCGCCGGCACCTTCACCAGCAACGTGGTCAAGGCCGCGCCGGTGATCTGGGACCGGGACATCGTGAAGAACAGCGGCGTCGCCCGGGCGGTGGTGGTGAACGCCGGCATCGCCAACGCGGCCACCGGACCGGCGGGGCTGGACACCTGCAGGCAGACCGCCGATTGCGCCGCCGAGGCGCTGGGCATTCCCGCGGACCAGGTGCTGCTGGGCTCCACCGGCGTGATCGGGCCGAACCTGCCCATGGACAGGATCGCCGCGGGCGTCGCCGCCATGGCCGGCGCGCTGTCGGACACGCCGGAGGCCGGCACCGACGCCAGCCGGGCCATCATGACCACCGACACCGTGAACAAGGAGTGCGCCGTGGCCTTCGAGCTGCCCGCCGCCGGCGGACAGGGCGCCGTGAAGGTCCATTTGGGCGGCATGAGCAAGGGCTCCGGCATGATCCACCCCAACATGTGCACGATGCTGGGCTATGTGACCACCGACTGCGCCATCGACCGGGCCCTGCTTCAAAGGACGCTGAGCGCCGTGGTGCCGGACACCTTCAACATGATCTCGGTGGACGGCGACACCAGCACCAACGACACGCTGCTCCTGCTGGCCAACGGCGCGGCGGGCAACGCGCCCATCGCGGGCGAGGGCGAGGCCTATGAGACCTTCGTCGAGGCGCTGTTTACCGTGTGCCGCGAGCTGGCCGTGAAGATGGCCGGCGACGGCGAGGGCGCCACCCACCTGATGGAGATGCGCGTGACCGGCGCGGACACGAAGGACCACGCCCGCGCGCTGGCCCGCTCGGTGGTGGGCTCCAGCCTGGTGAAGGCCATGGTGTTCGGCAAGGACGCCAACTGCGGCCGCATCCTGTGCGCGCTGGGCTACGCCGGGGTGGATTTCGACCCCGCCGTGATCGAGCTGTACCTGGTCGGCGAGAAGGAAGACCTGTGCTTCTACAGGGACGGCCGCGTGCAGGACTTCGACGAGGAGAAGGCCCTCGCAATGCTGTCCGAAAAAGCGGTGCGCTTCGTGTGCGACATGGCCATGGGCGATGCTGAGGCCACCGCCTGGGGCTGCGATCTGACCTACGACTATGTGAAGATCAACGGGGATTACAGGTCATAGCCTTCCCCTTTGGGGAAGGTGGATCGCCGCAAAGCGGCGAGACGGATGAGGTCGCCGACCTACAACACAACAATCGACGGAGAATCGATATGGATAAGACATTCTCGAACGCCGATCGCGCCCAGGTGCTGGTGCAGGCGCTGCCCTACATCCGGCGCTACACGGGCAAGATCGTGGTGGTAAAGTACGGCGGCAACGCCATGGTGAACGAGCAGCTGAAGCAGCAGGTCATGGAGGACGTGGTGCTGCTGTGGCTGATCGGCGTGAAGGTGGTGCTGGTGCACGGCGGCGGCCCGGAGATCAGCGAGGTCATGGGCAAGCTGGGCAAGGAGGCCGTGTTCGTGGACGGCCTGCGCGTCACCGACAGGGAGACCGTGGACATCGTGCAGATGGTGCTGGCGGGCAAGATCAACAAGACGCTGGTAAACCTGCTGGAGATGAAGGGCGGACAGGCCATGGGCATCTCCGGCATGGACGGGCGGCTGATCGAGGCCGAGATGCGGGACGAGCGCCTGGGCTATGTGGGCGACGTCACGAAGGTGAACATACGGCCCGTCACCGACCTGCTGGAGAAGGGCTATATCCCGGTGATCTCCACGCTGGGGTGTGATCGGGACGGCAACGCCTACAACATCAACGGCGACACAGCCGCGGCCCACGTGGCCGGGGCGCTGGGGGCCGAGCGCCTGATCATGCTTTCGGACATCCCCGGCCTGCTGCGGGACAAGGACGACCCGTCCACCCTGATCCCGGAGCTGACCATCTCCGACGCCCACGCGCTGCGGGAGCAGGGCGTGATCTCCGGCGGCATGATCCCCAAGATCGAATGCTGCATACAGGCCATCCGCGAGGGCGTGAAGAAGGTCATCATCATGGACGGCCGGGTGCCCCATTCCATACTGATGGAGCTGCTGACCGACGAGGGCGCCGGCACGATGGTGCGGGGCGCGAAGGAATAGAGTTAAGAGTGGAGATATAGAATGCCCGAGAACGACGATTCGTTGTTTCTCTCGTCGGAATGACATTGCTTCGCGGTAACGTCAATCTGTTCAATCGATGACGCTTCGCGCGCGGCTTGCCAAAACTCCACTCTCCACTCTCATAACCCCCATCCCCGAACAGGAGGAAAACGATATGAATACGATGTCTCTTGACAAGACCTACGTCGCCAACACCTACGCCCGCTTTCCGGTGGACAGTACATCGACCTGGGCTCCGGCATCGCGGTGAACGGCTTCGGCGCGGCGGACGACCTCTGGCTGCGGGCCGTCACCGAGCAGCTGGGCAGGATCCCCCACAGCTCGAACCTGTACTACACCGAACCCTGCGCGAAGCTGGCGGAGCTGCTGTGCGCGCGCACGGGCATGAAGAAGGTGTTCTTCGGCAACTCCGGCGCGGAGGCCAACGAGTGCGCCATCAAGGTGGCCCGCAAGTACTCCGCCGAAAAGAAGGGCCCGAACTGCTACACCGTCGTCACGCTGAAGAACAGCTTCCACGGCCGCACGCTGGCCACGCTGTCCGCCACCGGGCAGGACCACTATCACGAGCTGTACCAGCCGCTGGTGCCGGGCTTTACGCACATCGCCCCCGGCGACATGGCGGCGCTGAGGGCCATCGACGAAAAGACCCCCGTGGCCGGCATCATGATCGAGTGCGTGCAGGGCGAGGGCGGCGTGGTGCCGCTCCAGGCCGATTTCGTGAAGGCCCTGTATGACTACGCCCAGGCAAACGACATCCCCCTGATCGTGGACGAGGTGCAGACCGGCAACGGCCGCTCCGGCGCGCTGTATTCCTACATGAACTTCGGCATACAGCCCGACATCGTGTCCACCGCCAAGGGCCTGGGCGGCGGCCTGCCCATCGGCGCGTGCCTGATGGGCGATAAGGTCAAGGACGTGTTCGGCCCCGGCGACCACGGCTCCACCTTCGGCGGCAACCCCGCCGTGTGCGCCGGCGCGATCAGCATACTCACCCGCATCGACGACGCGCTGCTGGCCGGCGTGCGCGAGCGCAGCGCCTATATCTTCGATCAGCTCACCGGCGCGCCGGGAGTCGAGTCCGTGTCCGGCATGGGCCTGATGATCGGCATCAAGACCGTCAAGCCCGCCCGCGAGGTGGTGGCGAAGTGCATCGAAAACGGCGTGCTCGCCCTGACCGCCAAGGATCGCGTGCGCCTCCTCCCCGCCCTGAACATCCCCATGGATCTGCTGGAAAAGGCCGTGGCCGTGCTGAAGGCCGCGTGCGGGGAATGATCAGGCAATAGGAATAGTCAAGGGAACAGGGAACAGGAACACCGGCTGCCGCCAAAGGCCTTCCCCTATGGGGAAGGTGCCGAGCGAAGCGAGGCGGATGAGGTCTTCCCGCGCGAATGCCATCCGCTTGCGTGCGACCTCTCCGTAGGGCGATCT
>CACYWI010000266.1 GCA_902778045.1 uncultured Eubacteriales bacterium
GTGGGGAAGCATAGAATGTGCCGGCCACTATTCCTGTTCCCTAATCCCTAATCCCTAATCCCTAATCCCTAATCCCTGTTCCCTCGTTCCCCTAGTTCCTAGTTCCTAATCCCTAATCCCTATTCCCTATTCCCTTCAAAAAAAACGAGGGGATCTCTCCCCTCGTTCCGATCAATCGATCTCAGCCCTCGTTGGCGGCGGCCAGCTCGGCCTCGGCCTCCTCGACGAAGTGGCTCTGCTTCAGCGTCAGCATATCCAGCTGCTGGCCCTCCCCGTCCAGGAAGATGATGCCCCAGCCGACGTCCTCGCCGGTCACGGTGCCGGTGATGGTGCCGGACTCGGAGAACTGATAGGGCTCGAAGTACACGGAATCATTCTCGGTGAAGATGACCGCCTGCTTGGCGTTGCCGCCCAGCTTCAGGTTGAAGCTGATGGTATCGCCGACGGCGGGGGTGCGGGAGTACACCACCGGCTCGCCCTCGTCCACGGGCGCGGCATAGTACAGGCCGCCGATGCCGAACTCATCCTGCAGCAGCGGGTTCCACTGGGTGGGCATGGTCAGGGGCAGGCTCTTGGTGTTGTTGACGGGATCCGTCAGGCAGCCCTCGTCCATCAGCACATAGTAGCTCTTGTCGAACTCCAGCGAGACGGGCAGGTGCACCTCCAGACAGCAGCCGCAGCCCCACATGTGGTCGGACAGCTCGCTTTCCTCCAGGGGACGCAGCTCGACCTGAGCGGGGTCGGCGCAATCCATCACGGCGATCTCCCCGTTCTCATCGCACAGCGTGATCTTGCCCTCGCCCAGCTCGATGTCGTCGCGGGGCAGGTACATCTCCAGCACGTCGCAGAAGCGCAGCGCCGGGAACTTGGGCGTCGGCCACATCACGAAGTACCCCAGCGTGGTCTTGAAGTCCACTTCCTCCATGTGGGTGGAAGGCTTCTGAGGGCTCAGGCCCTCGCGCCACTCTGCGGCATAGGCCACAGTGGCCAGACACAGCAGGCAAACCAGGATCAATGCAGTCAGTTTCTTCATTCGAACGTCTCTCCTTCCCGTATTCTGCGGCACACCACGACAAATCGTCCGTTTTTGTGGAGCACCCTGTTGCAGGTCGTCAATGTGATGAACTCATCGCCAAACGCCACGTCGATGCCCGTGTCGTACAGCTTGTTTTCCTCGATCTCCTCAAGCCAGTGGCGCGTGTCCAGCAGGTACCGGACGTCCGCGTTGTAGCGGAAGCCCTCCTCGTCCTCGTCATAGTCGGCGGAATAGAACACCGCGAAGATCACGTACTGCTTGCGCGCCATCAGCGTGTCAAATTCCACGAACTTGCGCTTCTCCCAGTAGCTCTTGTTCCGGTATTCCGGCAGGTCGCCGAACATGCTGCCGTTCTGCATGTGGTGGCCGCTGATCACCAGGTTGTAGCTGGGCGTGTAGGGATCGCAGTTGGAATCCAGTATGATCTGCCCGTTCATGTTGGAGTTGCCGTAGAAATCGTGCTCCAGATAGTATTCGCTGTCCTCCACCTGCACCACGGGGTAATCGATGATCGTGCCCGGGATCGTCAGCCAGCCGATCAGGTCGTGGTTCAGCTCGTAGATGTCCCGCAGCTCGGGCAGTATGGCGGATTCGTCGAATTTCACCTTCTCCTTCATCGGATAGGGCAGCGGCCCGTCATAGGCGAACCGGTCCAGCGTCGGCGCGGGCGTGGGCTCCGCCGTGGGGATCGCCGTCAATGCGGCGATGGCCGTCTGGCGGGCGTGGGGGTTGTAATCCAGCCGCAGGTCGTCAAAGCCCGGCGTCACCCCCGGCGCGCGGGTCGGCCTCGGGGTGTCCTCCGCCCCGGGCAGGCTGACCTCCGGCGGCTCCGTCGCCCCGACCTGGGGCAGGCTGACCTCCGGCGGCTGCGTCGCCCCTTCCCCCGGCTGGCTGACCTCCGGCGGCTCCGTCGCCCCGACCTGGGGCAGGCTGATCTCCGGCGGCTGCGTCGCCCCGTCCCCCGGCAGGCTGACCTCCGGCGGCTGCGTCGCCCCGTCCCCCGGCAGGCTGACCTCCGGCGGCTGCGTCGCTTCATCCTCCGGCAGGCTGACCTCCGGCGGCTCCGTCGCTTCATCCTCCGGCGGCTGGGTGGTCTTCGCCCAGCTCAGGCCGGCCTGCCGCAGGATCTCATCCTCGTCCGGCGCGACCGGTATGAATATCTCCGGGCCCTCGGTGGCCTCTGCCCGGGGCAGGCCGGTCTCCGAGGACCGCGTCGCCTCCGGGGCATCGTCGGTCCCGCCCAGCTGCGATTGGGCCCTGTGGCGCATTTCGGCCAGCTGGTCCAGCGCGCTGTTGTTGCTCTCCTGCTTCAGACGATAGCGGATCGGGTAGGAGAGCGCCACGGCAAAGCAGGCCACGGCGACCACGACCAATAGAATGCGTAACCATCGCATAGCTTAAATCCGTTTCCTCAAAAAAGCGATCGCGCTCCTTGCAGCTTTCATGAACATTACACGCAATATTATAACACTTTTCCCCCGTTGCTGCAATATGAAAACGGCCTTTGGGCTCAATTTGACATTTTTTGTCCCAATTCAGGCCATGAAAAACCACCGGAAAAGTTATGGATTTGTTTTGACATTCACCTGCTAAAGTGCTATAATATGAGGGTGAAGGCGGGCCAAGGCTCGCCCGGGCGGCCCGGGGCGTGTTTCCAAAATGCCTGAAGCGCATTTTCGGCGTCTTTGACTGCATTTCTGCGTTGGTTTCCCTTGATTTACCGCCAGTAAATCCCGGCATTTAGAAACACACCCTACAACCGGCTGTCCGAAACAAAAAGGAGGATTTTCCCATGAAGAAATTGCTGACTCTGGCGCTGGTCGTCGCACTGGCGCTGACCATGAGCTGCGCCTTCGCAGAGGGCTACAGCGGCGACCTGAAGGTGTGGGTGCCGGAAGCCGCCGTGGATTTCACCAACGCGCAGATCGAGGCCTTCAAGGCCGCCAACCCCGACTATGCCGGCATGAACGTGACCGTGGAGCCCGTGGGTGAGGGCGACGCCGCCGGCAAGGTCATCGCCGACGTGGAAGCCGCCGCGGACGTGTTCAACTTCGCGCAGGACCAGCTGGCCCGCATCGTGGCCGCCGGCGCGCTGGAGGTCGTCGAGGAGGGCAACGCCGAGGTCGTCAAGGCCGAAAACGACGCCGGCTCCGTGGCCGCCGCCACCATGGGCGACACCCTGTACGCCTATCCGCTGACCATGGACAACGGCTACTTCCTGTACTATGACAAGAGCGTCGTGTCCGATCCCTCCACCCTGGAAGGCATCCTGGCCGACTGCGAAGCCGCGGGCAAGAGCTTCTACATGGAGATCAACTCCGGCTGGTACCAGACCGCCTTCTTCTTCGGCGCCGGCTGCACCCTGACCTATGATTCCGACAACGAAGGCAATCTGGTCAACTGCAACATCGATTACGCCAGCGAAAACGGCGTGAAGGCCCTGAAGGCCATGATCAACCTGGCCAAGAGCCCCGCGTTCGTGAACGGCTCCTCCATCTCCGCCGCCACCAACATCGGCGCGATCGTGGATGGCACCTGGGATTCCGAGGCCGCCAAGGAGCTGTTTGGCGACAACTACGCCGCCGCCAAGCTGCCCACCGTGGATGGCTGGCAGCTGTCCGGCTTCGGCGGCTTCAAGCTGCTGGGCGTGAAGCCCCAGACCGACGAGGCCAAGCTGGCCGCCTGCGACGCGCTGGCCGCCTGGCTGACCTCCGGCGACGTGCAGCTGGCCCGCTTCGAGGCCCTGGGCTGGGGTCCCTCCAACCTGGCCGCGCAGCAGAGCGAGGCCGTGCAGGCCGACGTGGCCCTGTCCGCGCTGGCCGAGCAGCTGGCCTTCACCATCCCGCAGGGCCAGTATCCCGGCGATTACTGGAGCCTGGCCACCGGCCTGGGTGACAAGATCATCTCCAAGGAGCTGGACGACGCCGACGACAACATGCTGCTCGGCGAGCTGACCTCCTTCCAGGAGTCCTGCATCTCCTACGCGGGCTAAGCTGACCCAACGACGGACCGGAGCTTGCCTCCGGTCCGTTTTCGATAGACAAACGCCCGTCGTTACCCGTGTGGGGGCCGCGATGCGCCGCCCGCCAGGCGCTTCAGTCCGGGCGGGCGCCGCATCGGCGCCCCCGCGGCGTCATAGACACAAGACAAGGGGAAATGACTATGGTCGACCTGAATTATCTGAAAATGAGCAAGCCCCGCAAGCTGGCCTACAACCTGGGCAAGGCCATCACCTCGCTGCCGGGGCGCGTGGGCAGCGGCTTCAAAAAGCTGGGGCTGTCCCTGTGGGGGCTGGTCAAGGGGCTGGGGCTGTCCGCCGCGGACCTGGTGACCACCTTCAAAAACGGCGACTGGAAGACCCGCCTGTCCTACCTGGTGATGGGCTCGGGCAGCATGGCCCGGGGCCAGTGGGGCCGGGGCCTGCTGTTCTTCCTGTTCCAGACGGTGTTCAACCTGTACATGGTGAACTTCGGCATGGCCTACCTTTCCAAGCTGAACACGCTGGGCGTGATCGAGACCTACAAGGAGGGCCGCAAGACCATCTACGGCGACAACAGCTTCCTGATCCTGCTGTACGGCGTGCTGACGCTGTTCTTCATACTGGCCTTCATCTACACCTGGCGTGTGAACATCAGGCAGAACAAGATCAGCCAGCAGATCCTCGCCTCCGGTCACCGACTGAAGAGCATGAAGGACGACCTGCAGTCCCTGGTGGACAGCCAGTTCCACAAGACGCTGCTGGCCCTGCCCACGCTGGGCGTGTTCGTGTTCACGATACTGCCGATCTTCTTCATGATCCTGGTGGCCTTCACCAACTTCGATTACAACCACCAGCCCCCGGCGAAGCTGTTCACCTGGGTGGGGTTTGAAAACTTCAAGACGCTGCTGTCCTCCGGCAGCGCCAGCTATGGCGATACCTTCCGCCAGGTGCTGTTCTGGACACTGGTGTGGGCCTTCTTCGCCACGTTCCTGAACTACTTCCTGGGCATGTTCGTGGCCATCATGATCAACAAGAAGGGCATCAAGCTGAAGAAGGTGTGGCGCACGATCCTGGTGATGACCATCGCCATCCCCCAGTTCGTATCGCTGCTGTACGTCTCCAAGATGTTCGCCCAGGACGGCCTGATCAACACCTACCTGATGAAGTGGCACTGGATCAGCCAGCCCATCCCCTTCTGGACCAACCCCGGCTGGGCGCGGTTCACGATCATCCTCATCAACGTGTGGATCGGCATCCCCTACCTGATGCTGATCGCCACCGGCATACTGATGAACATCCCGGCGGACCTGTATGAATCCGCCCGCATCGACGGCGCCAACGCCATGCAGATGTACGGCAAGATCACGCTGCCCTACATGCTGTTCGTCACCGGGCCCTACCTGCTGACGAGCTTCACCGGCAACATCAACAACTTCAACGTGATCTTCCTGCTGTCCCAGGGCAAGCCGATGGGCCTGGCGGGCAACGCCGGCTACACCGATTTGCTGATCACCTGGCTGTACCGCATGACGGTGTCCGACACCAACTACAAGATCGCCGCCGTCATCGGCATCATGGTGTTCGTGGTGCTGGCCGTGATCAACCTGGTGGTCTACAACCTGATACCGTCCGTGTGGTGTTCGTGGTGCTGGCCGTGATCAACCTGGTGGTCTACAACCTGATACCGTCCGTCAAGAATGAGGAGGATTTCCAGTAATGGCAGAAAAGAAAATACCGGAAGTCGACATCATCGTTGACGAAAAGGCCGGTGCCATCAAAGAGGTGGAGCAGCCGAAGAAGCTGCGCAGCAAGAAGGGCCACGAGCGGCGCGTGAACGGTACGATCTACACCGTGCTGACCGTCATGAGCATCGTGTGGCTGGTGCCCTTCGTGTTCCTGGTCCTCCAGTCCTTCCGCTCCTACAAGCTGGAGAAGGGCGGCATGGTGGACTACCTAATCCCCAAGACCTTCTCCCTGGACAACTACGCCTTCCTGTTCGAGGGCAGCAACTTCTTCTCCTGGTGCGGCAAGGCCATGCTGCTGGCCGCCGCCGTCGCCCTGGCAGCCACGCTGCTGACCCACTTCCTGGGCCGGTCGCTGGACCGGGCGGACGCCAGCCGGGGCAAGACCACGCTGACGCTGGGCGCGGCCATGGCCGTGTGCTACGCGGCGCTGGCCATCGCCGCCGGGGCCGTGCACGGCCAGGCCCTGGGCCAGAGGCTGGTGCCGGCGCTGCTGGGCCTGGTGCTGTTCACGGCGGCGGGGGTGATATTCGCCCGCATCTACCTGAAGCAGGACGACAAGCTGCTGCGCTCCCTTCCCGGCTACGTGGCCGAGGACAAGCACGAGGGCGCGAAGAAGGTAGCCACCCTGGCGGCGGAGCTCTGGGCGCTGGCCCTGCTGTGCCAGTGCATCGTGGCCCCGATGCAAGCCAGCCAGTACATCCGCTGGTACGGCAACACGCTGACCATCGCGCTGTTCACCGCCGTCATCCAGACGGTGATCGTGCTGTCCGTCAGCTACGCGCTGTCCCGCCTGCGCTTCAAGGGCCGCAAGCTGATCATGAATACGGTGCTGGTGCTTGGCCTGTTCCCGGGCTTCCTCACCATGATCACGCTGTACTTCCTGCTCAAGCAGATGGGCCTGACCCAGGCCGGCGCGGTGCCGGGCCTGATACTGATCTACTGCGCCTCCTCCGGCATGGGCTACTACATCTCCAAGGGCTTCTT
>CACYWI010000267.1 GCA_902778045.1 uncultured Eubacteriales bacterium
CGCGAAGCTGGATGGCGTCGTAAAGTTCGAGCGTCTGGGCAAGACCCGCAAGCAGGTCAGCATCTATCCCAAGACGGAAGTTGCGGCGGAATAATCCAATATGGATCCAATGGCGCGCCAACCAATGGCGCGCTTTTTCACGGTCAAAAGCAGATGATTACATTGATCGGAACCGAGCCGCTGGACCTGCGGCTCACGCTGGTGGACAGCGCCCAGTGCTTCCGCTGGACGCAGATCGGAGACTGCTTCGCCGCGGCCTTTGAAGGCGGCCCCGTGCTGCTGCGGCAGTCGGGTCGGGGGATCGAGGCGGAAGGGGCGTTTGAGGTCGATGCGCTGCGGCGCTACCTGGACCTGGACCGCGACTATGGCGCCGTGGCGCTGGAATACGCCCACATCCCCGCGGCGCGGCGGGCCGTGGAGCTGTTCCCGGGCCTGCGGGTCATGAACCAACCGCCCTGGGAGGCGCTGGTCTGCTTCATACTGTCGGCCAACAACAACGTCTCCCGCATACGCGGCCTGACGGACGCGCTGTGCCGTCGGCTGGGCAGGCGCTGGGAATGGGAAGGCGCTGCGCTGTACGGCTTTCCCTCGCCGGAGGCCCTCGCGGCCTGTGGCGAGCCTGTGCTCCGCGCGTTGAAGGTGGGCTATCGCGCGCCGTTTTTGATCGAAACGGCCCGCCGGGTGGTCGAGGGCTTTCCGCTGGATGCGCTGCGGGACATGCCCTATGACGAGGCCCATCGGCTGCTTGTGACGCTGCCCGGCGTGGGCGACAAGGTGGCCGACTGCGTGCTGCTGTTCGGCTGCGGGCACACCTCCGCCTTTCCGGTGGATGTATGGGTGGCGCGGCTGCTTCGGGAGTGGCTCGGCGTGGCGTGTACCACCCGCGCGGCCATGGCGAGGCAGGCCCGGGCGCTGCTGGGCGAAAATGCGGGCCTGATGCAGCAATTCCTGTTCCACGCGGCGCGGACCGGCGCAATCGAACTGTAAAAGAGGAAAAGACATGCTTGGCGTAATCGCAAACGCCGCCGCGATCGTGATCGGCGGGCTGCTGGGCTGCCTGTTGAAGGGCGGCATTCGTGAACGGTACAGCGAGACCATCAACCACGCCCTGGCGCTGTGCGTGATCATCATCGGCGTCAGCGGCGCGCTGAAGGCTCAGAACACGCTGTTGATGATCGCCTCTGTGGTGATCGGCTCGGCGGCGGGGGAGGCCTTGCGCATCGAACACGGCATCGAAAAGCTGGGCGACTGGGCCCAGGCGAAGCTGGGGAAGGGCGAGACCGGCTTTTCCGCGGGCTTCGTGAACGCCTCGCTGCTGTTCTGCATCGGCGCGATGGCCGTGGTCGGCGCGCTGGAGGCAGGCCTGCAGAACAAGCCGGATACCCTGCTGGCCAAGGCCGCGTTGGACGGTGTGTTTTCGATCATACTGGGCTCCACCTACGGCATCGGGGTGGCGTTCTCCGCCGTGCCGATCCTGATCTACGAGGGCGGCATTGCGCTGCTGTCTGGCGTGATCGCGCCGCTGATGACCGACGCGCTGATCAACGAGATGAGCGCCGTGGGGTCTCTTTTGATCATTGGCATCGGCGTCAATTCCCTGGGCTGCATGCCCGGGCGCATCCGCGTGGGCAACATGCTGCCGGCGATACTGGTGCCGTGCGCGTACTTCCCGCTGGCGGAATGGGCAGGAAGGCTCTTTTGAAAAGAGTGGAGAGCTGAGAGTGAAAATCAGGCGCAAATCCCTGGCGGGATTTGATGATTACAAAGATTCTTCGCTGCGCTCAGAATGACAACGATACGCGGTGTTTGTCATTCTGAGCGCAGCGAAGAATCTTTTGTTTCGTGAATGCATTCCACTGTACGTTTCAAATCAAAGAAATCCGAAGGATTTCCACCAAAACTCCACTCTCCACTCTTTACTTAGTTTCCGCCTGCATCGCCTGGGCCCAGGCGTCGGCGTCAGTCTCGTCGGGGCGCACCTGGCGCAGGGCGAGTATGAAGCGGCCCTCGCGGTTGGTGTAATCGCAGGTCACCAGCAGCAGCAGCCTGTCGCCATAGCGCACGTCCACGGGCACCGTGAACAGGCTGCGGCTCTGCAGCTTCAGCACGAACTTGTCGAACTCCGCCTCGTCGAATATGAACTTGCGCACGTCGAAGTAGCGGTGGTCGCCGGGCTCCATGCTGGCGGAAAAGGCGGCAAAGGCCACATAGCTGCGGTTCTCGTACAGCGTGTCAAAATGGATCACCGAGTGCCGCCGCAGGTAGCTGAGCTCGCCGTAGGCGTTCAGCTTCCCGAACATGGTATGGTTCTTCATGTTGTGGCCGTACACGATCAGGCAGTCGTCCTCCGGCACCAGGCGGTTCATGCCGTCCAGGAACAGCGCGCCCTCCTGGGCCTCGTCTCCCCCGAAGCCGTGGGACAGGTAGAATTCGTTGTCGTTTTCCCGCTGGACCACGGGCAGGGACAGCATCTCCTCGATCTCCAGGAAGCCGACCGTGTCCGGGTTTTCAGCCAGCAGCGCCGCGAAGCTCTCCTGCACCGGCGGGGCCGTGGGCAGTGCGATCACCAGCGTGTCCGCGTTGGGCGTGGGAATGGGCTCGTCCGACACCACAGGCATGGCTTCCAGAATGGGGGTCGGCGCCGGGGAAGGCGTCGCTGTCGGCGCGGGGGACGGGCTGTCGGTGGGCGCCTTCGTGGGCTCGATGGTTGCGACCGGAGTCGGTTCCTCCGTGGGCACAGCCGTCGGCGTACCTGTCGGCGCGTCGGTGGGCGCCTTTGTGGGCTCGGCTGTCGCGACCGGGGTCGGTTTCTCTGTGATCCCGGGCGTGGGCGAAGCTGTGGCGACCTCGGTCTGCCTGCCGTCGTAAAGGC
>CACYWI010000268.1 GCA_902778045.1 uncultured Eubacteriales bacterium
TTAGGCGTCGTGGGCCTGCCGAACGTGGGCAAGAGCACGCTGTTCAACGCCATCACCTGCGCCGGCGCGCAGGCGGCGAACTACCCCTTCTGCACCATCGAGCCGAACACCGGCGTGGTGGCCGTGCCGGATTCCCGCCTGGACGTGCTGGCGGAGATGTACCACCCGGAGAAGTACACCCCGGCCACGCTGGAATTCGTGGACATCGCGGGTCTGGTGAAGGGGGCCAGCCGGGGCGAGGGCCTGGGCAACAAGTTCCTGAGCCACATCCGCGAGGTGGACGCCATCGTGCACGTGGTGCGCTGCTTCGAGGACGACAACGTGATCCACGTGGACGGCAGCGTCGATCCCGCCCGGGACATCGACGTGATCAACACCGAGCTGATCCTGGCCGACATCGAAACCGTGTCCAAGCGGGCCGAGAAGGCCGCCGCCATGATGAAGAAGGGCGAGAAAAAATTCGCGGTGGAGGCCGAGGCCGGCCAGCTGCTGCTGGCGCACCTGAACGCCGGCAAGCCCGCTCGCACCTGCCCCCTGGACGAGGATCAGGCCGCCGTGGTGCGGGACTGGTTCCTGCTGACCAGCAAGAAGGTCATCTACGCCGCCAACATCGGCGAGGAGGATCTGGGCAAGGACGAGGCCGAGCTGCCCCTGGTGAAGCCCGTGCGCGAGATCGCCGACGGCGAGGGCGCCGAGGTGCTGGTGATCTGCGCCTCCGCCGAGGAGGAGATTTCCCAGATGGAGCCGGACGAGAAGGCCATGTTCCTGGAGGACATGGGCATCGGCACATCCGGCCTGGACCGCCTGGTGGTGCTGGGCTACCGGCTGCTGGGCCTGATTTCGTTCCTCACCGCCGGGCCCAAGGAGGTCCGCGCCTGGACCATCACCAACGGCACCAAGGCCCCCCAGGCCGCCGGCAAGATCCACACCGACTTCGAGCGGGGCTTCATCCGCGCCGAGATCGTGGCCTACGACGACCTGATCCGCGAGGGCAGCATGAACGCCTGCAAGGAGAAGGGCCTGGTGCGCAGCGAGGGCAAGGAATACGTGATGAAGGACGGCGACGTGACGCTGTTCAGGTTCAACGTGTAACGTTGGTAGAGGGGGAGCATGCTCCCCCTCCACTGCCTCCCCCTCCGGGTTTTGCTTGCGCTCTTTGATCGCTGGCCGCAAAACCCGCAAGGAAGCCATTTTTGCGCCGGGTAAATGGGATTCCCTCTGCAAAAATGGCCCCGCCCGCGGCGTACACGCCGCCGCGTACGATAAATGCCGAAGCACCGTCGGCCTTCCATGTCCTATGCAAGACCCAATCGTAGCGAGAATCGAAAACACGCCCCGGCCCACGGTGTTTGCCGCCTGTGGGCTGGTTTTGTTGGCCGCCATCGGACTGTGGGTGTCGGAGCTGGCGGTGAACCTGCTGAAGATCGATATCGGCGGCCTGGCGCTGGCGGAGTGCGGGGTGTACTACCTGCCCTTCCTGGTGCTGCCGGTGGCGCTGTACATGCGCGTTCGTCCCGGGCTCTCGGAGGGCATGCGCCTGGGGCCCATGCCCCCGCTGGGCGCGATCGTCGTGGCTCTGCTGGCGCTGATCAGCGTGTTCGCCTGCAGCGCGCTGGCCGCCCTGTGGGGCTGGGGGCTGGATGCCCTTGGCCTGGTCAGCGTCGGCGCCCTCCCGGAGCCCGCCAGCCGGGCCGAGCTGCTGATGTCCGTGATCACGATGGCGGCGGTGCCCGCGCTGTGCGAGGAGCTGCTGTTCCGGGGCTTCGTGCTCTCCGCCTGGGAGGGCCGGGGCACCTACTTCGCCATCGGCGTGTCCTCGGCGCTGTTCGCGCTGCTGCACGGCAACCTGTACGGCCTGCCCGCCTATCTGCTGGTAGGCGCGGTATCGGGCTTCATCTGCTTTGCCCTGGATTCCCTGTACGCGGGTATCGCCTACCACACGATCTACAACGCCGCGTGCCTGGTGCTTCCCTACGTGCTGTCCGGCGGCAGCGACGCCGCGCCGGCCGCCAGCACAGGGCTGGTGCTGTCCGTAGTGCTGGACGCGCTGACCTCGCTGTCGATGATGGCGATGCTGCTGGCGGGGCTCCGTCTGCGCGCGCGCCGTGTGGGCATCGAGCCCATCCCCCGCATCCGCCGTCCGCTGGGGACGGGAGCGCGGCTGATGCTGACCGCCGCCCTGCTGGTGACGGTGGCGACGAACCTGATCGTGCTGGTGATCGCCCTGCGATTTGGAAACGGAGGCGCGCTGTGAACGGCACCATACTGTGCGTGGGCAGGCTGAAGGAGAAGTGGCAGCAGCAGGGCTGCGAGGAATACCTGAAGCGGCTCTCCCGCTACGGCAAGTATGAGATCATATCCGTGGACGACCAGAAGGACCCGGATAAGCCCAGCGAAGCGCTGATCCGGCAGATCCTGGACCGGGAGGGCCAGGCGCTCTTAAAGCACATCCGGCCCACGGACCGGGTGATCTGCCTGTGCATCCGGGCCGACGCGCCGGATTCGGTGGCGCTGTCGAAGCAGTTGACCGCCTGGGTCGGCGACGGTCGGCGCAACGTGTTCGTCATCGGCGGCAGCAACGGCCTTTCCGACGCCGTGCTGGCCCGGGCCGACGCGCGGCTGTCCTTCTCCAACCTCACCTTCCCCCACGGGCTGATGCGGGTGATTTTGCTGGAGCAGCTGTACCGCGCCGAGCGCATCCGCACTGGCGAGCCCTATCATAAGTGATGCCCCCCTTCGGGGCTTTTTTTGTTGATGACCCTGCGTCAGGGGTTGCTCGTGACGCTGCGTCATGTGCTATTCTGGCCCTGAAGGAGGCGAAACGCTGTGTCGAAATACACGACGGGAGAGATCGCGAAGC
>CACYWI010000269.1 GCA_902778045.1 uncultured Eubacteriales bacterium
GAACACCCGATATTATTATAGTAAAGTGTTACGCCTCTGTCAAGCCAAAATGGGGATTATGCAAACATATTCTGTGTACAGTTTTGCATTTACACCATTATTCTGGCTCAATCGAAGCATTTTTTACATAATCTCCGTCCCCCTTCATTATCATTTTATTGCGTTTATGTTACACTGTGGAGAGTCCGCTTCATGCACATCTCACAATCGCAATGTCGATCATTCATCAGGCCGTCTATTTTAATTTGAATTTTCACATTGTCTATGTTACAATACATACAAATCAGCCAAGAGGTGCCAAATGAGAAAAGTCACTATACAGGATATCGCGGATGAATTGGGGATCTCACGGAACACCGTGTCCAAGGCCATCAACAATACCGACGGTCTGGCGGAGGCGACCCGCGCCAGGATCCTGCAGAAGGCCACGGAGATGGGCTACAAGCAGTTTTCCTACATAAAGGCCCAGACGGCCATCAACGCCGCGGCGCAGGAAGCGCCGCGCAAGGGCGAGATCGCGCTGCTTTGCGGCAACGTCATCGCACCGGCTCACTTCGCCTCGCTGATGCTGGACAAGCTGAAGATGGAGCTTGCCCAGATCGGCTATACCCTGAGCACCCACCGCGTCGAGCGGGAGGACATCGCCCAGCGGTCGCTGCCGGTCACATTCGTCCCCGAGCGGACCCTCGCCATCATCTGCATCGAGATGTTCGACCGGGACTATGACGAGATGCTCTGCGCCCTTGGCCTGCCCGCGCTGTTCGTGGACGGCCCCCACAAGCGCGGCGGCATCGACCTGCCCTCCGACCAGCTGTACATGGACAACACCACCGCCATCACCCGGTTCGTCAATGACATGCTGGCCCGGGGCAAGCGGAAAATCGGCTTCATCGGCGATTACGAGCACTGCCAGTCCTTTTACGAGCGCTACGCCGCCTTCCGCTGCGCCATGCTGATGGCGGGCGTTCCGGTGGACGAGCGCTTCTGCATCAAGGTGATGGATTCTGAAAGGATCGCGGAGGCCCTGACCGCCCTGCCGGACATCCCGGAGGTGTTCATCTGTGCCAACGATTTCCTGGCCGCGGACGCGATCTACACCCTGCGCAAGCTGAGCATATCGGTGCCGGAGGACGTGCTGTTCTGCGGCTTCGACGATTCCCCAAATTCCCGCATCATGACCCCATCCCTGACCACGGTGCACATCCACACCCAGATCATGGCCCTTGTCGCGATGAACCTGCTGATCTCCCGCATCGAGGAGCCCAGCCTGAACTATCGCGTGGTACACACCGAAACGGAGCTGATCAACCGGGATTCCACCCGGATCGAATAGCCGCCGGCGGCCCTGTGAGGCTGTCCCCAAGCTGCTTTGACGCAGGAACAGCGGCGTCTGTGCCGACGCACGCGTTTCTGCCCTCATCGCGGGCTTGGAGGCAGCCTCTTTCGCTTGCTACTCCGGCACCTTCATCGTGATGTCGGTGAACGCGGCGTCGCAGCCCTCGGCAAACACGCCGATGTGCGCGCCGTTCGTGGAGTGGCCGATTCGGGAGCTGAGCGCCTTTTCATCGTCGACGTATATCACGACGATCTCATTCTCGCAGACCAGCTTCACATGATGCACCGCCCCGTCCGGGAAATCGAACCGGGTGATCGCCATCGGGTCGTAATCGTTGAGCTCGGTCAGCTCGTAGCCCTCGTAGTGGATCAGGCCCCTTTCCGCGTCCAAGCACAGCGCGGTCCAGGCTTCATCCGCCTCGCTGCCGCCAAAGGCGAACCCGGCGCAGCCGTCGGCATCCAGGGTGACATCGCATTCCAGCAGCATCGTCGGCGCGCGCATGCCCATGTCCGCCAGCGCGATCCCGCCGTCGACGGCCGACAGCGCGATGTCGTCGCCCTCAATTTCAACCGTGCCCTCCACATTCCCGGCCTGGAAGGCCAGGTCCCGTGCGAAGTAATCCCCAAAGGTCTCCGGCGCGGTGACGCCCAGCGTCTTGTCCGCGCGCTGGACCAGCTGGTGGTTGAGGACGTTGCCCGCCCACTGGTAGATGCCGGAATCCGCGGACAGCCCGGCGCGGCCCAGCCAGCCGCAGAGATAGGTGTTCCCGTTCCACTGGGCGGTCTTGGCCGCGTAGAACACGAAGCCGTTGCCCTCCATCTGGCCCTGGCCGTCCAGTATGTTGTCCTCCGGCGCGGCAAAGGGCCCGTTCATCGATTCGCCGATGGCGTAATAGGTGACGCAATCCCAGCTGTAGGTCAGGTACCAGGTATCGCCCATGCAAAACAGGTCCGGGCATTCCAGCATGTACTGGGCCTGGGGCGCGTAGATCGGGCCCTCGAAGCTCCAGTCCTTCAGGTCGGGCGAGGTGTACTTCGCGACCACGCCGCCCAGCGCGTCCTCACGCGCCGCGATCAGCAGCCAGTAGCGCTGGTCCGCCTCCATCCAGAATACCTCCGGGTCCCGGAAGTCGTCCCTGGAATAACCCTCCGGGCTGAAGAAGGTATCCTCCGGGTGCTTCTCCCAGTTCACGCGGTCCGCGCTGGTGGCGTGCATCACGCATTCCTTGCCCATGCCGCCGTTGCCGGTATCGTTGTGACCGGTGTAGAACAGGTGGTACAGCCCCTCCCTGTCCCGCATGACGGAGCCGGTGCCCAGCGCCGGATCGGGATCGGACATCAGGCCGAAGTCCAGCGCCATGCCGTCGTCCTCATAGCCGACGAAGTCGTCCGTGGTGAACCGGTAGATCGGGTGATAGCCCTGGCCGTTGTGGTCGGTGTCGTACAGATAGTACAGCTCCAGGGTCCGGCGCGTAAGCCGCTTCCGCCGACGCGTCATACGCGACGCAGAGCAGCAGGGTTGTCAAAAGAACCGCTGTGACCATGGTTTTCGTCTTCATGATTGCGCTCCTTCCCGCGGATACAGAAAGGACTGGATGCCGGTCACAGGCCGGCGTCCAGTCCCCGTCAGACGATATCAGAAATCGTAATCCTTGCACCTCGGCGCGTTGTTCTTGTAAGACTCCTCGTCGAACCAGATCAGGTTGTTGCCGGAGGCCTTGTCGAACAGCTGGATCAGCCTGGGCTGGGTGGTGAAGCGGATGGTGTTGCCCATGGAAACATCGACGGTCAGGTCGACGGTGGGGATCACCATGACCACCTCGTCGTCGTTGCTGCGGGTGTGCAGGTTCACCTCGGTGCCCAGCATCTCGGACACCTCGATCAGCGCGGTCAGCTCGCCCTCGCCCACGCTGATGTGCTGGGGACGGATGCCCGCCACAATGGCGCAGGGCTTCTGGGCCTTGTCGCGCAGCACCTTCTGCTGGAAGGCGTCCAGCTCGAAGCGCACGCCGCGGATCTCCGCGTAGTACACGCCGTTTTCCAGCACCAGCGCGCAGTTGTCGAAGAAGTTCATCACCGGCATGCCGATGAAGCCGGCCACGAACAGGTTCACGGGCTTGTTGAACACCTCGACCGGCGTGCCGATCTGGTT
>CACYWI010000270.1 GCA_902778045.1 uncultured Eubacteriales bacterium
GGCTGGATCGGCAGCTGGATGATGTTTACGGCGAACCGTTCGATGGTGTTCATCTGGCTGGTGTTCGCCGTGGCAGTGGCGGTACTGGCGGTCTGCTTCATGCAGAACATCCGGGTGACCGAGCCCTACGATAACCCGGCACAGCGCCGCAAGCTGCGGGCAAAGAACCGCGGCTACCGACGCAGGGCCTGCACGGGCCTGGCGGGGGTGCTGATCTTCCTGTGCTTTCTGACGGTGGTGAAGGGCTACGATACCCGGGTGATCGAGCTCTCCGCCCCAGAGACCTTCACCGTGGACGGCGACCGCATCCTGGTGCCGATGGACGCGGTCAATGACTTCCACCTGCACCGCTTCGAGTACCGCACCGAGAACGACGTGGACGTGCGCTGGATCGTGGTGCGCAAGCCCAACTCCGCGGCCTACGGCGTGGGCCTGGACGCTTGCGATGTGTGCGGCAACGCCGGTTATTACGAGCGCAGCGGCCAAGTGGTGTGCCGCCGCTGTGATGTGGTCATGAACATCAATACCATCGGCTTCAAGGGCGGCTGCAACCCGATCCCCCTCAGCTACGAGGTGGAGGACGGCAACCTGGTGTTCGCCATGGCGGACATCCTGGCGGGCGAACGGGAGTTTAAATAAGGAGGAACAGATTATGCTATTCAGAATGATTCGCGGTGTGCTGTTCCACCAGAAGAGCAAGATGCTGCTGATTGCCATTACCATTGCCCTGGGCGCCTCCTTGGCCACGGGTATGCTGAACGTGGTGATGGACGTGGAAGACAAGGTAAACAAAGAGTTGAAGAACTACGGCGCCAACATCACCGTGAAGCCCAAGGACGCCTCGCTGCTGTCGGACATCTACGACGTGGGCGAGGGCGGCGAGGCCCTGAACGCCGTGGATTTTACCCCCTTTCTGGACACCCGCGCTGCGTTGGACGACGGCACCGACGTCCAAGTGGTGGGCACGTGGTTCAACCACCACCTGGCCCTGCCCACAGGCGAGGAGCTGGACGCGGGCGTTGCCGGGATGCGCTCCTGGTGGGAGATCATCGACGGGCGCTGGCTGGACGAGAAGGACGCCAATGCCGACAATAAGATCATGGTCGGCGCGGCCCTGGCTGGGGAGAAGCACTGGACCGTGGGCGAGAAGGTCGCCCTCACCGGCAATGCCGCCGCCGCGGAGTGCGAGATCGTGGGCATATTCGACGCAGGCGGCGACGAGGACAGCCAGATCTTTGCCACGCTGGACGCGGTGCAGGCCTTGACCGACCGGGAGGGCAAGGTGGCTTCCATCGAGGTCTCCGCCCTCACCACCCCGGACAACGACCTGGCCCGCCGCGCGGCCCGCAACCCCGCGGCGCTCACCAGCCGCGACTATGAGACCTGGTACTGCACGGCCTACGTCAGCGCCATCTGCTATCAGATCCAGGAGGTCATCACCGGCTCGGTGGCCAGCGCCGTCAGGCAGGTGGCCGAGAGCGAGGGTACCATACTGGACAAGACCAAGCTGCTGATGATACTGATTACGGTGCTCAGCCTGATCGGCTCGGCCCTGGGCATTTCCAACCTGGTGACCGCCTCCGTCATGGAGCGCAGCCAGGAGATCGGCCTGCTGAAGGCCATCGGCGCGAAGGACCATTCCATCACCGGCGTGGTGATGACGGAGATCCTGATCACCGCGCTGGTGGGCTTTGCCGCGGGCTACGGCATCGGCTTCGGCTTCGCCCAGCTGATCGGGCGCAGCGTATTCGGCTCGTCCATCGAGATGAGCCCCACGGTGATCCCCATCGTGGCGGGACTGATCGCGCTGGTGACCATCGCCGGCAGCCTGCCCGCCATCCGGATGGTGCTGCGACTGCGGCCGGCCGAGGTATTGCACGGAGGACACTGACATGACGAAAAGACGAATGTTCCTACGCATGGTCACCGCGTCGTTGCTCAGGCGGCGCTCCCGCATGCTGATCGCGCTTCTGTCCATCGGCATCGGGGCCACGATCCTGGCGGGCATGGTGACGATCTACTACGATGTGCCCCGGCAGATGCGGGCGCAGATGCGCTCCTACGGCGCGAATATGCTGCTGATGCCGGAGGAGGGGGAAAACCTGAATACCGAAAAGCTGGACAGGGTGCTCCAGCAGCTCCCGGAGGAGACGCTGGTGGGCGCGGCGCCCTATCGCTATGTGCGCCTGGACATGACCACCCGCCAGCAGTCCTTCACCACGGCGGCCACTGACTTTGAGCAGGTGCTGAAGACCAGCCCCTACTTCAGCGTAGAGGGCGAGTATCCCGAGGCCGCCCGCGAGGTGCTGGTGGGCAAGGAGATCGCCGAGACCATCGGCGTGAAGGTGGGCTCTGAGATGGAGCTGACCTGGCAGCCCGCGCCGGCCGCGCAGACCGGCGACCCCTCCGCGGACCGGGTGCCCGGGGCCACGCTGTCTGGCAGCGCCGAGGGCTGGAGCAACGCCCTGGTGTCCGTGACGGCGAGGCTGGACGACGAGGCCCGGATCGCGGAGCTGACCATCGATGCCTCCACCCAGACCGAGGAGTTCGGAGGCCGGGTGCAGAGCGAGCCGGAGTTCGCCGCCCAGTTCATCGGCAAGACCCTGCCGGTGAAGGCGGGGGAGGACGTAGACGTATTGACCGGCGCGACCTTCACCTCCAACGCCGTCGTCGAGGCGCTGAACAGCGCCCGCGCGGCCAGCAAGGCGGCTCAGCCCAACACCATGAAGTACACCGTCACCGGCATACTGGTGACCGGCGGCGAGGAGGAGGGCTACATCTTCATGTCCGTGGAGGACATGCGGAAGCTGACCGGCGAGGACAAGCTGGACGTGGCGGAGCTCAGCGTCTCCGCGGACGAGGAGCAGCTGAACGCCTATGCCGAGGCGCTGTCAGGCAGCGGCGAGGGCGTGACGGCGCGGCTGGTGAAGCGCGTCACGAAATCCGAAACGGCGGTGCTGGGCAAGCTGCAGGCGCTGGTGTTCCTGGTGACCGTGGTGGTGCTGCTTTTGACGATGATCTGCGTGTCCACCACGATGATGGCCGTGGTATCCGAGCGGCGGCGCGAGATCGGCCTGCGCAAGGCCCTGGGCGCGTCGGACAACTCGATCCGCGTGGAGTTCCTGGGCGAGGGCATCTTCCTGGGGCTGCTGGGCGGCGCGCTGGGCGCGATACTGGGCTTCGTGTTCGCCCAGGTGGTCAGTGTGAACGTGTTCAATTCCTCCATCACCTTCCAGCCGCTGCTGCTGCCGATCACTGTGATCGTATCCATGGCCATTGCCGCGGTCAGCTGCCTGATGCCCATCAAGCGGGCCGTGGCCATCGACCCCGCCCTGGTACTGAAAGGAGAATAGCGATATGGCGCTTCTTGAGTTGAAGAACATTTCCAAGATATACGGCGAGCTGAAGGCGCTGGACAACGTGAGCCTGCATGTGGACAAGGGCGAGTGGGTGGCTATCATGGGCCCCTCCGGCTCCGGCAAGAGCACGATGATGAACATCATCGGCTGCATGGACAAGCCCACCAAGGG
>CACYWI010000271.1 GCA_902778045.1 uncultured Eubacteriales bacterium
TTGTCCTCGGCGTACCAGCTGGTGAAGGGATGGTGGGCGGCGACCCAGCGCTGCTCCTCCTCGCTGTACTCGAACAGCGGGAACTCGGTGACCCAGAACAGGTTGTACTTGTCGTGGTCGATCATGTCGTGGCGACGGGCCAGCTCGCAGCGCAGCGCGCCCAGCGCCTGCCAAACCACAGCCTTCTTGTCCGCGCCAAAGAAGACGATGTCGCCGGGCTCGGCGTTCATGGCTGCGCGCACCTTCTCGATCAGCTCCGGCGTCAGGAACTTGTTGAAGCTGCTCTTCACGTTGCCGTCGGCGGTGAAGGTCATGTAGGGCAAGCCCTTGGCGCGATAGGTCTTCACGAACTCGGCGCAGCTGTCGATTTCCTTGCGGGTCATGGAAGCCAGGCCCTTGCCGTTGATGGCCTCGACGCGACCGCCGTTTTCGATGGCGCTGTCGAACACCACGAAGCCGGTGCTGCCGCCCAGGACCTCCGTCAGGTTCACCAGCTCCATGCCAAAGCGGGTGTCGGGCTTGTCGCTGCCAAAGCGCTCCATGGCCTCGATCCAGGGCATGCGGGGCAGGGGAAGGGGCAGGTCGATGCCCTTGACTTCCTTGAAGATCCGGGCGAACACGCGCTCGACGTTGGCGTAGATGTCCTCCTCGTCGATAAAGGACATCTCGATGTCGCACTGGGTGAACTCCGGCTGGCGATCCGCGCGGTTGTCCTCGTCTCGGAAGCAGCGGGCGATTTGGTAGTACTTGTCAAACCCGGCCAGCATCAGCAGCTGCTTGTAGATCTGCGGGCTCTGGGGCAGGGCGTAGAACGTGCCGGGATGCAGGCGGCTGGGCACCAGGAAGTCCCGCGCGCCTTCGGGAGTGGATTTGGAAAGGATCGGCGTCTCCACCTCGGTAAAGCCGGCCTCGTCCAGCGCGTAGCGGATGCAGTTGACCACCCTGCTGCGCAGGCGCAGCTTCTCCTGCATGGAGGGGCGGCGCAGGTCCAGATAGCGGTACTTCAGGCGCACCAACTCGTTCTCGTCCACCTTGTCGTCGATGTAGATCGGCGGGGTCTCGGATTTATTCAGCAGCGCGGCCTCCTTCACGAACACCTCGATGGTGCCAGTGGCCAGGTCGCGGTTGATGGCGCCCTCGTCGCGCTTGCGGACCTCGCCCACGGCGGTCAGCACGTACTCGCCGCGCAGGGAACGGCCCAGATCGAAGACCTCCTGGCCGCACACGTCGCTGTCGAACACCAGCTGCACCAGGCCTTCGCGGTCGCGCAGCCACACGAACACCACGCCGCCCAGGTCGCGGGTGCGCTGTACCCAGCCGGACAGGTGGACCGTCTCACCGACGTTCTTCTCGGTCAAAAGGCCGCAGTAGTGGTCTCTCTTGTGGGAAAGCATATTTCAAAACCTCCTGTCATTTGGAAAGCAATTCTACGATTTCCGCGCGCGGAACGGCGGTTTCCTCGCTCTTATCCATGTCGCGCAGCTTGACGACGCCCTGTGCCAGCTCGTCGCCAGCGATGACGATCACCTTGCTCACGCCCAGCTTGTTGGCGTACTTGAACTGGGCCTTCATGCTGCGGGCGGCGTGGTCCAGGTCTGCCCGGACGCCCCTGTCCCGCAGCGCGTTCACCAGGCGGAAGCCCTCCATGCGGGCCTCGTCGCCCAGGGTGACTACCATCACGTCCAGCGGCGAGGGCGCTTCCGGCGCGACGCCGCGCATGTCCTGCACCATGATCATGCGTTCGATGCCCATGCCGAATCCGATGCCCGGGGTGGCCGGGCCGCCCAGCTCCTCCACCAGGCCGTCGTAGCGGCCGCCGCCGCACACCGTCAGAGGGGTGCCGTCCGGCGTGTCGGTGATGATCTCGAACACGGTCTTGGTGTAGTAATCCAGGCCGCGCACGATGCGCGCGTCGATGGCGTATTCGATGCCCAGCGCCTTCAGGTAGCCCTGAAGCTGGCTGAAGTGCGTGGCGCAGTCCTCGCACAGGTTGTCCAGCATGGCGGGGGCGTCGGTCAGCTTGTCGGCGTCTTCCTTGCAGTCGAGGATGCGCATCGGGTTGCGGTCAAAGCGCTCCTGGCAGGTCTTGCACAGCGTGGGCAGCTTCGGCGCGAGGTAATCCCTCAGCTTCTCCAGGTAGGCCTTGCGGCAGGTGGGGCAGCCGATGGAGTTGATGTTCAGCCGCAGGCCGTCGATGCCGTTGGCTCTTAGCATGCGCAGCGCCAGGTCAATGATCTCCGCGTCCACGCTGGCATCCTTCGCGCCGAACACCTCGATGCCGTTCTGGTGGAACTGGCGGAGACGGCCGGACTGGGGCTTTTCATAGCGGAAGCAAGGACAGGAGACGTAATACAGCTTGCAGGGCAGCGTGTCGGCGAACATGTGCGCCTCGATGAACGCGCGCACCGCGCCCGCCGTGCCCTCCGGCTTCAGCGTGATGGAGCGATTGCCCTTGTCGTTGAAGGTATACATTTCCTTTTGCACGACGTCCGTGGTGTCGCCCACGCCGCGCTGGAACAGCTCGGTGTGCTCGAATATGGGGGTGCGGATCTCCCGGTAGCCCGCCAGCGCGCAGATATCGCGCATGTTTTTTTCAATGCGCTGCCATCTGTGGGAGGCCTGGGGCAGCATGTCCTGCGTGCCCTTGGGTGCCTGTGTCAGCATATGGTCCTCTCCTTTCGGATGATAACTCGCGATATATCCCTATCTATAAAATGATAGACTCTGACGGGTGAAAAGTCAATATCGATGCGTGAAACTTAAAGTAGAAAGCTTGCGCCGGAAG
>CACYWI010000272.1 GCA_902778045.1 uncultured Eubacteriales bacterium
CCCTTCTGCTCCTTGTAGTAGACCTTGAAGCGGGCCACGAGCTCCTTCATGTCGTCCACGTCCAGGTCGATGTCGTTGGTGACGCCCTTCTTCTCCTTGACCTCGTCGATGATGACCTCGAAGGTCTTCTTCGGGATCTCCATCACGACGTCGGAGAACATCTGGATGAAGCGGCGATAGGAGTCGTACACGAAGCGCTCGAACTTGGGATCGGGGTTGCCGGCGATCAGGCCCGCGGCCACCTCGTCGTTCAGGCCCAGGTTCAGGATGGTATCCATCATGCCGGGCATGGAAGCGCGCGCGCCGGAGCGCACGGAAACCAGCAGCGGGTTCTGAGCCACGCCGAACTTCTTGCCGTTGATCTCCTCGATCTTGACAAGCGCGGCGTCGATCTGCTCCTGGATGTCCGCACCGATGGTCTTGCCGTCCTCATAATAGCGGGTACAGGCTTCGGTGGTGATGGTGAAACCCTGGGGCACGGGCATGCCCAGCCCGGTCATCTCGGCCAGGTTGGCGCCCTTGCCGCCCAGCAGGTTCCTCATGGATGCGTTGCCTTCGCTGAAAAGGTACACATACTTTTGCATGGTCAGTCATCCTCCCCTTCGATATTCAATCAATCGGAATGAATCCTTTGATAATAGGGTATTATACATCAACGGCAACGTTTGCGCAAGCACCTTTCAGTAAATAAATATCCAAATGGGTCGCCTTTACGGTTTTACCATTGACGAACCGGCCAAAAAGGAGCATAATGTATATGGAATAGTTTGGCTTCACGGAGGAAAAGCATGTCCCATCTGATCACCTCGGTCGATCCCGACAGCCCCGCAAGCCGCGCGGGCATTCGCGCGGGCGACCGGCTGAAGCGCATCGGCGGCGTCACGGTCATCGATTTCATCGACTACCAGGCGCTGTCCGCCCAAAGCCGGCTGACGGTGGGCGTGATCCGCGACGGCGAAGCCGTGGACTTCTCCATCCGCAAGGACGAGTACGCCCCGCTGGGGCTGAACTTCGAAACGCCGATGATGTCCGGCGTGCGGCTATGCTGCAACAAGTGCCTGTTCTGCTTCGTGGACCAGCTGCCCGGCAATGCCCGGGACAGCATGCGCGTGAAGGACGACGACTGGCGCATGAGCCTGATGATGGGCAACTATGTAACGCTGACCAACGTGTCCGACACGGAGCTGGAGCGCATCGTCGCCCGGCACTGCTCGCCGCTGTACATCTCGGTGCACGCCACGGACCCGGACCTGCGCACCCACCTGCTGGGCACGCCCCGGGCCAGGCGGCTGATGGGCCAGCTGAAAAGGCTGTCCGACGGCGGCATACAGTTCCACTGCCAGTGCGTGCTGTGCCCCGGCCTCAACGACGGCGAAGCGCTGGAGCGCACCATCCGCGAGCTTTCCGCCCTGCCCGGCGCGCGCTCGTTGGCGCTGGTACCGGTGGGGCTCACCGGCCACCGGGAAGGGCTGAGCGCCCTGCGGGTGTATGCGCCCGAGGAGGCCCGCGCCGTGGTGGACCTGGCGGAGCGGTGGCAGGAGAAGCTGCTTCCCGAAAAGGGCACCCGGTTCGTGTTCCCCTCGGACGAGTTCTACCTGCAGGCCGGCCGCCCCATCCCCCCGGACGAGGCCTACGAGGGCTACGACCAGATCGACGACGGCGTGGGTCTGCTGCGGCTGTACGAGACCGAGTTCCGCGCGGCCTGGGAGGCGCTGCCCGAGGCGTTGCGCCAAAGGGTCCCGGGCGGCAGGAAGCTGGCCGTGGCCTGCGGCAGATCCGCCGGACCGTTCCTCGCCCAAATGCTGGAGGCCTGCCCCGTGGCCGGGGCGGACGTCACGGTGCACGCGCTGGAGAACACCTTCTTCGGCCCCACCGTCACGGTATCCGGCCTGATCACCGGCGGCGACCTGATGGCCCAGATGAAGGGCGTCGACTGCGACGCCGTGCTGATCACCGAGGTCATGCTCAAGCAGAACGAAGACCGGTTCCTGGACGACACCACCCTGCCCCAGGTCATCGAGGCCCTGGGCAGGCCCGTCATCCCGGTACGCCGGAACGGGGAACACCTGCTGGAGACGATCCTTGAGCTGACCGGCCGGAACGGTTCATATACGCTTTAAGTTGGAGGAATAATATAATGTCAAAGCCCCTCGTCGCCATCGTCGGCCGCCCCAACGTGGGCAAGTCCACCTTCTTCAACCAGATGGTGGGCAAGCGCATCGCCATCGTGGAGGACACCCCGGGCGTCACCCGCGACCGTGTGTACGCCGACTGCGAATGGCAGAACTATAAATTCACACTGATCGATACCGGCGGCATCGATCCCAACAGCGACGACCCGCTGCTGTCTCAGATGCGCCGCCAGGCGGAGATCGCCATAGAAACCTGCGACGTGATCCTGTTCTTCGTGGACGGCAAGGCCGGCATGACCGCCGACGACGAGGACGTGGCCGACCTGCTGCGCAAGAGCGGCAAACCCGTGATGCTGGTGGTCAACAAGATCGACAACATCAAGGCCATGGACAATGTCTATGAGTTCTACAACCTGGGCATCGGCGACCCCATCGGCGTGAGCAGCGTGAACCTGCTGAACTTCGGCGACCTGCTGGAGACGCTCTGCGCCTACTTCCCCGACCCGGACGCCGAGGAGGAGGACGACGGCGCGATCCAGATCGCCGTGGTGGGCAAGCCCAACGTGGGCAAGTCCAGCCTGGTGAACCGCATACTGGGCGAGGACCGGGTGATGGTCTCCGACATCGCGGGCACC
>CACYWI010000273.1 GCA_902778045.1 uncultured Eubacteriales bacterium
ATTCCAAATCCGTAGTCGTAGGCGTTGCCGAACTCGTCCACGTGGGGGATCAAGTCCAGGGCGCGGTCCTCGCAGTGGCGCTCCACGGTTTCCATGTCCTGGGGCAGCTGCACGGGCAGGCGGCCCCTGGGGGCGAAGCGGCCGAAGATCACATCCAGCACGGCCTGGCGGGACACACCGAATTCGGCGATCAGCGCGTCGACCTCGCCCTCGAACTCGGACACCACCATGGGATTGGAGAGCGTCTCCACCACGATCACCGGCTTGCCGGGCATCCTGCGGCGGCACTCCAGTATGTTGTCCAGGTCCGCCTCGTTGATGGCGGTATTGGTCTTGCCCCTGTAGCTCCGGTTGGCGGACTTCTCCCGGAAATCGCCGCCGGCGATGCTCTCCGCCCGGGCAGCCGTAGCGGTGTAGGGCCGGTATTGCAGCGTGATGGGCAGATAGCCGTTGCCGCCGGCCTCCCGGTCCGATTGCAGGCGGGGCTCTCCGCGAACACGATGGCGGCGTCGGCCTCCTCGGGCGTGGCCACCCGCGTGCCGTAGGCGCCGATCACCGCGTCGGCCACGGGGTCCTCGTCATGGGCGGGGGCGTCCCCGCGGAAGAAGGTCTTGGAGGGGCCGATGTGCCGGGTGGGCACGTAGATCCGCATGCCCTCCGTCAGCGGCAGGCAGCCGGGCCGGTTCTTCAGCAGCACCACGCTCTTGCGCTGGGCCCGCTCGCCGTGCACGCGGAAGGCCTTGCAGCCCACGGTGGCCTCGGACCGGGCCGGATCCAGGTACGGGTCCTCGAACAGCCCGCAGCGGAAGATGTTGACCAGCAGCCGGGCGGCGGAAGCCTCCATCCGCGCGCGCATGGCGTCCTCGCCCAGCCTTTCGCAGCCCAGCCTGTACGCCTCCAGCACCGGGGCCGGGTCGTCGTTGCCGCCGAACTGGTCCACGCCGTTGAGGATCGCGATCAGCATTCGCTCAGGCTCGGTGTACTGCTCCATGTTGTAGCAGCGGCTGCCGAAGGCGTCGATCTCCGGGTCCGGGTCGGCGGTGATGCCCCAATCGGTGCACACCACGCCGCCGAAGCCGTACTTTTCGCGCAGCAGGTCGTGGATCAGGTACTCACTGTAGGCGTTGCCCACGTTTTTGCCGTTCTTTTGGTCCAGCCCCCAGGACACCGTGTAGTAGGGCATCACCGCGGAGGCGCAGCCCGTGGGGCCGTCCAGCTTAAAGGCCGCCTCGGTGAAGGGCTTCTCGTGCTCGGCGGCGTTGCCCGCGGGATACACCGCGTACTTGCCGAAGCCGTAGTGGGCGTCGCGCCCACCCTCGCCGGTGCCGCCGCCGGGCCAGTGCTTCACCATGGTGTTCACGCTGTCCCCGCCCCAGCCGTCGGGGCTGCCCTCGGTGGTCTGCATGCCGTCGCAATAGGCCTTCACCAGGGGCTTCACGTCCTCCAGCTTCATGCCCAGAGTGTCCGCGAAGCGCATCCAGCGGGGCTCGGTGCACAGATCGATCTGCGGGCCCAGCGCCGTGGTGATGCCCATGGCGCGATACTCCAGCGAGGCGTCGTGGGCGAACTGCCGCACCACCTCCGGGTCGAAGCAGGCCGCGAAGCCGATGCCCTCGGGCCACTTGCTGACGTCGCTGCCGGCGCTCTTGAATTCCGCCGCCGCGGCCTTCGCGCCGCTCCTGGGGTCGGAGGAGATATTCACCGGGATGCCAAAGGGCAGCGCCTCGGCCAGGTGCTGCAGATTGTTGCTCCACCGGGCGGAGGTGCCCGCGTCGTCCACGGCCATCATCAGTATGTGGCGGATGTGGTCCCGCTCCAGAAACGCCTTCTGCTGGTCGGACAGGGCATGCTTCTCCGCGCCGGAGGACTCCCAGTTCTGGCCGTCAAAGGTGCCCGTGAAGGGCCCGCCCGCCCGGGGCGGCACCATCTGGTGGGGGGAATACAGCATCAGTCCCGCGATCTGTTCGACGCTCAGCCGCGCGGCCAGGTCCTTCGCCCGGTCCACGGCGGGCAGCCGCCAGTCCTCATAGGGCAGCAGCGCGCCCGCGCGGGCCAGGTCCTTGAAGCAGAGCCCGTCCTTCCTGATCAGCCGGACGCCGGTATCCTCGTGCCAGGCCAGCGCCGGCCCGTCCTGCTGGGCCACCCGGTGCAGGCCGTTTTTGATGGTCTCTTTCGTCTTCATGGTATTCCTCCTTTTGAAACGGAGAGGGAGAAGAAGCGTGGCGTGCGGAATGCAGCCCGATCCGCTCGATACAGCGACACTTCGAATTTAGAAACACACCCTAAACCGTCGTCAGTATGTGCAGGTTGCGGATGTCGCCGTCCTCGATGGAATCGTTGACGGCATAGGCGTGCTTCTCCAGGTCGTCGCTGTCCAGGTGGGAGAGGCCCTGGCGGGAGAGCTCGGCGACCACGTCGGCAGCCACGCCCTCGATGGTCCGGCGCTTCTCGCCCGACTGGGGCGCTTCGTTGTCGGTGGTCAGCAGGTACTCCATCAGCTCCGCCAGCAGGGAGAGCCGGGGCAGCGCCCGCATGGCCCGGAAGGCCCACTTGTAATAGGGCTGGTAGACCCCGTTCAACAGGAACACCGACCCCATGCAGGCCCGGACGAACTCCCCCACCGCCAGCTGGGCCGCACCCTTCTCGCCGTGGGCCAGGCAGCGGGGGTAGTTGTACTGGCCCGCCTGGGCCATCAGCAGCAGGCTGCCCGCCAGCTTCTTCCTGCGGATGTCCTCCGGGTAGCGGGCCAGCCTTTCCCGCACGGCGGTGACCGCGCCGCTGCCGTCGAAAAAGATCTCGCCGTTCACGGCCTCGGCCAGCGCGTACTCCGGCAGGGACAGCCACCGGCCCACGGTCAGCACGCCATCGGGAGAGCCGACCCTGTCCATAAAGACCTCCGCCGCGCGCAGCACGCCCTGGCGAGGACCGCCCACCGGCTGCATCAGGCCCCGGCGCAGTCCCATGAATTCCCGGGGCAGGGCGGCATACGCCCGCTCCAGCAGAAAGGCGTCCCGGCGGGAGACGACGTCCTCCCCCGGCAGCAGCAGCATGAAGCCGGGCTCGAA
>CACYWI010000274.1 GCA_902778045.1 uncultured Eubacteriales bacterium
GGGACGACCTCTTCCGACCTCGCTGCGCTCGGCCACCTTCCCCTAAAGGGGAAGGCTTCTGTTTGCCGTCTCTCAGAACAAGAGATGTTTCTTTTCAACGCTCAGAACAGCAGGCTCTCCTCGCTCTTCGGGTCGAACAGGTGGGTGACGCGCTCGGGGAAGGCGAAGCGCAGGCGGGTGCCGTAGGCCAGGCCGGCGCGCTGGGCCTCCGTCAGCTCCAGCGTGGGGATGCGCAGGATCACGGAGGTGTTGTCCTTCAGGTCCACGTGCAGGTGCAGCTCGCTGCCCATCATCTCGTTGACGCGCAGCACGCCCTCGATGGTGTTGGGGGTGTCGTCGAACACCAGCTGGGTGTGCTCCGGGCGCACGCCCAGTATCACGTCCTGGGTGCCCACGCCCTTCTTCGCCAGGGTCGCGCACTTCGCGTCGCTCAGGGGCACCTTGATGCCGTACAGCTCGGCGGCGTAGCGGCTGCCGTCCTTCACCAGCTTCGCCTTCAAAAAGTTCATCTGCGGCGAGCCGATGAAGCCGGCCACGAACAGGTTGCGGGGCGTCTCGAACACCTCCTGGGGCGTGCCCACCTGCTGGATGTAGCCGTCCTTCATGATGACGATGCGGTCGCCCAGGGTCATGGCCTCGGTCTGGTCGTGGGTGACGTAGATGAAGGTGGTGTCGATGCGCTTGCGCAGCAGTATGATCTCGGCGCGCATCTGGTTGCGCAGCTTGGCGTCCAGGTTGGACAGGGGCTCGTCCATCAGGAACACCTGGGGCTCGCGCACGATGGCGCGGCCGATGGCCACGCGCTGGCGCTGGCCGCCGGACAGGTTCTTGGGCTTGCGGGCCAGGTATTCGGTGATGCCCAGGATCTCCGCCGCCTGGCACACCCGGCGGTGGACCTCCTCGTTGTCCATCTTGCGCAGGCGCAGGCTGAAGGCCATGTTCTCGTACACGGTGATGTGGGGGTACAGCGCGTAGTTCTGGAACACCATGGCGATGTCGCGGTCCTTGGGCTCCACGTCGTTGACCACGCGGTCGCCGATGGTCAGCGTGCCGCCGGAGATGTCCTCCAGGCCCGCGATCATCCGCAGGGTGGTGGACTTGCCGCAGCCCGAGGGCCCGACGAACACGATGAACTCTTTGTCCTGGATCTCCAGGTTGAAGTCGTGCACCGCCACCACGTTTTTATCATAGACTTTCTTGATGTGCTCAAGCTTCAGGCTTGCCATATTGATATCCTCCCAACTTTATCCCTTGACAGCGCCACCCGTGACGCCCTCGACATAGTACTTCTGCAGCGCCAGGAACAGCGCCGTGATCGGCACCGCCACCAGCACGCCGCCCGCGCAGAAGCGGGTGAAGTAGTTCTGGTAGTCGTTGGTGTTCACCCAGTTGTACAGGCCCACGGCCACGTTGTAGCCGTCCTGGTGGCCGAAGGCCACGTAGCTGGCGAACACATAGTCGCCCCAGGGGGCCATGAAGGCCATCAGGATCGTGTAGATCACGATGGGCTTGGCCAGCGGCATGATGATCTTCAGGAACACCTGGAAGCGGGTGGCCCCGTCGATGCGGGCCGATTCGTCCAGCGACTTCGGGATGGTGTCGAAGAAGCCCTTGGAGATGTAATAGCCCATGCCGGAGGAGGCGCAGTAGATCAGAATCAGCCCCGGCACCGCGCCGGCCTGGGTGAGCCCCAGCTGCTTCAGCAGGAAGTACAGCGTGATCATGGTCAAAAAGCCCGGGAACAGGCCCAGCACCAGCACGGTGTTCATGATCAGCTTGCGGCCCTTGAAGCGCAGGCGCGACAGGGAATAGCTGACGGACAGCACGATCACCGTCTGGATCGCCGAGGTGAACAGCGCGATGGTCAGCGTGTTGATGTACCAGCGGATGTACTGGCTCATGGTCATCGGGGCCAGCACGAACTGGGCGATCACGCCCATGACCATGAATATCGCCGCCATGGTGATGAACTTGCGCGCGCCATCGTGCTTGTCCTCCACCACATAGCCGGGGATGGAGCGCAGCAGCTTGCTGTCCTGCTTCAGGTAGAACCGGGCGACCACAAGGCCAACCAGCACGAACACCGCGCAGGTAAGCAGCAGCTTCACGATGGCGCCTGCGGGGCTGTAGCCCTGCAGCGCGCAGGTCATGGCCACCAGGGCGGCAAAGCCCGCCGCCATGCAGCCGCACAGCGCGACCGGGCGGGCGACGCGGTCAGAGCCGCCGCGGCCGTCCAGCCACTTGCCGGCGATGTGGACCAGCAGCGCGCACACCGCCGCGCACGCCAGCGCGACGATCAGCGCCTTGCCCAGCCAGGGGAAGAAATTGCTGCCCTCGAACAGGAAGGCGTAGTTATCCAGGGAAAAGGTCTTGGGAAGAAGGTAGTCCACCATGCCGCCCTTCTCCAGCTTGTAGGAGCGGAAGGACTGGAGGACCAGGAACACGAAGGGCACCAGCCACACGATGCTCATCACCGTAAGCACGGTGTAGATCGAGCCGTTGACCCGTCGCTCGTGGCCCTTTTTGCTGCGCAGCTTCTGCTGGCCGCCGGCCACGGATGTATTGTTCGTCATCACTGGAAATCCTCCTCATTCTTCACGGACGGTATCAGGTTGTAGACCACCAGGTTGATCACGGCCAGCACCACGAACACCATGATGCCGATGACGGCGG
>CACYWI010000275.1 GCA_902778045.1 uncultured Eubacteriales bacterium
TACTTCCGCTCGATCTCACAGTGCTTGCCGGTGCTCATGGGCACACCTCCCTCGTCATTTCACAGGCCGATGCCATTCAGCTCGTCATCCGGGGCGTTCATGCGCCAGTCCCAGGTGAGCTTGGTCAGCGTGCAATAGCCCCGCTCGGCCAGGGTCAGGTCGTAGTCCTCGCCCGAGAAGTCGCGCCCAATGCCCCGGTAATTCCAGCCGCCACCCTCCGCGGGCTCGTAGTTCGGCTCGTCCAGGAACACCGGAGCCAGCCGCGCGGCGACAAGGCCCTTCAATGCATTATAGGGCAGCGCGGGCACGTTCAGGCTGTACAGCGCGCCCAGGGGCAGCGGATGATCCGGCATCCATCCCGCCACCCGCAGCGCCACGCGGGCCGCGGCGGTGTAATCCTCGGTATGCGGGGCGAAGGGATCGATGAACAGCGACACCGCCAGCGCGGGTGTACCGCACATCGAGGCCTCCATCGCGGCGGCCACGGTGCCCGAATAGACGGCTGCGCCGCCCATGTTCATGCCCCGGTTGATGCCGGAGACCACCAGATCGATGCCCTCGGTCCGGGCCATGAACAGGCCGAAGGAGGCACAGTCCGAGGGCGTGCCATCCGTGGCCCAGGCCTTTTCCACGTGATCGAATTCCACCGCCCTGGCCTGCAGCGGCCTTCCGAAGGTCGCGCTGTGGCTGGCGGCGGAGCGCTCCTGGTCCGGCGCGCAGACGAACACCCGGTGTCCCGCCGCCGAGAAGGTATCGGCCAGCGCCTGTATCCCCGGCGCGAAGATGCCGTCATCATTGGTCAAAAGTACGTTCATGCTCATTCCCCGTCAGTTGGCGTTCTTGTAGAACCGCACCGATTCGTTGTAGATCTTTACGATATCCTGCAGTATGTCCGCGTGGCGGAAGCTCTTGTGGTACAGTATGTTCATCTCGCGGATCATGCTCAGGTTCTCGATGGGCAGCACGGTCATCTTGCCCTTCTTCAGCTCGTCCATGCAGGCGCTGCGGGGCAGTATCGACACGCCGTAGTTGCGGCGGATCAGGTCCTTGATGGTGGCGATGTTGTCCACCTCCAGCGTGACGTTGAATTCATCGATGGAGATGTTCCGGCTCTCCAGGTGGGCGGCGAACAGGTTGCGCGTGCCGGAATTGGGCAGGCGCAGGATCAGGCGCTCCCGCTTCAGCTCGTCCAGCGTGACGATGCTCTTCCTGGACAGCGGGTTCTCGTTGGACACCGCGCACACCAGGAAGTCCGTATCCAGCATGATGGAATTGATGGACGAATCCTGCACCGCGCCTTCGACGATCGCGATATCGATCTTATAATTCTTTAGCATGGCATAAAGATTATTTATCGTATCAGTCTGGATCGTGATGCTCACGTGCTCGTTCTGCTCGGCATACTTGGCCAGCACCTCGGTGACCACGTTGCTCTCGGACGTGTGGGTGACGCCCACGCGCAGCCGGTCGATGCTGCGCTGCTGGTCGCGCAGGGCCTGCTGCAGGTTTTCATACAGCGACAGCACCCGTTCGGCATATTGGATCACCAGTTTGCCGTCGGGCGTAGGACGGATCTTCCCGCCGCTGCGCACGAACAGGCTGATGCCCAGTTCCTTCTCGATCTGCTTGATGTGCTGGCTGACCGCGGGCTGGGTCAGGGAGAGCTGCTCTGCCGCCCGGGTATAGTTGCCGGTTTCATGCACCTTCAGCAGGGTCAAAAGCTTGACGTCTATCATAGCGGCCTCCCATAATTCGTATTTATTTGATAACAAACCTGCATAACATATCATTATTCACATACAGTGTACCACATCCCGGCCGGAAACGCAATAGGAAAAATAATTTCCTGCGAAGCCCTTCTGCCCCGCCGGACCGCGCCGCCGGCCGCTTCGCCCGCCGGTTCGCTGATCCTGTGCAAGCAAAAAACAGATGCGCCTGAAACAGGCGCATCTGCCATTGGGTCCGGTTTGGGATTATGCCTTGCCGTCGCAGCCCAGCACGTCGACCAGCTTGTGCTCGACCATCTCCTTGATGGCGATGCGGGCGGGCTTCAGGTACTGGCGGGGATCGAAATGATCCGGATGCTCCGCGAAGTGCTTGCGGATGCAGGCGGTCATGGCCAGGCGCAGGTCAGAGTCGATATTGATCTTGCAGACCGCGCCGCGGGCAGCCTGACGCAGCTGCTCCTCGGGGATGCCGACGGCGTCGGGCATCTTGCCGCCGTTCTCGTTGATGATCTTCACGAACTCCTGCGGTACGGAGGAAGAGCCGTGCAGCACGATCGGGAAGCCGGGCAGGCGCTTGGAGACCTCTTCAAGGATGTCGAAGCGCAGCGGCGGGGGCACCAGGATGCCCTTCTCGTTGCGGGTGCACTGCTCCTTGGTGAACTTGTAGGCGCCGTGGGAGGTGCCGATGGCGATGGCCAGGGAGTCACAGCCGGTGGACTTCACGAACTCCTCGACCTCTTCGGGGCGGGTGTAGGAGGAATCCTCGGCGGACACGTTGACCTCGTCCTCGACGCCGGCCAGGCTGCCCAGCTCGGCCTCGACCACCACGCCGTGGTCATGGGCGTACTCGACGACCTGCTTGGTGATCTTGATGTTCTCCTGGAAGGGCAGGCCGCTCTTATCGATCATGACGGAGGTGAAGCCGCCGTCGATGCAGCTCTTGCA
>CACYWI010000276.1 GCA_902778045.1 uncultured Eubacteriales bacterium
GCGCCGCCGGTGATGGGCAGGCCGCCCAGCACCAGGGAGATCAGGATCTGGGTCTCCAGCTGGTTGCCCGCGGTGGCGGTGATGGAGCCGACCTTGATGACGTTCACGAATGCCGCCAGGCCGGTCAACGCGCCGGCCGCCACGAAGGCCAGGAACTTGACCCGGTCGGTGTGTACGCCGGAGAAGCGGGCGGCGGTCTCGCCGGAGCCCACGGCCTTCACATCGTTGCCGATGCGGGTGAACTGGAACAGGAACCAGGCCACGATCAACACCGCCAGGGTGATGCCGATCTTCAGCCCGTTGATGTCCAGCGCCTTGATGGCGGCGCTGGCGGGCACGGCGGTCTCGGTGGTGAAGAAGGCGCAAACGCCGCGGAACAGGTACATCGTGCAGATGGTGACGATGAACGATTGCAGCTTGAACTTCACGTGGAAGAAGCCGTTGATGGCGCCGATGGCCGCGCCGGTGAGTATGCCGCCGAGTATCGCCAGCGGGATGTTGATGAACGACAGCGTGCTGACCACCAGCGACGCTACGCCCAGCGTAGAGCCCTCGGTGAAATCGATAGAGCCCAGCGTCATCACGAAGAACACGCCGGTGGCCACGATGGTGGGATAGTAGATCTGGCTGAGCAGCAGGCGCAGCTTCTTCGGCGTCAGGATCTTGCCGTTGGTCATGATGTTCAGCACCACGATGATGATCACGAAGCCGAACAGCGGCAGCAGGGCCTTGAAGGTATCCCCGGCCAGGAAGGCGCGGAGCCTGGACTGTTGATTGTCACGATTGTTCTTTTCCATATTCTCCGCCTCCTTACACCATTTTTGCGATCAGGTCTTCTTCGCTGAGGACGGGATCGCGCAGGAATTCGCCGTTGATCCTGCCGTCCTTCATCACGAAGATGCGGTCGGACATGCCCAGCAGCTCCGGGATCTCCTCGGAGATCATGATGATGCTCTTGCCCTGCTTCTGCATATCTGCCATCAGCGCGTAGATGGCCTGCTTCACCTTCACGTCGATTCCGCGGGTAGGCGAATCCAGCACCAGTATGTCGCTGCCCTTGCCGATCCAGCGGGCCAGAACCACCTTCTGCTTGTTGCCGCCGGACAGGTCGGAAACGAACTGATTGACGCCCTGCATCTTGGTCTGCATGTTCACGGCGTGCTCGTTGGCGAACTTCGTCAGCTTGCGGCTGCTCAGCAGTCCGTGGCTGGCCAGGTCGTCCAGCGACGGCAGTACCACGTTGTTGCGGATGGATTCGTTCAGTATGATGGATTCGTTGTCGCGGTCCTTCGAGGTGTAGGCGATGGAATGCCTGATTGCCGTGGGAATGTCGTTGATGGCGGTCCCGTCGGCCAGAGTCACGCTGCCCGTGCGGTTCCAGCTGGCCCCGAAGATGGCCTTCCCCACCTCGTGCATGCCGCACTCGGAAAGGCCGCCGAAGCCCAGGATCTCGCCCCTGTGCAGGTCAAAGCTCACGTCCGAGATCTCGCCGGGCACGGAGACATTCCGTATGGACAGCACCACTTCGCTGGAGATGGGCGTGCCATAGTCCGCGCGGTAGTAGGCGGAGCCGATCTCGCGGCCTACCATCAGGCGCTTCAGGTCGTCCTCGGTCACGTCGGCGGCGTTGACCGTATCGATGTATTCGCCGTCGCGCAGCACCGAAATGGTGTCGGAATGGCTGAGCACCTCGCCCAGGTCGTGGCTGATGAAGATCACCGAACGGCCGTCTGCGCGCACCGCGTCCATGATCTTGTACAGCTCAAGTCGGCCGTTCTGGGAAAGGGCCGTGGTGGTCTCGTCGATGACCAGGATCTTGGGCTTGAAGTAGGTGGCCTTGACGATCTCCACCAGCTTGCGGTCCTCGAAGTTGTAGTGGTCGATCATCATGCCGGCCTTGATGCGGCCGAAGCCGTACTCATCCAGCAGCTTCTGGGCCTCGCGGTTCATGGCGCGGGTATCCTTGACGCCCATGTGCATGTAGGGATCCTCGTGCCCCAGGAAGATGTTCTCGGCCACGGTCAGGCCGGACAGCGTGCCCATCTCCTGTACGATGATGGCGATGCCCTCGTCGTTGGCCTCCACCTGGTTCTTGATGTGCAGCTGCTTGCCGTCCAGCGTGAAGGTGCCGTCGCCGATGGTGTAGATGCCGCACAGCATCTGGCAGAAGGTGCTCTTGCCGGAGCCGTTCTCGCCGATCAGGGCGCGAACCTCGCCGGCGGCGATGTTCAGGGAGACGTTATTCACGGCGTGGGTCGTGCCGAAGCGCTTGTCGATGTGCTCGGCCACGAGCAATGTCTTCTTATCCATACGGCCGCCCCCTTACTTCACGACGCTGTTCTTGCCGCCGCGGGCAGTCAGCGTCACGATGATCAGAAGGGCCGCGCCGGTGACCACGTTCTGGATGGTGGTGGGCGCGCCGAGGGCCACGAAGCCGCTGAAGATCATGGAGATGATGAATTCACCCACCACGATGGCGGTGATCGGCACGCCGTACTTGCGGAAGGCAACGCCGAAGAAGGTGCCCATCAGGGGCTGGAAGTTGCGGCTCATGGTGCCCATGCCGGTCAAGGCCGTCATGGTGGTGCCGTAGGACACGGACAGTATGGCCATCACGCCCACGAAGAAGTGCAGCAGCATGAAGCCGATCAGCTTGTACTTCTTCACGTT
>CACYWI010000277.1 GCA_902778045.1 uncultured Eubacteriales bacterium
CGTTCCTGAAGCAGGATAAACATGAATTCGTCATGTCCAAGCAGCGGCTTCGGTGCGGCACATCCATCGGAGCAAACCTTGCCGAGGCGGAATGTGCCATCAGTCGCGCCGACTTTCTTGCCAAGACCTATATCGCCCTCAAAGAGGTCATGGAAACCCTCTACTGGCTCGATCTGCTGCATGAAACAAACTATCTGACAGATCATCAGTATCTCAGCATCCAGCAGGATGTGGAGGAACTGCGCAAAATGCTTTCTTCAACGACCAAGACGATGCAGGACGAATAGGCTCCGCCGTCTGCGCTGTTCCCGGCATTCTGTAACTCCACACTCCACACTCCACACTCCACACTCTCGTTTTTCCCCATCGAAACTGTGCGCTCATGTTATGGGCGTGTAGCGATATATTTCAAGGAGGTAGTAGACATGAAGAAACTGTTGGCACTGATCCTGGCGGCGCTGATGCTGCTGGCCTGCACCGCCGCGCTGGCGGAAGAGGCGGAGTATCCCGAGGTCGTGGAAGGCATTGACTTCGGCGGCAAGACCATCTACATCTACGACTACTGGACTGCCAGCAGATCGCCAAGGGCGACTGGGCCAGCAACGTGACCGAGCTGACCAACTTCTGCACCGCGCCGGACGACACCCTGTGCCTGTACATCCTGCCCCCGGATTTCGTGGGCGGCCCCATGGGCAACGATCTGCTGGCCAAGTGGAACGGCCGTGACCTGATCGACCTGTCCGACGAGCAGTGGAATGCCGGCGACGTGAACTTCATGACCGTGAACGGCGATGTCTACGGCGTGGCCACCGGCGCTTCCGAGCCCCGCCAGTGCCTGTACTTCAACAAGCGCGTCCTGGAGGAGGCCGGCATCGATTGGAACACCATCTATGACATGCAGGCCGACGGCACCTGGACCTGGGATGCCTTCGAGGCCATGCTGAAGCAGATTCAGAAGGATACCGACAACGACGGCATCATCGACATCTACGGCATGACCGGCAGCAACGTCGATATGTACCGCGTGGCCGTGTTCGCCAATGGCGGCAGCTTCTTCGGCTTCGACGAGAACGGCGATCTGACCATCACCGCCGGCAGCGACGAGACCCTGGAAGCCCTGACCTGGTCCAAGGACATCTGGAACACCTACGGCTATCAGCAGCCCGCGGACGGCAGCTGGGATTACTACAAGGACGCCTGGAAGCAGGGCTTCTGCGGCTTCTACATGTACCAGACCTACGGCGGCTTCAACGACAACTCCGAGATGGCCGACATGGCCGACGAATGGGGCTGCGTGGCCTTCCCCGTGGGCCCGAAGGGCAGCACCTATGTGCACATCATTAGCGACAACATCACTGTTATCCCCAACGTGTATGACGACGACACCGTGAACAAGCTGGCCTACATCTACCAGCTGTGGTCCGCCACCACCCCCGGCTACGACGACGAGGACGCCTGGATCGGCAACAAGTACAACTTCACCGACGACCGCGCCGTGGACGAGACCTACGCCATGCTGCGCGAGCCGGAGCACGCCGCTTCCGACCAGTGCCTGTACATCGGCTCCATCAACGATGTCGAGGGTCAGGACTTCCTGTGGAGCCTGGGCGGCAGCACGCCCGCCGAGCTGCTGGAGAGCAAGACGCCCGTGTGGCAGGGCCTGCTGGATACCTTCAACGGCAAGTAATCCACAATCGGACATGACGACCCAGGGGGCCGCGGCGCACGCGCCGCGGCCCCGTTTCAAACAGCCTTCCCCCTTGGGGAAGGCTCACTTCAATGCGAGGTGGTTCCATGAACATCCGAATGAGAATACTGCTATGGGCCGTGGTACTGATTTTGTCAGTGGCGGCCTGCGCCGAACAAGGAGGCGACGTCACCGTGCCGGAGCTGGAGAACCTGTACGTGTGCGACATCCCGGACAACGAGGCCATGGCCTTTTTGAAGCAGATGGGCGTGGGCTGGAACCTGGGCAACACCTTCGACGCCTGGCGCGACGGCCCCGGGAACGAGATGGACATCGAAAAGTACTGGTGCGGCGTACTGACCACCGAGGCCATGATCGACGCGCTGGTTCAGGCGGGCTTTTCCACGCTGCGCATGCCGGTATCCTGGCACAACCACGTGGACGCGGATTTCACCATCAGCGCCCCCTGGCTGGACCGGGTGCGCCAGGTGGCGGACTGGGCGCTGGATCGGGGCATGACCGTGATCGTGAACATCCACCACGATGAATCCCCGGATTTCTTCTATCCCTCCGAGGCCTGCATGGATACCTCCGAGCGCTACATCACGCGCATCTGGAGCCAGCTGGCCGAAAGGTTCGCCGACTGCGGCGACAGGCTGATCTTCGAGGCCATGAACGAGCCCCGCCAGAAGGGCACCGACTGGGAGTGGTGGCTGGACGAAGACAACCCCGACTGCCGCGAGGCCGCGGAGTGCATCAACCGGCTGAACCAGCTGTTCGTGGACACCGTGCGCGCCACCGGCGGCAACAACGCCACCCGCTACCTGATGGTGCCCGGCTACGACGCCGCCCCCAAGGGCGTGCTTTCCGACCTGTTCAAGCTCCCGGAGGACGCCGCGGACAACCGCATCATACTGTCGGTGCACGCCTACACCCCCTACAGCTTCGCGCTGCAGGACGGCGGCGAGGACAGCTTCAGCCTGGTCGCCGGCCCCCAGACCAGCGAGATCGGCAGCTTCATGAACGACCTGTACAAAAAGTACATCTCAAACGGCATCCCCGTGGTGATCGACGAGTTCGGCGCCCGGGACAAGAACGGCAACACCCAGGCCCGGGTGGACTTCACCGCCTGGTACGCCGCCGCCGCCCACAGCCGCGGCATGCCCGTGTGCTGGTGGGACAACAACGTGTTCACCGGCAACGGCGAGCGCTTCGGCCTGCTGCGCCGCGCCGACTGCGCCTGGCCCTACCCCCAGATCGTGGAGGCGCTGATGAAGTACGGGAAGGATTAGAGTGGAGTGTGGAGTGTGGAGTG
>CACYWI010000278.1 GCA_902778045.1 uncultured Eubacteriales bacterium
CCCCACCGCAGTGGGGAAGTACCCGCGCGGCTCACGCCCCACTCACTTCATCTCCACTCTCCGCTTTCCACTCTCCGCTCTCCTCGCTTTCCGCCGCTTACTTAACCTAAACTGCGCAAAACTACCCCCCTTACAGGGGGGTTTTTGATATTGACGGTTTAAGGTTTTGTGAGTATAATAAAGAGTTGTATGATATATGCTGAGATGGCTGTGCCTACAGCCAAAAGCAGGGAGGACAGACCGAATGAAGAAGAGCTTGATCAAACTGGTGATCGTCGCGGTGCTGATCGTCGTCGTGGCGTTCCTGGCGCTGCACGGCTTGCAGATCGGCAAGTATGTGCTCAAACCGGTGTCCAGCGCCATCAGCCTGGGGCTGGATCTGCGCGGCGGCGTCTCCACGGAGTACATCGCCACGGATACCACCATCGAGAACTATGACAGCCTGCTGGAGGGCACCGTGAGCGCGCTGCGCACGAGGCTGACCAACGCCGGCTTTACCGAGGCCAACGTGGCCATCCAGGGCACCGACCGCATACTGGTCGAGATCCCGGATGTTGACGACCCCGAGGAGGTCGCCCGCATCATCGGCACCCCGGCCCACCTGGAGTTCCGCGACCCCAACGGCGAGGTCGTGGTCGAGGGCAAGGACATCAAGGCCGCGGGCGTGCAGTACGCCAACGACGAGAAGACCCTGTACGGCGTGGGCTTCAGCCTGAACGCCGAGGGCTCCAAGGCCTTTGAGGACGCCACCCGCATTCCTACAACTGGGCGCGCAACCTGGCCATGCTGATCCAGTCCGGCGCGCTGCCGATGGATATCGCCGAGGTCGAGACCCGCGCGATCTCCGCCACCCTGGGCATCGAGGCCATCGACGGCGCCATCATCGCCGGCATCGTGGGCCTGTGCCTGGTGCTGATCTTCATGCTGGTGATGTACCGCCTGCCCGGCGTGGCCGCGGACATGGCGCTGCTGATCTACGTGCTGATCGTGTTCTACGCCCTGGCCATCTCCGGCGCGCAGCTGACGCTGCAGGGCATCGCCGGTATCCTGCTGGGCATCGGCATGGCCGTGGACGCCAACGTGGTCATCTTCGAGCGCTTCCGTGAAGAGCTGAAGGAGGGCCGCACGCCGCTGAACGCCGTGAAGTTCGGCTTCCGCAACGCCGGCCGCGCCGTGCTGGATTCCAACGTCACCACCCTGATCGCCGCCGTCGTGCTGCTGATCTTCGGCACCGGCACCATCAAGGGCTTCGCCACCACGCTGATGATCAGCATCATCGCTTCCTACTTCACCGCGGTGCTGATCACCCGCGGCCTGCTGATCCTGATCTGCAAGCTGGGCATCAACAACCGCAAGGCCTATACGCGCTAAGGGAGGGGGAACGAGCATGAAAAAGTTTACCGGAAATACGCGCCTGTTCCTGTGCATCTCCGGCGCGATCATCGTCATCGCGCTGGTCATGCAGATTGCCGGCGTGGGCCTGAACCTGGGCATTGACTTCACCGGCGGCTCCATTCTGAACTACTCCGTCGGCGAGAATTACGACAGCAACGACGTCGAGACGATCCTGAACGCCTCCGGCTATACCGACAACCAGGTCACCAAGGCCGCCCCGTCCGCCGCCTCCAAGGCGCTGCAGGCCGAGCTGGCCGCCGCGGCGGAAAAAGCCGCCGAGGAAGCCACCGAAGAGGTCGCCGAGGCCGCTGAGGAAGCCACCGAAGAGGTCGCCGAGGCCGCTGAGGAAGCCACCGAAGAGGTCGCCGAGGCCGCCGAGGAAGCCACCGAAGAGGTCGCCGAGCCCGCTGAGGAAGCCACCGAAGAGGTCGCCGAGGCCGCCGAGGAAGCGACCGAGGAGGCCGCGGAGCCCGTGGCGTCCCTGCTGAACCTGGACAAGTCCGGCATCAACGCCGACGGTCTGACCGACCTGCAGATCCGCCTGAAGCTGGCCGACGCCACCGCGGGCATGGAGGATGCGGTGAAGGCCGCCGTCACCGGCGTGGTGTCCGGCGCCACCGAGACCAGCTACCGCAACGCCACCAACCTGGAGATCAGCAACCTGGGCTATGAGCTGACCTACGCGGGCGGCAACATCATCGAGTTCAACATGGGCGGCGATTTCGACAAGGAAGCCGTGCAGGCCGCCGTCACCAAGGCCCTGGAGGAGGGCGGCTACAGCGTCAACGCCATCCAGTTCGTGAAGTACGACGCCGAGGCCGAGGCCGCCAGGCTGGCCGAAGCCGAAGCCGCCGCTGCCGCCGAGGCGGAGGCTGCCGAAGCCGAGACCGAAGAGGCTGAAGTCGAAGAGGCCGAGACCGAGGAGACCGACGCCGAGGGCGAGACCCCCGCGCCGGATGAGAACGCCGAGGTCGAGGAGGGCGAACCCGAGGTCGTCGAGGAGACCGGCAGCAACCTGCGCATCCTGGTGGACATGGACGATGTCACCAGCCAGGTCCGCGCCCAGCTGGAGCGTGAGATGACCGCGAAGTACCCGAACTTCCGCTTCGTGTCCATCGACCACGTCAGCGCCATCGCCGGCCACGACCTGCTGTCCAACGCCATCAAGGCGCTGCTGATCGCCTTCGTGTGCATGCTGATCTACATCGCGATCCGGTTCAGCCCGCTCTCCGGCGCGGCCGCGCTGTTCGCGCTGGTGCACGACATACTGATCATGTGCGCGTTCATGGTGTTCTTCCGCGGCCTGTTCCAGGTGAACAGCCCGTTCATCGCCGCGATCCTGACCATCGTCGGCTACTCCATCAACAACACGATCATCATCTTCGACCGCATCCGCGAGACCCGCGCGAAGCCCGGCTACACCCAGGTCGACATGATGGACGTGGTGGAGGTCTCCGTGTCCAGCACGCTGTCGCGTACCATCAACACCACGCTGACCACCCTGTTCACGCTGGTGTGCCTGTACATCTTCGGCGTGTCCTCCATCAAGGAGTTCGCGTTCCCGCTGCTGATCGGCATGCTGGCCGGTACCTACTCCTCCGTGCTGCTGTCCGGTCAGGTCTGGGCCATGTGGGACAAGAAGCTGGCCGCGGGCAAGGGCAAGAAGGCTTAATTGAACAAATCCACCCGAATTAGGAATCGACGAGAGCCGGTTCCTAATTCTTCTTTTCACCGGGGAGCGGGGAACAGGGACACCGAACGCCCGGAAAACTCTCCAGTGGAGAGTTTTCAGTGAGGTGGGGTCGGTAGACCCAAGGCAATAGGGAACAGGGAACAGGAATAGTGGCTGCCGCCCCCAAAGCCTTCCCCTTCAGGGGAAGGTGGC
>CACYWI010000279.1 GCA_902778045.1 uncultured Eubacteriales bacterium
CCCGCGAGCGGCCAGCGCACGGCCTCCGGGCAGCGCAGCGCCGCGACCCGTCGCGCCCCCTCGGGCCAGCGTCCGTCCACCGCGCGCCGCGCGCCCCAGCCCTCGAGAAAGGGCGGCCGCAGAAAGCAGCCCAACCGCACGCCGCTGTTCGCGGCGCTGGCGGCGGTGGTGGTGCTCGTGCTGGTGCTGGTGATCGTCAAGCCCTTCGGCAGGCACGATAGCCCCGCCAATCCCAAGCCCGCGGAGCCGGCCTTCAACGAGGTGCCGAATACCGGCAGCGTAGAGGTCGTCTCCGAGCCCGCGAGCCTGGCCGACAAGCTGGCCGACGCGGACGCGGACCTGGACAGCCTGTCGGCGGAGGACATGGCCCAGGTTTCCGACCTGAAGGTGTACCAGGGCCTGCCCGAGGAGTGGCTGAACATCCTGCTGATGGGCACCGACGAGCGTACCCTGAACGACAGCGCCCGCACCGACGCGCTGATCGTATGCTCCATCAACAGGAACACCGGCGAGGTAAAGCTGACCTCCATCATGCGCGACCTGGCCGTGGAGCTTTCCGACATCGGCAAGTGGAGCGGCACCTACCGCATCAACGCCGCCAACTACTTCGGCGGGCCGAACCTGGCCATGCGCACGGTGAACGAGTATTTCAACATGAACATCCAGTACTACGTCATGGTGAATTATTTCGGCTTCCAGAAGATCGCCCAGCGCTTGGGCGGCATCGACCTGGATATCACCGAGGCGGAGAAGGACAAGATCAACGAGATGGTGGTGGAGCAGTACAAGTTCGCCAAGCGCTCCGGCGTGGATGAATCCGACCAGGAGAACGTGCTGCTGGAGACCTACGGCGAAAATACCCACCTGAACGGCCGCATGACGTTGGCCTATGCCCGCATCCGAAAGCTGACCGGCGGCGACGCCATGCGCACCGAGCGCCAGCGCATCGTGCTGGAGAAGCTGCTGGAGAAGGTCAAGACGCTGGACGCCATGCAGATGGCCGCGCTGGCCTCGGAGATGATCAGCCAGGTGAAGACCAACCTGCCTTTCAACGACATGTTCAACATCGCCGTGAAGGTGGCCGCCAATGGGCTGGGCGGGCTGAAGGGCCTGCGGCTGCCCATCTCCGGCACCTACAAGGAGGAGTATCGCAACGACCAGTCCATGCTGTACGATTGCGATTTCACCAAGAACGCCCTCGAGCTGTACAACTTCATCTATGAAAACTGACGGGGATTCAATACCGGATTCGGCGGGGAGTGGGCGCTGTCCCTCCCCGCCGAGCTTCAGAATGAGGGTATTATTCATGTATACGCGTATCAAGCGGGGCTTGGACGCCCTGCTTTCGCTGCTGGCGATCGCGGTGCTTTCGCCGCTTTTGATCGGCTTGGCCGTCGCGGTGAAGACCAGCTCGCCGGGGCCGGTGTTCTTCCGGCAAAAGCGGGTGGGGCGGGGCAAGACCCACTTCATGATCTACAAGTTCCGCACCATGCGCACCGACGCACCCAAGGACCAGCCCACCCATCTGCTCGAGAACCCGGAGGCGTACATCACGCCCGTGGGTCGCTTTTTGCGCCGCCACAGCCTGGACGAGCTGCCCCAGCTGTTCAACATCCTCAAGGGCGAGATGGCGGTGGTGGGCCCGCGCCCGGCGCTGTGGAACCAGTTCGACCTGATCGCCGAGCGGGACAGGTACGGCGCCAACGACCTGCGCCCCGGGCTGACCGGCTGGGCCCAGATCAACGGGCGGGACGAGTTGCCCATCGACGTGAAGGCCCGCCTGGACGGCGAGTATGTGCGGCGCATGAGCCTGGCCTTCGACGCCCGCTGCATACTGGGCACGGTGTTCAGCGTGCTGCGCGCCGACGGCGTGGTGGAGGGGGCGCAGCCGCAGGGCGAGGCGCCGGCCCCGGAAACGCCGGAGCGCCGCACGCGGCCCGGCCGGATGAACCGCGCCTTCCTGACCGTGGACCTGGAGGAGTGGTACCACCTGGACTACCTGAAGGGCTACAACTGCCGGGAGACCGGCGTGCGGGTGACGCCCCGGATCTTCGACTTCCTGGACATGCTGGACGACGAGGGCGTGAAGGTCACCTTCTTCTGCGTGGCGGAGATCGCCCGGGAGAACGCGGGCCTGCTGCGGGAGATACTGCGCCGGGGCCACGCCGTGGGCTGCCACGGGCTGGACCACGAGCTGCTGACCAACAAGAGCCTCGGTCAGTTCGTCGAAGAGACCCGGCAGGCCAAGGCCATGATCGAGGCCGCCGCGGGGCGGGAGATCACCGGCTATCGCGCCAGCTGCTTCACCATGGAGCGGGACAAGCTGGACGCGCTGAGGGACCTGGGCTTCAACTACGACAGCAGCAAGATCCGCTTTGCCCAGCACCCGCTGTACCGCAACCTGGACCTGACCGGCTTCGACAGTCCGGAGGACCTGGTTTATACCCGCGACGGCTTTGCCGAGTACGAGATCCCCACGCTGGAGCTTTTCGGCTATTCCCTGCCGATCTCCGGCGGCGGCTATCTGCGGCTGTTCCCGTTCTGGCTGCTGCGCATACTGCTGGGCCTGTACGCGAGGAAGCACGAGAATTTCACGATCTA
>CACYWI010000280.1 GCA_902778045.1 uncultured Eubacteriales bacterium
AAAACCCCCGCGATCGCGGGGGTTTTGTCATGGACTACAGCGCCCAGTTGCCGTTCCGGAACACGGGCACGGTCCTGCCGTCCCGGGTGATGGCGTCGATAGCCATGTCAGCGGTGCCGATCATGAAGTCCACGTGCATCATCGAATCGTTCACGCCCAGGGCGCGGCACTCCTCGAGGCTCATCTCCTCGAAGCCGCGGATGGTGTCCGCGAAGCCCATGCCCAGCGCCAGGTGGCAGGCGGCGTTTTCATCGAACAGCGTGTTGTAGAACAGCAGGCCGCTGTTTGAAATGGGGGAATCGTAGGGCACCAGCGCGCACTCGCCCAGGTAGGCGCTGCCCTCGTCCATGGTGATGATGTGGGTAAGCCCCTCCTCGTTCACGTCGGCGTGCCACTCCACGGCCTTGCCCTCGTGGAAGCGGATCCAGAACCTGTCGATCAGCTGGCCGTTGTGGCTCAGGGGCTTGGAGGCGTGCACGATGCCCTCGGCCACGCCCCGCATCGGGGAGATGAAGCATTCCTCGGTGGGGATGTTGGGGTTGAAGAACACGCCGGAGAGGGTGCGGTCCCCGCCGCCCTTGAACTCGGCCTGGGGGATCATGCCCACGGTCAGGTCGGTGCCGTTCCCGGCGGTGTAGTGCAGCTTGTCGATGCCCAGGGCGTTCAGCCTCGCGCAATGCCCGCCCAGGGAGCGGTTGTGGGCCTCCCAGGCGGCCACGGGGTCGTCGTCCACGCGGCTGGTGGCGAGGATCGCCTGCCAAAGCGCCTCGACGGCCTGGTGCTTTGAGAGGTGGGGGAACAGCTTCTTCGCCCAGGCCGCGCCGGGCACGGCGGCGATGCACCACTGGTACTTGTTCTCCATCTGGTCGCGATAGCCCTTGATCAGCGGATACCTGCGCTGGCGGGCCTGGGCCATCTTCTTCTGGTTGATGCCCTTCAGGCCGTCGGGATCGTCGGAATCCAGGTAGATGCGGCAGGGCAGCCTGTCTACATAGTGCTTCCAGCGGGCCTCCTGCCAGTCGGTGAGCTCTGAAAGCGCCTTCAGGCTCTGGTGCCGCACGTGCAGCTTCTCCAGGGGCTGGTAGTCCCAGTCCACCACCACGCGGGAAGCGCCCAGCTTGTAGCACTCGTCCACCACCATATACACAAATTCGGGCTGGTCCAGGCCGGCGACGACGAACACCTCCTGGCCCTTTTGCACGTTCGCGCCGCAGGCCGCGATCAGCCGGGCGTATTTGCGAAGTACGGTCTTGTTCATGAATTGCCTCTCCTTACAGATTATCGGTTATGCAGCGGCAGCCAGGTGGTCCACCCGGATCCGCTTGAGCAGCAGCACATAGGCCGCGGTGGACAGCGTCCAGGTGATCGGGTAGATCCAGAAGGCCAGCCGTATGTCGTGGAGCACCTGGCCCAGCGTGAACAGCACCGCGATGCGCACCGCGCACCAGCAGGTCAGCATGATGACCATGGGCGTCATGGGCTTGCCCAGCCCGCGCATCACCGCCGAGGCCACGTGGGAAAAGCCCACCAGGCAGTAGAACAGCCCGCACACCCGGGTGCGGCCCACGCCGAAGGCGATGACCTCCGGGTTGCGGTTGAACAGCCCCACCAGCTGCGGGGCCAGCAGGAACAGCACCGCGCCCATCACCTCTATGGCGGCGACGGCGCAGCCCAGGCCGAAGCGGATGCCCTGCTTCACCCGGTCGTAGCGCCGCGCGCCCATGTTCTGGGACACGAAGGTGGTCACCGCGATGGAGAATGCCGTGATGGGCAGGAACGCGAAGCCCTCCACCTTGGTGGACGCGCCGATGCCGGCCATGGCCAGGTTGCCGAAGGTATTGATGTAGGATTGTATCAGCAGGTTGGACAGGTCGATCACGCTGCCCTGCAGGGCCGTGGGCAGGCCGTTGCGCACGATCTCGCGCAGGTTTTCCAGGTCGAAGCGTATCCGGGCCGGGCACAGGCGGATGCTGCCCTCTGTGCGCATCAGCCGCGCCCCCGCCAGCACCATGCTCAGGAACTGGGATATCACCGTGGCATAGGCCGCGCCTTCCACGCCCATGCCCAGCGCGGCCACGAACAGCAAATCCAGCGCCACGTTCACCAGCGAGCTGATCACCAGGTAGTAAAGCGGGTGCCGGCTGTCGCCGGAGGCCTGCAGTATGCCCACGAACATGTTGTACATCACCAGGCCCGTGGCCCCGGCGAAGTAGATGCGCAGATACTTGCAGGATTCCCCGAACACCTCCGCCGGGGTGCCCGTCCAGCGCAGTATGGCGGGGGAGACCGCCGCACCCAGCACCGAGATCACGGCGCTGAAGGCCAGGCCCATGGCCACCGAGGTGTGCACGGCGCGGCGGATCTGCTCCGGGTCGTTCGCGCCGATGTGCCGGGCGATGACCACGCCCGCGCCGGTGGCGAAGCCCATGAAAAAGCCGATGATCAGGTAGATGAAGGCTGCGTTGCTGCTCACCGCGGCCAGCGCGTTTTCGCCCAGGTAGTTCCCCACGATCAGGGAGTCGGCGGTGTTGTACAGCTGCTGGAAAAGGTAGCCCACGAATACCGGAACGGCAAAATTCCCCGCCGGATACTGCCCTCGGTCATCAATTGGTTCATGGTGTCGTTCAGTCCTTGCTCAGTGGATGATGGCAGGCGCACCAGTGCCCGGGCTCAAGCTCCGTCAGTGTTGGCTTTTCGCCCTTGCAGCGCTCGCTGGCGTAGGGACAGCGGGGGTGGAAGCGGCAGCCCGGGGGCGGGTCCACGGGGCTGGCGACCTCGCCGGTCCGGGTGTAGGGGTGCCGCGGCGCGGCGTACAGCGCCTCGGTATCCGACAGCTCGCACACCTGGCCCAGGAACATCACGATCACCCGGTCGGAAAGGTAGCGCACCACGTTCAGGTCGTGGCTGATGAACAGGTAGGTCAACCCCGACTGGGCCTGCAGGTCGGAGAGCAGGTTCAGGATCTGCGCCTGTATGGAGACGTCCAGCGCGCTGACCGGCTCGTCGCAGATGATCAGCTCCGGGTTCAGGGCCAGGGCCCGGGCGATGCCGATGCGCTGGCGCTGGCCGCCGGAAAACTGGTGGGGGTAGCGCCCGTAGTACTCCGGCCGCAGGCCCACGCGCTCCATCAGCGCCTTCACCATATCCGCCCGCTCGGCGCGGCTCTTCCCCACGTGGTGGGCATTCAGCGGCTCCATGATGATCCTGCCCACGGACATGCGCGGGTCCAGCGAGGCGTAGGGGTCCTGGAAGATCATCTGCATGCCCCGGCGCAGCGCGCGCAGGGGCTCGCCCTTCAGGGTGGAAAGGTCCCGGTCCTTGAACCAGACCTTGCCGGAGGTCGGCGGGATCAGGTCCAGCAGCAGCTTGCCGAGGGTGGACTTGCCGCACCCGGATTCGCCCACCAGGCCCAGGGTCTCGCCCTTTTCGATGGTGAAGGACACGTCTGACACCGCGTGCACGGTGCCGCCCTTCAGGGGGAATTCCTTCACCAGGTGCTCGGCGCGCAGCAGCGTGCTCACGGGCGGTCACCTCCCAGTGAAGCCGCGGCATCCATCGGATGGAAGCAGCGGCAGAAGTGGCCCTCGCCCACGGGGGACAGGGGCGGCTTTTCGTTCCGGCAGCGTTCGTCGGCGAACTGGCAGCGCGGCGCGAAGCGGCAGCCCGCGGGCATGGCCCGCAGGTTGGGCACCGTGCCGGGGATGTTGTACAGCCGCTTGCCCTTCGGGGTCATCCGGGGCAGCGAGGCCATCAGGCCGCGGGTGTAGGGGTGGGCGCAGCCATTGAACAGCGCGTGTACCTCCGCCGATTCCACCACCTCGCCGGCGTACATCACATACACCGTGTCGCACATCTCGGCCACCACGCCCAGGTTGTGGGTGATCAGCAGTATCGATGTGCCGCTCTCCTGCTGCAGCGAACGCATCAGGCGCAATATCTGGGCCTCGATGGATACGTCCAGCGCCGTGGTGGGCTCGTCCGCGATCAGCAGGTCGGGCTTGAGGATCATGGCCATGCCGATCATCACCCGCTGGCGAAGGCCGCCGGAAAGCTGGTGGGGATAGCTGTCGTAGCGGCGGCTTGCCTCGGGGATGCCCACCTTCTCCAGGATCTCCACGGCCCTTGCCCGGGCGGCGCGCTTGTCCACGCCGGTGTGCAGCGTCAGCGCCTCGGACACCTGCCGACCCACGGTGATCACCGGGTTCAGGCTGGTCATCGGCTCCTGGAAGATCATCGATATGCGGTCGCCCCGCAGCCTGCGCAGCTCCCGGTCAGGCAGCTTCAAAAGGTCCTGCCCGCCGAACATGGCCGAGCCGGCCTCCACGCGCCCGTTGTCCGAAAGCAGCCCCATCACGGAAAGGGAGGTCACGCTCTTGCCGCAGCCGGATTCGCCCACCAGGCCCACCGTGCGGCCCCGGGGCACATCGATATCCACCCCGTTGACGGCGATCGCCCGGTCCTTCCTGCCGTCCGAGGCGAAGGAGGTGACCAGCCCCCTGATCTCAAGGATGTTGTCCATTCAAATCTCCAATTTACGATTTATGTTCCCGGTTCCGTAAAGCGCGGCCGGCGCGTCACCGTTCCCTTCACAGCCTTCCCCTATGGGGAAGGTGCCCCGAAGGGGCGGATGAGGTCGAATGCGCGATGCCGGATGCTTTACGTACCCGACCTCATCCGTCATTTGCTCCGCAGGCTCCGCAAATGCCACCTTCCCCAAAGGGGAAGGCTTTGGATACGCGGCAGCCACTGTTC
>CACYWI010000281.1 GCA_902778045.1 uncultured Eubacteriales bacterium
TGCATCTCCCGGCATTTAGAAACACACTCTAGGTCCTAGTTCCTATTCCCTAATCCCTAATCCCTAATCCCTAATCCCCATTGCCTGTCCCAATCCCTCACGCATAGCTGTGTATCCCCGGCAGCAGGGTATTCACGCCGATGTAGGTGAATATCACGCATACGAAGCCTACCACGGCGAACACGGCGGCGGCGCGGCCCTGCCAGCCCCGGCGCAGGCGCAAGTGCAGGTAGGCGGCGTAGATGATCCAGGTGACCAGTGACCAGGTCTCCTTCGGGTCCCAGGACCAGTAGCTGCCCCAGGCGCGCTCGGCCCAGATGGCCCCGGTGATGATGGTGAAGGTCAGAAACAGCAGCCCCAGGGACACGCTGCGATAGCTGATCACGTCCAGCTTGTCCCGGTGGGGGATGTGGGTGTCCATGAAGCCGCCCGCCCTGGCCCTGTCCCGCAGCAGGAAGATCAGCGATAGCACGAAGGACACGCCGAAGGCCCCGTAGGCGATGATGGCCGTGGACACGTGAAAGCCCAGCCAGCCGCTGCGCAGCGAGGGCATCAGCTCGCGCACCTCGCGGCTCTGCATGGCGGCGTAGCCGATGATCAGGAACGTCACCGGCGCGGCGAAGGCCCCCAGCACCGGAAACTTGAAGCGGATCACGAACACCAGGCTCACCAGGCTCAGCCCCCAGGCGAAGGCGGTGGCGAATTCGTACTGGTTCGTCAGCGGCAGCCGCCCCGCGCCGATGCCCCGGCAGATCAGCGCCGCGGTATGCAGCGCGAAGCCGAACAGCTGCAGGCCTACCGCGACCTTTGCCAGCCCGTCCCGCTTCACGGCGATGAACGTGAAGTACAGCAGCATCGCCGCGAAATAGGCCAGCATCACGACGGTGAACAGCGTGTTTTCAACCTGAAGCATGGAAACCCTCCTTGTATTTGCCCTGTGCCCAGCAAAAATGGTATAAGGAACCGTCCCCTTATCTCAGGAACCGTCCCCTGAACCATTTACAGCGCTCTCAAAGCGGTCACGGAACAGCGCGCCGCCCTTGCGGCACTGGCCGGTGACCGTCCAGCCGCCCTCCCGCTCGCGCACGGCCCACACCCTTGTGGGCTGCAGGTAGAACGCCAGCGCCAGCCCCAGCAGCGTGACCAGCGCGCCGATCAGCGCCAGCGGGGTGAAGCGGTCGATCTTGACCTGGATCAGCGTGTACTCCACGGGCTCGGCAAATGACGCCCAGGATCTCCCCCTTGTAGTACAGCGAATACAGGCAATGGGGGTTGTCCGGCCGTTCCGACGCGGTGGAGGGGCCCACCCCCGGCAGCAGCACGTAGTCCGGGTACACGGCGTTCAGCAGGACCACCAGCTCGGGCCGGTCGGCGACGGCCAGGCTGTCCCCGGCGCAGACCACCTCGCTCTGCAGCGGCGCGCTGCCCCTGGCGACGTTCACGGTCGCGGCCCAGCCGGTGGAGTTCTGGTAGAACTTCATGCCCTGAAGGGAGGCGGGGTGGTTCACACTGACGGAGGCGCTGCCGCCCGCGGGGCCGGCGCTGGCGGTGTTGACCACGGTGATGTCCGTGGTGTACTGGGCAGGGCTGCCGTCCGCGTGGCGGTCCACGGTGAAGCCGTCGATGGCCAGCACGAGGCCGGTGTCGCCGATGGGCTTCGCGTCGCCGGGCACGCCGTACACGGTATACTGCCGCTGGGTCAGCTGCCCCAGGCCGAAGCCCAGTATCAGCAGCAGCACGCCCAGGTGGCACACCCACGCGCCCCACAGGCCGATCCGGTGCTTCGCGGCGAACAGGGCCTCCCGTCCGTCCGCCGTCCGCAGGGACGCGGGCCCGGGCATGCGCAGCCGGGCGAAGGCGGGCATCGGGTCGGCGACGCCGCTTACGGATACGTCGCCCGGGCCGGACAGCGCCCGCGTCGGGTCGCCCTCGGCGCGAAAGCGGCACAGCAGCGCGGGCAGCTTCGTCAGGTTGCACAGCAGCAGGTTCAGGCACAGAAAGCCGGCGATGGCGATGATCCACGGGCTGTGAAAGGCGTCGTCCAGGCGCAGCGCCACGATCAGGTCGGCGGCCCGGGGGGAATAGCGCCAGGCGTACCATTCATGGCTCTGCCCCTGGGTGATCAGGCTGCCTGCCGAACAGGCGACGGCCAGCACGACCAGCAGCAGTATGGCAAAGCGCATCGAGCACAGGAATTTCCAGGTTTTCTTGAAGATGTTCATCGGCATATTCCAAAAGACTTCCCCTATGGGGGAAAAGGTGGCCCGAAGGGGCGGATGAGGTCTCCTGACGAATCGTTTCGCGCCCCGGTTGGAATGCGGGCGCGAGGTCATGTGTCGAAGACCTCATCCGTCACGACTTCGTCGTGCCACCTTCCCCATAGGGGAAGGCATTGTGCGGGCGCGCCCTGGCGGCGCACCCGCGTTGGGTTGTGCAATGGTCGCCTACGGCCTGGGCCGCATCATGCGGGTGGCGTCGCCGGTGGCGGCGGGCTCGGCCTCGGCTTCGGCGGTCTCGCCCGTGGCGGGGCGCGGCCGCATCATGCGGGTGGCATCGCCGGTGGCGGCGGGCCCGGCCCCGGCTTCAGCGGTCTCGCCCGTGGCGGGGCGCGGCCGCATCATGCGGGTGGCGTCGCCGGTGGCGGCGGGCCCGGCCTCGGCCTCAGCTTCGGCCTCAACAGTTTCGCTCGTGGCGGGGCGCTGGCGCATCAGGCGCACCACGTCCGCGGAGGTCGCGCTCTGGGTCCCGGCCGCGGGGGTCTCGACCGCCACGCCCAGCAGGGCCAGGGCCTCGTCGATCTTCGCGTTGGAGGTATCCAGGCAGCGGTTCGCCAGCGCGGTGTTGTGCGCGCCCTCGGAATTCTCCACGTAGCAGAAGTCGAAGAACCACTGGGCCTCGCGGTGCAGCTTGCGCACGGCGTTCAGGTCGTCCTCGCTCCAGGCGCCGGAGGCGACGGCGTCGGCCAGGGCGTCCTTCATGGCGCTCAGGCGGTTGCCGGTCTCGGTCTCGCGGGCGGTGACGTCGGCCTGTATGCCGCGCACGAAGGCCACCATGTCGGTGTCGCCGTGGCACCTGGCGCAGCTGTTCAGCAGCTGTTCGTTCTCCAGCGGGCTGACCAGCATGTGGCTCAGGTATTCCACGCCGGTGTCGGTGGTCTCGGTGGGCATGTGGCAGTCCGCGCAGCTCAGCAGGGCGGCGTGCTTGCCGTGCATCACGGTTTCCATCTCCGGGTGCTGGGCCTTCAGCATGCGGGTGCCGGTGCTCTCCTGGGTCCAGTCGGCGAAGCCGAGATCGTCGTAGTAGGCCAGGATCGCCTCGGGGGTCATCCCGTCCACGCCGTGGTAGGGCATCATGGTTTCGCTTTCCTCGGGCGTGAAGTAGTATTCGATGTGGCACTGGCCGCAGGACAGCGTGGCGGGCTTGATGGTGCTCACGTTGTCGCCCAGGGCCTCGTTCACATACTGGTGGGTGACCACCATCGCGCCGCCGTTGCCGTCGTCCGCGCCGTGGCAGGTGTAGCAGCTGATGTTGTTGGTCATCTGGGCCATGACCTCGTCAAAGGGCATGGAGTACACCGCCACGCCGTTCTCCGCGATCATCTTGTGCAGGTCGGGCGTCTTGCAGGTGATGCAGTTGGCCTTGGGATGGGGCCGCTGGGTCTTGGAGAGGTCCTCCAGGGTGTACTCGTGGCCGCGGGCGCTGCCGTAGTCCTTGGCGAAGCCGTAGCCCTCGTAGATGTTCACCAGGTAGGGGTCCTGCTCCAGGTAGTCTGATCGCGGCCAGGCGCTCGCCGTCGTCGGCGGTCGCTTCCGCGGCCTCGGTCGCCGGGGTTTCCTCGCCCTTGGCTTCGGCCATCAGCTCGTCCACGGCCTCCTGGACCGCATTGGAGGAGATGGTGACGCCGGTGACGGCGTCCACGGCCTGCTTTTCGACGATCTGGTCGGCCCAGGCGGAGCGCTGCTCGTCGGTGAGCAGGTCGTTCGCGCCTTCGGAATAGACGCTGGCCTGGGTGACGTTGCCGTTCAGCACGGTGATGGCGACGTCGATGTCGCTGAAGTCGGTGGTCTTTCGGGTGGCGTAGGTGCCGTCGGTCAGCTCGCCGGCGGGCGCTTCCGCATCGCCGCCCTTGGCCTCGGCCATCAGCTCGTCCACGGCCTCCTGGACCGCGTTGGAGGAGATGGTGACGCCGGTGACGGCGTCCACGGCCTGGTTCGCCACGATCTGGTCGGCCCAGGCGTTGCGCTGCTCGTCGGTGAGCAGGTCGTTCGCGCCCTCGGAATGGACGCTGGCCTGGGTGACATTGCCGTTCAGCACGGTGATGGCGACGTCGATGTCGCTGAAATCGGTGGTCTTGCGGGTGGCGTAGGTGCCGTCGGTCAGGTCGCCGGCGGGCGCTTCCGCGGTCTCGGTCCCGGCTTCGGCGCTCGCGGCAGCGGCGGCCTCCAGCTCGGCGACGCGGGCCTCGGCCTCCGCGGCCTTGGCCTCGGCGGCGGCCAGCGCGGCCTCCAGCTCGGCGACCTTCGCGTCAGCCTCGCTCGTCCCGCCGCCCTGGGCCTCACTCATCAGCTCGTCCACGGCCTCCTGGACCGCATTGGAGGAGATGGTGACGCGACCTTGCCGCCCTCGACGGTCAGCTCCACGTCGATGGTGCTGAAGTCGGTGGTCTTCTGTACGGTGTAGGTGCCGTCGGTCAGGTCCCCGGCGGCGGCCCCGCCGCCCTGGGCCTCACTCATCAGCTCGTCCACGGCCTCCTGGACCGCATTGGAGGAGATGGTGACGCCGGTGACGGCGTCCACGGCCTGCTTCGCCACGATCTGGTCGGCCCAGGCGGAGCGCTGCTCGTCGGTGAGCAGGTCGTTCGCGCCCTCGGACTTGACGGCGGCGGAGGCGACCTTGCCGCCCTCGACGGGTGGTCTTCTGTACGGCATAGGTGCCGTCGGTCAGGCCCTCGACGGGCTCGGCCTCGACCTCCGGCTCGGCGGTGGGCTCCGGCTCGGGCTCCTTGAGCCCCGCCTGGACCAGTATGTCGTTCGCGGCCTCCTGCACCGACGCGGCGGAATAGCTCAGCGTGGCGGAGGAGATCACGTCGTTGTCGGCGGACTGGTTGTCCACGATGGACTTGGCCCACTCCTCGCGGGTGGCGTCGCTCAGCAGGTCGCTGTCGCCGGAGCTGGAGATGCTGGCGTCGGTGATCCGGCCGTCCTGCACGGTCATCTCCACGTGCACGTCGCTGTAGGCGTTCTGGCTGTCGGCCATGTAGGACTGGGGCAGCTGGTACTGCACGGGCCCGCCCCGGCCGATGCCGCAGCCGAACACCACCGATCCGACGGCCAGCGCCGCGGCGATGCCCACCTTGACAATCATTTTCTTTTCCATATTATCGTATCATCCCTTCTCTTCCGTCCGTCGGTCGCGTCATTTGGCCGCCGGCGGGGTGATGACCTTGACGGGGCACTTCTCCACGCACTTGCCGCACTGGGTGCAGTTGGCGTAGTTGACGTGGGCCAGGTTGCCCTCGACATGGATGGCGTCGGATTCGCACTGGCGCTGGCAGATGCCGCAGCCGATGCAGCCCGCGG
>CACYWI010000282.1 GCA_902778045.1 uncultured Eubacteriales bacterium
ATACGTTGTGGACCACATTCCCCTCCAGGTCAAAGCTGATCTGCTGGGAACAGACCATCTCGGTCGGCATGTCATGATGCATCGCGTTCGCCTCCGTTTCGTCTCGATTAATTGCAAGCAATCGATTGATTCAAATTGATTATACCGCCCATTGGGCGATTTGTCAACCGATTGGGCAAAGATTCTTCGCTTCGCTCAGTATGACCCGAGCGCCCCTGACCTGTGCGCGTCAGTAGCTGCTGATGGGCAGGGAATCGTCGTCGGCGCCCTTTTCGATCGAGATAATGCGGATGGCATAGCTGATCTCGTCGTTCACCTTCACCACCGCGCGCGGTCCCCCACCCGGCGGCCCATCACAGCGCGGCCCAGCGGCGATTCCTTGCTGATGATGCCGTTCACGGCGTCCTCGCGCAGGGTGGTCATCAGGGTGATGGTCTCCCGCTCGCCGTCCTCCTCATACTCGATGGTCACCTTGTCGAACAGCCCCGCGACGCCCTCGCGTGTGTCGGCCTTGATCACCTTCGCGGTGGCGATCATGCGCTTCAGGTAGCGCAGGCGGCTGTCGCAGCGGCGCAGCTCCTGCTTGGCGGCCTTGTACTCATAGTTCTCGCTGAGGTCGCCGAAGCCCCGGGCGGTCTGCAAGTCCTCAATACACTTGGGCCGCACCACCCGCATCCTGTAGTCGATCTCCTCCTGCATCTTGCGGATGTCGACCTCTGTCAGTTCGTTGTACATACCCTCGCCGCCTAACGGATGAAATGGGTCCAGACGTGCTCTTCCTGCTCCGGCAGGCCGTACTTCTCCTTGCCCAGGGCAATGCTCTTCATCAGGAAGGCCATGTTCCGGGCCAGCGTGCGCATGGTATACATGCCCTCGCCGTCCTGCTCGGCCTCGCCCGGCTCGCGGCCGTGCAGGCTGTTCCAGTAATAGCTGGAGGCCACGGGCATGCCGGCGATGGTGAAGTACTTGTTCAGGCGGTCGAAGGTCGCAGACGCGCCGCCCCGTCGACAGACCACCGCCGCCGCGCCGACCTTCATGGTCTTGTCGAAGCGGGTGGAGAAGAACAGCCGGTCCAGGAACGCCGTGACCGTGGCGTTCGGGCCCGCGTAGTACACCGGACTGCCCACCACGATGCCGTCCGCCGCCTCGAACTTCGGCGCGACCTCGTTCACAAGATCGTCGAACACGCACTTGCCCAGCTCCGCGCAACGCCGGCAGGCGATGCAGCCGCGGATGGCCTTGTTGCCCACGTGGATCGTCTCCACCTCGATGTCCTGCGCCTCGAAGATCTTCGCCATCTCCGCAAGACCCAGGGCCGTGTTGCCCTTCGCCCTCGGGCTGCCGTTGATCAGCAATACCTTCATCAAAATCATCCTTTCCCGGTTTTTGTTTTATTATAGCATGATTGTCGCCGTGCTGCGCAACTCGCGCCGCCGTGCGTCGCTCCCTTGCCCGGCGACCCGGAAAACCCTTGGTTTTCCTAATCATTATAACATCATCACAAACCGCCGTCAAACCGCCGTTGAAGCCTATTCCGGGATGTGGTAGAATAGACGCAAGAGAGGAGGTCTCTTCATGCGGCCTGAAGTGATCGTCATCGGCGCGGCCATCGCGGACATTCCCCTTTCCCCGGTAGGGCCGGGCGTGTTCACCGCCCACTCCACCGAGCTGGAGCGCATCCGCATGCAGGTGGGCGGCGACGCCGCCAACGAGGCGCTGGTGCTGTCCCGGCTGGGCCACACCCCGGCGCTGGTCAGCGTGCTGGGCCGGGACGCCATCGGGGATTTCGTGCTGCGCACGCTGGAGGATGGCGGCGTGGACACCTCCGGCGTGTGCCGCAGCAAGGAGATGGACACCGGCGTGAACGTGGTGCTGGTGCGCGAGGACGGCGAGCGCACCTTCGTCACCAGCCGCGCGGGCAGCCTGCGCCGACTGGGCCTTTCCCACATACTGCCCGCGCTGGAAAGCCCCGCCCTGTCATCCGCGAGGATCGCCTGCCTGGCCAGCCTGTTCGTCTCCCCCGCGCTGACGCTTTCCGACACCATCACGCTGTTCGACGCGTTGAAGGCGAAGGGCCTCGCGCTGTGCGCCGACACCACCAAGCGCAAGCGGGGCGAGACGCTGAAGGAGGCCGGCGAAGCGCTGTCCCGGCTGGACTGGTTCTTCCCCAACCGCGACGAAGCCGCGCTGCTGACGGGCCGGGAGACGCCGGACGCCATTGCCGACGCGCTGCTGGAGGTCGGCGTAAAGCACGTGGCCCTGAAGCTGGGCGGCGAGGGCTGCCTGGTGAAATCGGCGGACGAGCGCCACTTGATCCCCGCCTGTCCCGGCGTGAAGTGCGTGGACACCACCGGCGCGGGCGACACCTTCGCCGGGGCCTTTATCGCGGGGCTGCTGGAGGGCAGGTCCATTGCCGAATGCGGCCGCTTCGCCAACGCCGCCGCCGCGCTTTGCGTCGGGCAGGTCGGCGCGGTGGGAAAATGGACGCGGGCGGAGGCGGAAAAGCGCCTGGCCGGCATGGATTGAGCCGCGACGCCCGGCTTGCTTTGCCCCGCGGAATCGTTGCGGATTGGCGGGCGCGGCGCAAGCGCGAAAGCGGAGATCGCCCCTGCGGGAACGGAATTGTTCTTTAAGCCTTCCCCAAGGGAAGGACTTTGGGGGCGGCAGCCACTATTCCTGTTCCCTATTCCCTAGAGTGTGTTTCCAAAATACCTGAAGCGCATTTTCGGCGTCTTTGACTGCATTTCTGCGTCCGCCATTAGAAACACACTCTAATCCCTATTTCCTTGACAATTCCTATTGCCTCCCCATCCTATATAACATCCCCTTAATATAGTTTCATCCTATAACCCGCCATCTCTTTCATGTATTGGACAAACCAGTCGCCCGATGGTATGATGTTTGCATCAAATGAAGGGGGCTTTACCTATGAAACTTCGCAAACTGTTCGCAATCATTCTGATTTCCCTGCTGGCTCTGTCCTCCGTCGCCGCGCTGGCGGCCGAGATCCCCGCGCCGGAGGGCGACGACAACGTGATCGCCATCGGCGCCACCGAGGTGCCCCACGCCCAGATCATCGAGGGCGTCGTGCAGCCCGCGCTGGAGGCTGCCGGCTGGAAGGTGGACCTGCAGGTGTTCGGCGACTATGTGATCCCCAACACTTCGCTGGAGGACGGTGAGCTGGACGCCAACTACTTCCAGCATCTGCTGTACATGGAGAGCGAGAACGAGAGCCGCGGCCTGCACCTGTATCCGGCGAAGGGCATCCACCTGGAGCCCCTGGGCCTGTTCTCTGAAAAGATCGCCAGCATCGACGAGCTGGCGGACGGCGCCTCCATCTCCCTGCCCAACGACGCCTCCAACGAGTCCCGCGCACTGAAGCTGCTGGCGGACAACGGCCTGATCACCCTGGCCGAAAAGGATGGCCTGTACGAGCTGAGCGACATCACCGAGAATCCGAAGAACCTGAACCTGGTGGAGCTGGAGGCGGCCAACACCCCCAACAGCCTGCCGGACGTGGACGCGGCCATCATCAACGGCAACTACGCGCTGCAGCGCGAGTTGAACCCCGCCACCGACGCGCTGGTGCTGGAGTCCAGCGACCCCAACGGCAACGTGTTCATCAACTACCTGGTGGTCAAGGAGGACAACAAGGACAGCCTGAAGACCCAGGCGCTGGTGGCGGCCTTCTCCACCCAGGAAGTGGTGGACTTCATCGAGGCCAACTACTCCGGCTCCGTCATCCCGGCGGCGGACCTGGTAGAATAAGGCTTTGAGGGGGGAGCAAGCTCCCCCCTCAATACTCCTCCCTCCGGGTTTTGCTTGCGCTCTGTGAGCGCTGGCCGCAAAACCCGCAAGGATACCGTTTTTGCTCTGGTCGACAGGCTCCCTGCCGCAAATACGGTTCCGTTGCCGCCGCACATGTCGCCGGCAACGATTGAAAATCGGGGCACTGCCGTCCCCGATACCCCCGGTCAGATACCCTTGAGGTATAGCGGGGCAGGAGGATTCCTCCTGCCCCATCAACTGTGTATTGAGGTGTTCATACCATATGATCGAAATCAGGCATCTGGGCAAGAGGTTCGGCGACCTGACGGTGCTGGACGACATCAGCCTGACCATCAACGACGGCGAGATCTACGGCATCATCGGCCAGAGCGGCGCGGGCAAATCCACGCTGCTGCGCTGCATCAACGGGCTGGAAAGCTACCAGTCCGGCAGCATCAAGGTGGACGGGCAGGAGGTCTCTTCCCTGGACAAGGCCAGCCTGCACGCGCTGCAAAAGCAGATGGGCATGATCTTCCAGAACTTCAACCTGCTTTCCCGGCTGAACGTGTTTGAAAACGTGGCCCTGCCGATGCGCTTCGCGGGTCTCAATCCGAAGTCGCCGGAGAACAAGCAGCGCATCCTTGAGCTGATCGAGCTGGTGGGCCTTTCCGACAAGCTGAAGTCCAAGCCCCGGGAGCTGTCCGGCGGCCAGAAGCAGCGCGTGGCTATCGCCCGGGCCCTGGTGCTGAAGCCCCGGATCCTGCTGTGCGACGAGGCCACCAGCGCGCTGGACCCGCGCATCACCCAGGGCATACTCAGCCTGCTGACCAGGATCCGCGACGAGATGAACCTGACCGTGGTGGTGGTCACCCACCAGATGGAGGTCGTGAAGCAGATCTGCGAGCGGGTATCCTTCCTGAAGGAGAGTCACCTGATCCAGGAGGGCAGGCCCGAGGAGCTGTTCGTGATGCCCAATGAGGACATCAGCGCCTTCCTGGGCAAGACCGAGGAGACGCTGCCCGCCACGGGCCGCAACATCCGCATCTTCTTCACCGAGAACGCCGAGCAGGTCCAGCTGATCTCCGCCATGGCCCGTGCGCTGGACGTGGATTTCTCCATTTGCCGGGCGGACATGACCGACTTCCGCGGTCGGATCATGGGCAGCCTGGTGCTGAACGTGAAGGAGCAGGACGCCGAGCGGGTTCTGGAATACCTGCGCGGCACCGAATACATCGTAAGGGAGGACGGCAGCTATGTTTGACGGCCAGATGTGGGATCATCCCGGCGGTGCTGCTGACGCTGACCGCCCCGGACGGCCTGCGGCCCAACCGCCCCTTCTACACGGTGCTCAGCTTCATCGTAAACGTGTTCCGGTCCTTCCCCTTCATCATACTGATGGTGCTGGTGATCCCGCTGACCCGGGCCATCATGGGCAAGGCCATCGGCACCCGGGCGGCCATCGTACCGCTGACGATCTCGGCCATACCCTTCGTGGCACGGGTGATCGAATCCGCCTTCCGCGAGGTGGACCCCGGCCTGATCGAGGCTGCCCGCAGCTTCGGCGCCAGCGACAGCCAGATCTTCATGCGGGTGTATGTGAAGGAGGCCTTCCCGGGCATACTCTCCGGCATCATCCTCACGATGATCAGCCTGGTGGGCTACAGCGCCATGGGCGGCGCCATCGGCGCGGGCGGCCTGGGCGACGTGGCCATCCGCAAGGGCTACCAGGCCTACAAGATCGAATACCTGGTGGCCACCAGCGCCGTGCTGATCGTGTTCGTGCAGCTGGTGCAGGGCATCGGAAACAAGCTGTACAATAAACTGAGCTGAGGGTCCGGTCCGTAAAATTTTTAACTTTTTGCAAATGAAGTCGAACTGATTGAAAGCGCAACTACATTGACGTGTTAAGCGCGGTATGCTATAATTTTTACGATGGATTGTGCAAATGCGCAATTCAGGTTTCCGCGCGGATCAACGATAACTCAAAAGGAGAGTGCATACCCATGAGGAAGATCCTGTCCGTGGCTCTGGCCGTTCTGATGGTCCTGAGCGTCGTCTGCGTCGCCATGGCGGAAGCCAACGACCAGAAGCCCGTCATCTGGTTCAACCGCCAGCCCTCCAACAGCACCACCGGTGAGCTGGACATGGACGCCCTGACCTTCAACGGCAAGACCTACTATGTCGGCTTCGACGCCAAGCAGGGCGCTGAGCTGCAGGGCCAGATGATCGTCGATTATCTGCTGGCCCACGGCGAAGGCCTGGACCGCAACGGCGACGGCATCATCGGCTACGTGCTGTGCATCGGCGACGTCGGCCACAACGATTCCATCGCCCGCACCCGCGGCGCCCGCAAGGCTCTCGGCACGGCTGTTCCGGACGCTGCCCAGGGCAAGACCGCGATCGAGACCATCGACGACGTCGATTCCGCCCCGATCGGCACCAACACCGACGGCACCGCCACCGACGTCCAGGATGGCTCCATCGAGATCGACGGCACCACCTACATCGTGCGTGAGCTGGCCTCCCAGGAGATGAAGAACAGCTCCGGTGCCACCTGGGATGCTCCCACCGCCGGCAACGCCATCGCCGCTTGGGAAGGCTCCTTCGGCGACGAGATCGACGTGGTCGTTTCCAACAACGACGGCATGGGCATGGCCGTGTTCAACGCCTGGTCCAAGGAAGCCGGCGTTCCCACCTTCGGCTATGACGCCAACAGCGACGCCGTTGCCGCCATCGCGGACGGCTACTGCGGCACCATCTCCCAGAACGCGGACGTGCAGGCCTATCTGACCCTGCGCACCCTGCGCAACGCCCTGGACGACGCCGACATCATGGTGGGCATCAGCACCCCCGACGCCGCCGGCAACGTCCTGACCGACGACCTGTACTTCTATGACGACGCCACCCGCTGCTTCTACGCTCTGAACGGCGCCGTGACCGCCGACAACTACGAGGCGTTCCTGGATGCCACCGCCGCCAACCCCGCCTTCAGCAACCAGCTGAGCGAGGATGACGCCGCCGCCAAGAAGGTTTGGCTGAGCATCTACAACAGCGCCGACAACTTCCTGAACGCCACCTATGTGCCGCAGCTGAAGAACTACGCGGCGGCCTTGAACCTGGATGTGGAATACGTGCTGGGCGACGGCCAGACCGAAGCCAACCTGATCGACAAGCTGGGCAATCCCTCCGAGTACGACGGCTTTGCGATCAACATGGTGAAGACCGACAACGCGGCCTCCTACATGGCCAAGCTGATGCAGTAATCTGAACCACAACCCGGTTTAGAGAACGGGTCATCAGGTGATCCCTCGCCTGATGGCCCTATCTCTATGACGGGAAGAAGCTGCGAAAAGGCGGGATGACAAATATGGCAGAAACGCAAGCGAGGAATATTCTGTCGATCCGCGGTATGTGCAAATCCTTCGGGCGAAACCGCGTTCTGGATCACATCAACATGGATGTCAGGGAAGGCACCATCATGGGGCTGATGGGCGAAAACGGCGCCGGCAAGTCCACCATGATGAAGTGCCTGTTCGGCACCTA
>CACYWI010000283.1 GCA_902778045.1 uncultured Eubacteriales bacterium
AGCGTCAGCGGGCCGAGTATCCATTTGTACAGCATCGATGAAATCGTCATAGGCTCATCCCTTGAAAAACAGCGCGGCGTTGGCCGCCATGTGGCACAGCACCGCGGCGGTGAAGCCCGCGCCGGGGCAGGCGTTGTCGCCCCAAAGGTACAACAGGCCGAAGATCAGCCCCGCCGCGAAGGCCGCGGCCATCTGCGCCGGCGCGCCGTGGCCCGCGGCGAACAGCGCCGAGGATACAGCCAGCGCCGCCCAGGGGGGCATCAGCGCCCTGCCGCGCCGCAGCGCGACGGCGCGGTACACCGCCTCCTCGCACAGCGGCCCTGTCAGGCACAGCGCAAAGCATGCCCGGCGCGCCGGTCGGGGAGGACGCCCCGCCCCGAAGGGGCAGCAGGCCCGTGACCCACCCCAGCGCGACGCCGGCCAGCAGGCCCGCCAGCGCGGGGCCGAGGCGCAGCCGGGGCCGGGGTTCGCCGTCCCGACGGGCGTACCACAGTGCCGCGGGCAGCAGCAGTATCGTGGAGGCGTCGCCCCATGAGCCCGGCAGCCGGCCCAGCGCCATGTGCGCCGTCAGGTACGCCAGCGCCGGCAGCGCCAGCCGCAGCCACGCCGAAGCGGGCTCAGGCAGACGCCGCTTCATGCCGCGCGTCCTTCGTCGGAACGGCCTCGGGCCTGTTCAGCAGCTTCTCGCGGGTCTGGATCATATAATCCACGGTGGCCTCGGCGGAGTGGCCGATGTTGGCCCAGGTCTCCCGACGGGCCTGGTCGCGGCCCTCGCGGAAGCGGGATTCCTTCAGGCAGCGCTCCACCAGCGCGCCGATGTCGCCGAGGTCCTTCTCCTCCAGCTGCAGGCCCAGCTTTTCCAGGATCGAGAAGGTCCACAGCTCGTCGTCCAGCCACCAGGCGTCGTAGACGCCCTTGTCGAACTCGGTCTTGGAATAGATTACCGGCCCGTCGAACACCAGCGCGAAGTCGAACATCACGCCGGAAAAGTCGGAGATCATGGCGTCGCTCCTGCGCAGCACGTCGAAGTTGTCGTTGCTGCGGTCCCACTCCAGCCGATCGCTGTCGGGGAAGGCGCTCATCAGCTCGTCCATCATCGGCTTTTCAGACACGAAGGACTGGGGATGGGGGCGCACGATGATGTGATAGTCCGTCTTCAAAAGCGCCTCCAGAAGCCGCTTGCCGTATACGTTCAATAGTCCGCTGGGTCCCCAGGAGGGGGCCAGGAGCACCGTGGTCGGGTGGGCGGGAGCCGGGCCGACCTCGTCCAGACGCGCCTTCAGCCGGTCCAGGTAGGGCAGACCCACCAGCGGCATCTCCTTTGCGGGCAGGCCGCGCAGCGCCTCCAGCTTGCGCAGCTGGTCCACCTGGTACTGGCCGGTCAACAGCACGGCGTCGAAGTAGTCCAGGCCGAACATACGGTACAGCGTGGCGTCGTTGGGCATGTGCAGTATGTGCATGTAGCACAGCGCGTCGCGGGAGCGCTTCCACTGGTACACCTCGAGCCCCGGGGTGGTGGACAGGATCACGTCCGCCTTCAGCGTGTTCATCCGCGCGAAGGCCCGGTTGCCCTCGCCGATGAATTCCGTGCGCACGTGGGCGTACTGCTGCTTCAGCGCCGGATCGTCCGGCGAGGCCGTCAGGTACACCGCCGCCTGGCCCCGGCGCTCCAGCTCGTCGCAGATGGGCTGGAACGTGTTCCAATAGCGCTTGTCGTCGGTGAATATGGCGAAGGGGATCCGGGTGGCGTCGGCGTTCTTTTGCCTGCCGCCGCTCATGGCGAAGCGCAGCTTGATCGCGACGTTGCGCAGCATGTAGATCGCCGCGCTGAGCACGCCGATCAGTATCGTAAACAGCATGCTGCCCGTGCCGGGGTCGATATAAAAGTACATGGCTGACCTCCCGCATACATGAGGTTGGACTTTAGGGTGTGTTTCAAAATGCTGGGAGATGCAGTTTCGAGTGGATTTGACTGCATTTCAAGGCGGTTTTCCGCAGGTTTACTGGCGGTAAATCAAGGGAAACCAACGCAGAAATATCCATATTATTGTAGCATGCCTGTGTAAAATGCGTCATGCTTTTGGCGAAAACAGAGCAAAAAAACGGCTCCGCGCTATGCGGAGCCGCTCATGATATGGGGGGATCATTCGCCCTGGCGGAAGTGCTTCCACTGCTTGGCGTAGAATGCCAGGCCTATGGCGGTCCAGGCCAGCAGCATGATGTAGGATTCCTTGCCGAAGTGCACGCCGGAGAGACCCGGGATGGGCACCAGCTGCAGCACCATGAAGGCGAGGGAGAACGCCACGCCGGTGCGGGCCATGGCCTTCAGGAAGGGGGTGCCGTCGCCGTCGCGGCGGATGGTGACCAGCGTGGAGGCGCAGGTGAAGAAATAGCCGATGGACGCGCCGATGGCGCTCATGTCCACGAACCAGCCCAGCGCCTCGCGGCCCAGGATCGGGCCGGACAGGGAGGCCGCGATGCAGAACAGCATGGCGTTCTTCGGCGTGCCGTAGCGGGCGTCCACGCGGCCGAACCACTCGGGCAGATAGCCGTCACGGCTCATGGAGTACATCAGGCGCGAGGAGGCCAGGTAGAAGCCCATGATGCCGGAGAGCACCGCGCAGGACACGCCCACGCCGATCAGCACCTTGCCGAAGGTGCCCAGCAGCTCCTCCGCTGCCACCAGCAGCACCCACTCGCCGGCCATCACGCGGTCGGGCCAGTTCTCCAGGGCCGCCGCGGCCACGGTGTTGTTGCTGGAATACACGAAGCAGCCGAAGATGATGGCGATCAGCATGATGAAGCTGACCTTCTTGAACGAGAAGTTGAACTCCTCCGCGGCCTGGGGGATGGCGTCAAAGCCCACGTAGGCCCAGGGCGCGATGGCGAAGGTGGCCAGTATGGCGGAAAGCACGCCCGCCGTGCCGCGGTGGGCGAAGGAATCGATGCTCTCGGTGGTGGCGCCGGCGGCCATGGCGGCGGCCTTGTCGAAGCCCCAGATGGGCTTCATGTTGATGCCCTTGGCCTTGGCGCTGACCAGCGCGGAGATCGCCAGCACGAACACGCAAATCACCAGCAGGCTGGACAGGATCGTCTGCACAAAGCCGGCCTTTTTCACGCCCACGATGTTCAGATAGCCGAACAGCAGCAGTATCGCCATGGCCAGCATCATCTCGCCCATGTAGATGTCAAAGCCCGCGATGGTGTAGTGGAAGCCGAATTTCAGTATGTCGGCGCTGCCGTCCAGGCCGTCCACGATCAGACCGATGGCGGTGCTGTTCATGGGCACGTTGGTCAGGTAGGCCACCACCAGGAACCAGCCGCACACGAAGGCGGCGTGCTTGCCGAAGCACATGCGGGTGAAGGTGAACTCGCCGCCCGCCTTGGGGTACTTGGGCACCATGTAGGCATAGCTGAAGGCGATGATGATCATCACCAGCGCGCCCAGCACCATGGCGATGGCCGTGCCGGCTACGCCGGAATTGGGCAGGAACTTCTTGCCGGGGTTGATGAAGGAACCCCAGCCGATCACGCACCCGAAGGCGATGGCCCACACGTGCATCGGCGACAGCTGCCGCTGCAGGTTGCCGTCGTTCTGCACGGGCTTTTTGTTGCTCATGGGTAAAACTCCTCTCTCTGGTCGTCAAACATCGTAGGTCTTGTCGATGGTCTTCAATTCGCGGAAGGTGTCGATCTCTATGATATCGTCGTCGAAGCACTCCCGCACCTCCACGGCGTAATGATCCTTCCGGTACACCAGGGGCACCTGCTCCCAATACCGCTCGCGGCCGCCGGGCATGGCGTAGACATCGGCGATGTCCTGGGACAGCCGGTGGCCGTCCGCCTCGTTCCAGTAGGAGATGCCCACCATCTGCCAGCAATCCAGCCCGCCCACCTTTTCGTCGGTGATGATGCCGTCCTTCACCACGAAGCACCAGTCGTCCGTGCGCTCCTTGCGGATGGCCAGGAAGTCGGATTGATAGTGGTATTTGCGGATGATCGCCGGGTTGGACAGCAGCAGGTCCGCCTCAAACACATAGGCGTTGGACAGCAGGTACCGCGCCACCAGGGCGCTGGAGATGTTGTTGGCCTCGTTGTACACCGGGTTCTCCAGGAAGCGGATCATCGGGTACTTGTACAGCAGCTGGTCGAACTGCTCGGCCAGGTAGCCGCGTACGATCACGATGTCCTCGATGCCCGCGGCCAGGCAGGCGTCGATCAGTCCGTCGATGATGCGCGTGCCGTGCACCCGCACCAGCGGCTTGGGAGTGTTGAAGGTGATCGGTACCAAACGGGTGCCGAAACCCGCCGCAATGAACACCGCCCGGCGCACGCGATAGGGCTCCAGAGCCTCCAGGCCCGTGGAGGTGATGGCGCCGCTTTTGGTGTAGCCCAGGCGGTTCAGCTCCCGCGCGACGCGGTTGATCGTGCCCAGGGAGTAGCG
>CACYWI010000284.1 GCA_902778045.1 uncultured Eubacteriales bacterium
CCCACCGCAGTGGCATCGAGCGCCCGGAAAACTCTCCAGTGGAGAGTTTTCAGTGGTTCGAGCGCCTGGAAAACAGCACAGTGCGCTGTTTTCAGCGAGGTCGATTGGGCGCCCCATAGTCTGCGGAGCAAATGAGAAACGGGGACGGTTCCTTATCTCATTTTCATGGCCCGGCAACAGGAATTGTAGGGGCGGCCTTGCGCCGCCCGCCTTCCCTCCCATTCCTCATTTGGGAAATGGGGACGGTTCCTTATCTCATTTTCATGCCCCGGGAACAGGAATACCGGCTTCCGCATGCCCGTAGGGGCGGCGTTGCGCCGCCCGCCAAGCCTTCCCCCTTTGGGGAAGGTGGCCGAGCGCAGCGAGGTCGGATGAGGTCGCTCTCGCACAACCTCTCGCCCAGGGCCTTCCCCTATGGGGCAACGAGCGCCCGGAAAACAGCGCACTGTGCTGTTTTCCGGGCGCTCATTTTCACTGCGGTGGAGTGCCCTATCGACCTCGCTGCGCTCGGCCACTTCCCCACTGCGGTGGGGAAGCTTTTGGGGTGCGGGCGCTCGGAGAGCGCCCCTACGGGCACGCGGCAGCCGGTATTCCTAATCCCTAATCCCTAATCCCTAATTTTTTCACGTTATCGAGCTGGTTGCGGATATCGATATGCTGGGGGCAATGCTGTTCGCACTTGCCGCACTTGACGCACAGGCCGGCGTTGCTGCGCACCTTGCGCAGGGTGGTGCACATCATATATTCGCGCATGCCGGTGAACCAGCCGTCGGCGAAGCTGTCGTTATAGGCGGCGAAGCAGGTGGGGATATCCACGCCCTTGGGACAGGGCTGGCAGTAGCCGCAGCCGGTGCAGCCCACCTTGGTGACGCCGCGGATGGCCTCGACGGCGCGCCCGTACACGGCCAGCTGCTCCCTTGACAGCGCGCCGGGCAGGCTGTCCGCCGCGATGCGGCAGTTCTCCTCCACCTGGCTGACGTCGTTCATGCCGGAGAGCACCACCGTCACGCCGGGGTGGTTCCAGATCCAGCGCAGGCCCCACTCCGCCGGGCTGCGGTCCGGGTCCACGGCCTGGAACACCTTCTTCGCGGCCTGGGGCAGTCCCCCGGCCAGCTTGCCGCCCCGCAGCGGCTCCATGATGATCACGGGCAGGCCCTTCCCGGCGGCGTATTCCAGCCCCTCCACGCCGGCCTGGCTGCGCTCGTCCAGGTAGTTGAACTGGATCTGGCAGAAGTCCCAGTCCCAGGCGTCCACCAGGGCCTTGAACTGCAGCGTGCCGCCGTGGAACGAAAACCCGGCGTTGCGGATCCGGCCCTCGGCCTTCTTCTTCGCCAGCCACTCGTCCACCCCCAGCGCCTGCAGCCGCGCCCAGCTGGCTGCGTCGTTGAGCATGTGCATCAGGTAGTAGTCGATGTAGTCCGTGCCCAGCCGCTGCAGCTCCTCGTTGAAATAGCGGTCCAGGTCCTCCCGCCGGTTCACCCGGTACTGGGGCAGCTTGGTGGCGATGTTCAGCTTGTCCCGGCACTTTTTGGAGGCGATGAAGCTGCCCAGGCACGCCTCGCTGCCGGGATAGATATAGGCCGTGTCAAAGTAATTCACGCCCAGGTCCAGCGCCAGGCCCATCTCCCGGTCGGCCTTCTGCTGATCGATGGCCGCGCCGCGCTTGGTGAAGCGCATACAGCCGAAGCCCAGCGCGGACAGCGGCTCGCCGTTTTTCGGATTGGTGCGGTACTGCATGTTTCGCCCTCCTTGACGGGGTTTTGGCCATTATAAAACATCCCCGCCGCTTTTGCAAGCACGGCGATGTCATTCCCGGGCCCGTCGGGTCGATTTGCGTGTTTTGTCCCTTTTCGGGCCTTGCGCCTGTCCCATGGGTGTGATAAAATATGTGTACTGACATGAATTACCAATCACATCTGCCTGTTCGCGGAAGGGAGGCGGCGCGGCTTGAAGCAGGACTGGCTGAACCTGGAGACGAAGGGCCAGGACGTTCCGGCGCTGCTGGGCCGGCTGGACGCTTCTCCCTTTGACGAGCTGTTCGAGATCGATACCGCCAACGACCGCGTGCGCGTCGTGTACCACGTGGAGGGCAAGTATTTCGTGCCCATCATGAACGGCAACTGGATCGAGCTGAGCCGCTACTGCGCGGACCACATGGTCCACCCCCAGGATCGCGCCGTCTACCAGGCCCTGATGGACCCGGAGACCCTGGCCCCGCGGCTGGAGTCGTCCCGGGGCGTGCTGCAGGATGAATTCCGCTTCCGCGCGGTGGACGGCAGCTGGCTGTGGGTGCGCCAGGTGGTGGTGGGCGGCAGCCGAAGCGGCCTGCGGGAGGGCGTCGTGCGCTGCTATGTGTACGATATCAACGTGCAGAAGCTGCGCGAGCAGGGGCTGATCACCTCCTCCGTGTCCTCCAGCGTCGTGGCCCGCAGGGACGAGCTCACCGGCCTGCTGGCGGACCGGGAGTTCTTCACCATGGCCCAGCGCAGGCTGCCGTTCCTGCTGGCGGGCATCGGCGAGGCGTTCCACCGCGTCGAGCAGGAGACCGGCGGCGTGGCCGGCTATCGCGGGCAGGACAACTTCGCCCTGCTGATCCCCTATGACATCAAGCGCATCAACGCCCTGTACGACGAGCTGCTGGGCCTGATCACCGCCCAGGGCGACGCGCTGGGCTTTCTGCCCATCTTCGGCATCTGCCTGATCGAGCGCCCGGACGAGGAGATCATGGAGGCCTTCAACCGCGCGGCCCTCACCGCCGAGCAGATCAAGGGCGACTTCCGCAACCGCATCCGGGTGTACAACCCCTCCGTCCAGGAAAAGAGCACCGAGGAATACCGGATCCTGTCCCGATTCCAGCGGGCGCTGGACGACGGCGAGATCTTCTTCACCCTGCAGCCCCAGTGCCGGGTGTCCACCGGCAAGGTGGTAGGCGCGGAATCGCTGGCCCGCTGGCGCATGCCCAACGGACGGATGATCCCCCCGGCCCGCTTCGTGCCGATCCTGGAAAAGTACGGCATGGTCACCAACCTGGATCGCTTTATCTGGGAGGCGGTGTGCCGCTGGCTGCGCGGCTGGCTGGACGCGGGCCAGAGGGCGGTACCGGTGTCGGTGAACGTATCCCAGATCGATGTGTTCAGCATCGACGTGCCCGCCTGCTTCGCCGCGCTGCTGGAAAAGTACAGCCTGCCCGCCAGCCTGATCAAGATCGAGATCACCGAATCCGCCTACGTCGAGGACACCGCCGTGGTGCGCGACACCGTGCGCCGCCTGCGCGAGCAGGGCTTCGTGGTGCTGATGGACGATTTCGGCAGCGGCTATTCCTCGCTGAACATGCTGCACAGCCTGAACGTGGATGTCATCAAGCTGGACGCCCAGTTCCTGCACATCGGCGAAAACGAGACCCGCCGGGGGCTGAACATACTGGAATCCATCGTCAGCATGGCCAAGACCATGTCCATTCCCACCATCGTCGAGGGCGTGGAGACCCAGGAGCAGATCAACTTCCTGTCCGACCTGGGCTGCCGCTACATGCAGGGCTACTACTTCTACCGCCCCATGCTGGTGGATGAGTTCGAGGCCCTGATCCGCGACGGCAGCCACATGGACCAGAACGGCTTTGAGTTCAAGGCCAACGAGGAGTTCCACACCCGGGAATTCCTGGACGAGAACGTGGTCAGCGATGTGATGCTGAACAACATACTGGGGGCGGTGGCCATCTACCGCTGGGACGGCGACATGCGCGTGGACATCGTGCGCTACAACCAGCAGTTCTACCTGCAGGCGGGCCTGGAGATCAGCCAGCTGGAGGCCCGGCGCACCGACATACTGCAATACTTCTTCCCGGAGGACGCCGACGTCATGCTCAAGGCCATGAAGCACGCCGCCGCCGACCGCCTGAACGGGGCCCGGGGCGTGGTGCGCGTGTACAAGCCCAACGGCATGCTGTTCTGGATGTCCATGCAGCTGTACTTCATCGAGCAGAACGAGCAGGGCATGCTGTTCTACGGCGCCACCCGCGATGTCACCGAGCTGCAATACGTGAACACCGAGCTGCCCGGCGGCTACACCCGCTGCGCCGCGGACGGCAGCTATGCCTTCTACTATATCAGCAAGGGCTTCGAGGATCTGACCGGCTTTACTGCCCGGGAGATCCGCGAGCGGTTCGACAATCGCTTCATCAACATGGTCCACAGGGACGACCAGCCCCTGCTTGCCCAGCGGCTGGACGCCATCCGCCGGGGCATGCCGCCCTCCGGCAAGCCCTATCGCATCAAGCGCAAGAACGGCGGCTACGTCTATATCGTGAACCAGAGCCGCCTGATCGAAATGAACGACCAGGTCTGCCTGCAGAACGTGGCCGTCGACGTCACCGAGGTCATGAAGCTGCGCAACCAGATGCGCCTGCTCAGCCGCTTCTCCTCCGACGACGTGGTGTTCGTGCGCCACAAGGGCGACAGCTATAAGTACCGCGTGGTCATCCACGGCCTGGAATCCCGCATGGGCCTCTCCGGCAAGGAATTTGAAAAGCTGCTCAACTCCGGCGAGCTCTACCGCAGCATGCCCCCCGACGAGGCCGCCCGCCTGGGCGAGGTCACCATGGCCGCCCTGGAGAACAAGCAGCCCTTCGAGTTTGACTTCACCGTCACCCTGAACGGCCGGCCCCTGCGCCTGCACATGAAAAACGACCATGTCGACGACAAGGGCAGCAAGGTGGAGTATATCTGTACCTTCCGCGAGGCGTGAGGTTTTAGGGAATAGGGAATAGGGAATAGGAACTAGGAACTAGGGGAACGAGGGATTAGGGATTAGGGATTAGGGATTAGGGATTAGGAATAGTGGCCGGCACATTCTATGCTTCCCCACCGCAGTGGCAACGAACGCCCGGAAAACTCTCCAGTGGAGAGTTTTCAGTGAGTTGG
>CACYWI010000285.1 GCA_902778045.1 uncultured Eubacteriales bacterium
CGGGAGGGCCAGGCGCTCTTAAAGCACATCCGGCCCACGGACCGGGTGATCTGCCTGTGCATCCGGGCCGACGCGCCGGATTCGGTGGCGCTGTCGAGGCAGTTGACCGCCTGGGCCGGCGACGGTCGGCGCAACGTGTTCGTCATCGGCGGCAGCAACGGCCTTTCCGACACCGTGCTGGCCCGGGCGGACGCGCGGCTGTCCTTCTCCAACCTCACCTTTCCCCACGGGCTGATGCGGGTGATATTGCTGGAGCAGCTGTACCGCGCCGAGCGCATCCGCACCGGCGAGCCCTATCACAAGTGATTTTCAGCCCCCTTCGGGGCTTTTTTTGTTGATGACCTTGCGTCAGGGGTTGCTCGTGACGCTGCGTCATGTGCTATTCTGGCCCTGAAGGAGGCGAAACGCTGTGTCGAAATACACGACGGGAGAGATCGCGAAGCGGAGAGATCGCGAAGCGCTGCGGCGTGACCGTGCGCGCGGTCCAGTACTACGACACCCGGGGCATACTGACGCCCTCGGAGCTGTCGGAGGGCGGGCGGCGGCTGTACGCGGAGGACGACGTGAAGCGGCTGCGCGTGATCTGCTTTCTGCGGGAGCTGGGCTTCTCCATCGACGCCATTTCCCGCCTGTTCTCCGACGACGACCCGGCGGCGGTGATCGACCTGCTGATCGGGCAGCAGGCCCAGGCGCTGCGGGAGGAGATCGGCGAGCGGCAGGGGCAGCTTGCCAGGCTGGAGGCGTTGAAGCGGGAGCTGCGGGACGTGGAGACCTTCTCCGTCGAATCCATCGGCGACATCGCGTATACCATGAGCAACAGAAAGGCTCTGAAAAGCATCCACATGAAGCTGCTGCTGACCGGCGTCCCGGTGAGCCTGCTCCAGTGGGCCGCCCTCGTGCTGGGGTTCGTCAAAGGCTGGTGGTGGCTGCTGGCGGTTTGGGCCGTCGTGGCCATCCCCTATGGGGTCTGGGCCACGAAATACTACTTTGGCCGCGTCAACTACATCTGCCCCAGGTGCCACAGGGTGTTCAGGCCCGCGTTCAGGCAGGCGTTCTGGGCGCCCCACACCCCCAGCACCCGCAAGCTGACCTGCCCGGACTGCGGCCGCCACGGCTATTGCGTGGAGGTCGACAAAGGGCAGGTCGTGAGATACCTGGCCTGGACCTTCGGCCTGGCCTGGGCCGTGCAGTTCGCGGCCGCGCCTCTCTACAGGGCCAACCGGGCCAATGGCCAGCTGGCGCTCGCGGCGATGATGTTCGTGCCGGCGCTGGGCGCGCTGCTGGCGGGCGGCAAACTCTCCGGCGGTCCGGCAAAACCTCCGGCTCCTGCTGGTCGCGTGGTTCGCGCCGGCGCTGCTCACCGCCCTCGGCGCGGCGCTGTACTTTTTGGCCTTCCCGGGCCACTTCGACCTGAGCGGGGCTTACCTGGCCGCAAGCGGCGGCGCGGAGGCGCTGAAGCAGCTGGAGGCCCAGGGCCTGTCCTATCCGATATATGTGCTGATCTCCGCGGTGGCCGCCGTCACCTACGGGCCGCTGATCAATACCTTCGCGGCCCTGGGCGAGGAGATCGGCTGGCGGGGCTTTCTGTATCCCCGGCTGAAGGCCCGCTTCGGCAGGCGGACGGGCTGGCTGCTGGGCGGCGCGATCTGGGGCGCGTGGCACTGGCCGCTGATCGCGCTGATCGGCTATGAATACGGCGCGGCGGCGGGCAACGCCGCGGGTTACTTCGGCGCTCCCGTCACCGGGATGCTGCTGTTCTGCGTCATCACGGTGGGCTGGGGCATACTGCACGATCGGCTGTACGAAAAGAGCGGCAGCATTTGGGTACCCGCGCTGCTGCACGGCGCGATCAACGCCGCGGTTACGCTGGCCCCGTCCGTCTGCCTGCCGGACACCGGCGCCGCCCGGCTGCTGGGGCCCACGCCGATGGGGCTGCTCGCCGGGCTGCCCTTCCTGGCGGTCGCGGCGGCGCTGCTGCTACGCTCAAAGCGCTGACAATCCTCTATTTGCATTATCATGTTGTTAAAATCGCGCATTTTGTGCGATTTTTAATTGACATGGCGGAAATATGAATTTATACTAATATACATCATTCATTTTGATATTGCTTTAGCATAATATCAGAGTGTGAACCCATCAGACAAAGGGGGATTCTCCATGAAGAAACTGACCGGCCTGTGCATGCTGACGCTGCTGCTGTGCCTGGCGATGCTCGCGCCTGCCGCGCTGGCGGAGCAGGCCTCCGGCGGCTTCCTGGACGGCGTGGCGAAGGTCAACAACGCCGTGAACGGCGTGGTGTGGGGCGTTCCGGCGCTGGTGCTGCTGGCCTTCGTGGGCGTGCTGATGACCGTACTGACCAAGGTATTCCAGCTGACCCACATCAAGCACTGGATGAGCAAGACCATCGGCGCGGTGTTCCACGACAAGCACGTCACCGGCCACACCGAGGACCAGAGCATCTCCCAGTTCCAGAGCCTGTGCACGGCGCTGGCGGCCACGGTGGGCACCGGCAACATCGTGGGCGTGGCCGGCGCGATCATGGTCGGCGGCCCCGGCGCGGTGTTCTGGATGTGGGTGATCGCCTTCTTCGGCATGATGACCAACTACTCCGAGAACGTGCTGGGCATCTTCTACCGCCGCAAGAACAGCCACGGCGAATGGTCCGGCGGCGCGATGTACTATCTGCGCGACGGCCTGGGCAGCTACAAGGGCTGCAAGGGCATCGGCAAGGCGCTGGCCTGGCTGTTCAGCCTGTTCTGCCTGCTGGCCAGCTTCGGCATCGGCAACATGACCCAGGTCAACTCCATCTCCGGCAACATGCTCACCGCCTTCCACGTGCCCACGTGGGTCACCGGCATCTTCGTGATGGTGATGGTGGGCCTGGTGGTGGTCGGCGGCCTGAAGCGCATCGCCGCCGTCACCGAGAAGATCGTGCCCTTCATGGTGATACTGTACATGATCGGCTCCATCGTGATCTTCATCACCAACATCGGCCAGATCGGCGCGGTGTTCGGGGCCATCTTCAAGGGCGCGTTCGCGGCCAAGGCGGCCACCGGCGGCATCGTGGGCTACGGCATCAAGCTGGCCATCGAGCAGGGCATGAAGCGCGGCGTGTTCTCCAACGAGGCCGGCCTGGGCTCCTCGGTAATGGTCCACTCCAACTCCAACGTGAAGGAGCCCGTGAAGCAGGGCATGTGGGGCATCTTCGAGGTGTTCGCCGACACCATCATCGTGTGCACGATGACGGCCTTCTCGGTGCTGTCCTCGGGCCTGGTGAACCTTGAGACCGGCGAGACCGTGGCCGAGTACGCGGGTGTCACCCTGACCAAGGCCAACCTGGTGTCCACCGTGTTCTCTATCCGCTTCGGCTGGATCGGCTCGGCGTTCATCGCGGTGTCCATCATGCTGTTCGCCTTCTCAACCGTGCTGGGCTGGAGCCACTACGGCACCAAGGCCGCCGAGTACCTGCTGGGCGAAAAGCACACCATCCCCTACCGCATCATATTCGTGCTGCTGGTGTTCGGCGGCGCGGTGATGGGCGACAACCTGGCCTGGGACCTGGCCGACACCTTCAACGGCATGATGATGATCCCCAACCTGATCGGCGTCATCGCCCTGTCCGGCGTGGTGGCGAAGATCACGAAGAACTACATCAACCGCACCTTCCACGG
>CACYWI010000286.1 GCA_902778045.1 uncultured Eubacteriales bacterium
TCCTTTTCCACCGTCAGCGGGGTCATGCGCTCGTGGCGCACGATCTGAAGCTCGTCCCCGCATTCGGTGATGATGCGCGTCAGCAGGCCCTCGGCGTCCGGCGAGGCGCAGGCGTGGATCTCGTCGGCGCACAGGCCCAGTATCGCCGCGGTCCACGCGCCGCCCCGGTCCCGGTCGCCGATCATCTGGCATTCGTCGATCACGGCCACGTCGTAGTGGGTCTTCAGGTCGGCCATCTCCACCGTGGAGGACTGCACCCGGCTGCCGGGCACGCGCAGCTGCTCCTCCCCCGTCACCAGCGAGCAGGGCACGTCCTCCAGGTTCAGCGTTTCAAACTGCTCGGCGGCCAGCAGCCGCAGCGGGCCCAGGTAGATGCCGTTGCGCGCGCCGCGCAGCCGGCCCACGCCATCATAGGTCTTGCCGGAATTGGTGGGCCCCAGGTGCAGTATGAAGCGCCGACGCAGCTGCCGCGCCAGGGGGTACAGGTCGCGGTAGTGCTCCGGTATGGCGTTCAGCAGCGCCGATTGCAGCCGCTTTTCCTGGGCCGAGACCTCGTCCGCCCGGCGCTGCAGCCGCTTCAGCGAGGCGTTGGCCGACAGCAGCCGCTTCAGCCTTCCCGGGCCAAAGCGCTCCCCCACGGCCTTGCACACGGCGTTCCTGGCCCACTGGACCTCCCGCTTCACCGCGGCGTCCACCGTGCCGCCGCTTGTGCGGATCCTGCCGCAGGCGGCCAGCTGGGGGCAGGCCCGGTTCACCGCGCCGCGCAGCATGCCGGTCAGCGAGCGGGGCCGCCACGCCCTTTCCACCGCGTCGGCGGGCACGCCGGCCTTGAACGGGCCCTCCAGCAGCTGCTTGACCAGGCTCTCACCGCCCTTGCCGTCCCCGGCCAGCCGGGAGAGGTCGCCCTTGCGCAGCCAGCGCTCCACCTTGCCGGCGGATTCCTCCGTAAGGCGCTTGATCTCCCCCTCCAGCGCCTTGCGCGGCGCGCGCTCCTCCAGCGCCTTCAGCGCCGCCCGGGCCTTGGTCAGGCTCACCCGGCTGCGGTCCACGCTGCGCAGGAATTCCAGGTCGACCTGCCGGCCCTGGGCCTGCTCCTGGGCGATCATCGGCGCGAGGCGCTCGAATTCGGCCTGGTGATACTCCAGCGCCAGCTCGCCCCGCAGCAGCGCCTGGTAGGCCTTGTCGCCGCGCCGGACGTGATACAGCGTGTTGGCGAAGGCCTTGCTTTCCAGATATTCGGCCCGCTGCTCCGGCTGCATGCCGCCCAGTATCGCCCAGACCTTGCCCAGCGCGCGCTGGTACAGGTAATCCTCCCGCTCCGGCAGAATCGCCTCCACATACGCCGCCAGCGCCGCCTGCATGTCCATCGCTCTCGCACCGCCTTACAACCTGATGTCCTATTATCATACCAAAAACCGCGCGGTTCGGCAAGGGGCAGGGGCTTTGGGGGGCCAGCCGGGTCATTTTACCGCGTTAAGAATTTGAAACACCCATTGACAAATTCCCACGTCGGTTCTATAATTTACCCAACTAAAGCACGAACGCGAAGGGTGGATTTCCGCAGTGAACCGCAACAGCTACAGCAGCTATTACTACTTTTACTTTATCGGCTTTTGCAGATAAAGAGCTTTGCTGTACCGCGGATTTCCAAGCCCAGACTTGTAAACGGCCCTGCAGTAAAACTCACTGCAAGGCCGTTTTTCATTCCACCTGACGGGAAAAGGAGCGCTGAACATGATCATACTGCTGAAGGACAAGGTCAACGAAAGGCAGGTCAGGAACCTGACCAACTACCTGGAGGGCATCGGCTTTGAGCTGCACATCTCCAAGGGCCAGAACCAGACCATCATCGGCCTGATCGGCGACACCAGTCGCGTGGATGTGGACCTGATCGCCTCCCTGGACATCGTGGAGAGCGTCAAGCGCATACAGGAGCCCTTCAAGAGCGCCAACCGCAAGTTCCACGAGGACGATTCCGTGATCGACTGCGGCGGGGGCGTGAAGATCGGCGGCGGCAATTTCCAGATCATCGCCGGGCCCTGCAGCGTGGAGACCCGGGAGCAGATCATCGGCGTGGCCCAGGCCGTAAAAGCCAGCGGCGCGGGCATGCTGCGGGGCGGCGCGTTCAAGCCGCGCACCAGCCCCTACGCCTTCCAGGGCCTGCATGAAAAGGGGCTGGAGCTGCTCAGCGAGGCCAAGAAGGCCACGGGCCTGCCCATCGTGACGGAGATCATGGAGGCGGCGCACCTGCCCCTGTTCGAGGACGTGGACGTGATCCAGGTGGGCGCGCGGAACATGCAGAACTTCGAGCTGCTGAAGGAGCTGGGCCAGACCCGCAAGACGATCCTCCTGAAGCGCGGCCTGGCCAACACGCTGGAGGAGCTGCTGATGAGCGCCGAGTACATCATGGCCGGCGGCAACAACAACGTGATACTTTGCGAGCG
>CACYWI010000287.1 GCA_902778045.1 uncultured Eubacteriales bacterium
GCCCTTCACCACCTCCAACCTGCAGCAGGAGGCCAGCCGCAAGCTGGGCTTCTCCACCCAGAAGACCATGCAGATCGCCCAGCAGCTCTACGAGGGCGTTGAGCTGGCCGGCGAGGGCTCCCAGGGCCTGGTGACCTACATCCGCACCGACTCCACCCGCATCGCCGACGAGGCCGTGGAGGCCGTGCGCGCCATGATCCTGGACAGCTACGGCCAGGATTACCTGCCCGAAAAGCCCAACATCTACAAGACCCGCAAGAGCGCCCAGGACGCCCACGAGGCCATCCGCCCCACCGTGGTGGACCGGCGACCCGAGAGCATCAAGGCGTCGCTGTCCCGGGACCAGTACCGGCTGTACAAGCTGATCTTCGATCGCTTCGTGTCCAGCCAGATGACCCCGGCGCTGTACGACACCCTGTCCGTGGACATCGACGCGGACAACGGCGCGCGCTTCCACTTCAACGGCCAGAAGCAGCGCTTCGCGGGCTTCACCGCCGTGTACGTGGAGAGCGTGGACGACCCCCAGGAGGAGGCCGAGAACAGCAGCCTGCCGGAGCTGAGCGAGGGCATGGCCGCGAAGCAGGGCGAGATGAACGCCGAACAGCACTTCACCCAGCCGCCGCCAAGGTACACCGAGGCCAGTCTGGTGCGCACGCTGGAGGAGAAGGGCATCGGCAGGCCCTCCACCTACTCCCCCACCATCTCCACGATCACCGGGCGCAGGGGCTATATTGCCAAGGAGAACAAGCGCCTGATCCCCACCGAGCTGGGCAAGATCGTCAACGACCTGATGTGCAACAACTTCCCGGACATCGTGGATGTCACCTTCACCGCCAACATGGAGGACGAGCTGGACGACGTCGAGGCCGGCAAGGCCGAGTGGAAGAAGATCGTGGCCGACTTCTACGGTCCCTTCGAGAAGGATCTGGAGAAGGCCGAGGCCAGCATCGAAAAGGTGGCCATCGAGGACCAGGTGTCCGACGTGCCCTGCGAAAAGTGCGGCGCGATGATGGTGTACAAGATGAGCCGCTACGGCCGCTTCCTGGCCTGCCCCAACTTCCCCGCCTGCCGGCACACGCTGGCGCTGCCGAACAACATCGGCGTGCCCTGCCCCAAGTGCGGCGGCGAGCTGCTGGAGCGCATCAGCCGCAAGGGCCGGAAATTCTACGGCTGCGAGAAGTACCCGGAGTGCGACTTCGTGTCCTGGGATCGCCCCGTGGCGGACAAGTGCCCCGTGTGCGGCAGCTACATGGTGTTGAAGCGCGGCGGCCGGGACACGCTGTACCACGTTTGCGCCAACGAAACCTGCAGGCATAAGGTGCAGGTGGAGAATACCTCCGCGGAAGACGGGGAGTAGCTGAGGCAATGAATTGAGAATTGAGAATTCACAATTGAGCATTGATTCAGTTGTTTGAATCAATCCGATCCGCGACGATTCCATTCAGAATTCTCAATTCTCATTTTTCAATTCTCAATTCAATTCCCGAAGCATCGATATGGAGAATCTGAACATGCTGAATACTCTCGCCCCCGTCACCGTCGTCGGCGCGGGCCTTGCGGGCAGCGAGGCCGCGTGGCAGCTGGCACGCCGCGATATCCCGGTGCGCCTGATCGAAATGAAGCCCGTGAAGTACAGTCCGGCCCACCACAGCCCGGGCTTTGGCGAACTGGTTTGCTCCAACTCCCTGAAGGCGGAGCACCTGTCCAACGCCTCGGGCCTGCTGAAGGCCGAGCTGCGGGCCATGGACAGCCTGATCCTCCGCTGCGCCGAGGAGAGCCGGGTGCCTGCCGGCGGCGCGCTGGCTGTGGACCGGGATCGCTTCTCGGAGAAGATCACCGCGGCGCTGGAGGGCCATCCCCTGGTGACCATAGAGCGGGCCGTGGTTTCGGAGATCCCCGACGCGCCCTGCATCGTGGCCACCGGGCCGCTGACGGACCCTTCGCTGACGGAGGCCATCGCGAGGGCCACCGGCGAGGGGGCGCTGAACTTCTTTGACGCCGCCGCGCCCATCGTGACCGCCGATTCCCTGGACATGGACAAGGTGTTCCGGGCCTCCCGCTACGGCAGGGGCACCGACGACTACCTGAACTGCCCGATGAACGAGGCGGAGTACAACGCCTTCTACGACGCGCTGATCGGCGCGGAGCTGGCCGAGCTGCACGACTTCGAGAAGAAGCTGGTTTTCGAGGGCTGCCTGGCCGTGGAGATCCTGGCCTCCCGGGGCCGCCAGACGCTGGCCTTCGGGCCGCTGAAGCCCGTGGGGCTGATCGACCCACGCACGGGGAGGGAGCCCTATGCCGTGGTGCAGCTGCGGCAGGAGAATGCCCAGGGCACGCTGTACAACCTGGTGGGCTTCCAGACCCGGCTGAAGTGGGGCGAGCAGAAGCGGGTGTTCGGCATGATCCCGGGCCTGGAGCACGCGGAGCCCCTGGTCCGCTTCGCGGGCCAGCTGACCGGCGTGGAGGGCTACATGGAATCCACCGCCAGCGGCCTGGTGGCCGCGGTGGGGCTGGCAAAGGCGCTGCGCGGACAGCCGGAGCCGGATTTCACCGGC
>CACYWI010000288.1:0-4496 GCA_902778045.1 uncultured Eubacteriales bacterium
CGCGTGCCCGTAGGGGCGGCGTTGCGCCGCCCGCCAAGCCTTCCCCTTCAGGGGAAGGTGGCATTTGCCGAAGTTGTGAGGCAAATGACGGAAGAGGTCGTTCCCCATCAATCAAAACAAATCCCGCAGGAATTTGAACCAAAACTCCACTCTCATTAACTCTCCCCCCGATAGAACCCCAGTATCCCGTGCCACCAGGGGAACAGCACCTCGTCGGTGGAGCGGTAGATCTCGTGCTTCGCGCCTTTGACCAGGGTGCGTTCGCCGTTTTTCAGGCGGCTGACGAAGGCCTGCTGGGCGTCGGGCATCACGGAGCCGTCCAGCTCGGCGGTGAACAGGCGCACGGGCGCGTCGATCTTCTCCACCGCGCCGGGGGCGAGGATCTGCCTGTTCGCCCACACGGCCTGGCCCGTCCAGCCGTAGGTGGGGCCGTTGTTGTGGAAGGCGGGGTTGGCGGCCTTCACGGCGTCGTACCAGTCGAAGCGCTCGCGGCCCGTGGCGGCGGAGGTCACGAAATCCTCCGGCCCGGCATAGGGCTTCGAGGCGAATATGCGCTTCTTGCTCTTCCCCAGCCGCTTCGCCGCGGCGCACATCAGGCCGGCGGCCGCCGGGGGCATGTGGAAGTTGGCCAGGATCATCGGCGCGCACAGCGCCACCCGGGCGAAGGCGGCGGGATGGGCCTCCAGGTACAGCGCGGACACCGCCCCGCCCATGGAGTGGGCGAACAGCAGGTGGGGCTTCGGCATGGCGGAGAGCACCTGACTGACCACGATCTCCATGTCCCGCACGTATTCCATGAAGTCGTCCACATGGGTCAGGGACACGTCGCCCAGCATCGGGTCGCGCCAGGACCGACCGTGGCCCCGCTGGTCGTAGGCCGCCACGCTGTAGCCGTTGCGCAGCAGCGAGTGGATCAGCTCGGCGAACTTGTCGGCGTTCTCGGTGAAGCCGTGCACGATCAGCACCGTGCCCGCGGCGGCGGCGCCGGCATCGTACTTGCAGCAGTACAGCGGCCTGCCGCCGTCGCCGGTCAGCGTGATCTCCGTGCGCCGGGCCGCGATGTAGGGCAGCACAAAGTCCTGCATCGTGTGCCGGTAATCGCCGGACAGCACCAGTCCGTCCGGATTGTAGCGTGCGTCGCTCATGGTGAACTCTCCTGTCGCATTGCTGTCGAGGGGGTGCCTCATCATTGGGGATGGCTTGGGGAACGACCTCTTCCAACCATTCAGGGCGGATGAGGTTCGCAGACGATATAGATATTGGCGCGGGGCTTTGCGTATAAGACCTCATCCGTCATTTGCTCCGCAGATGCCACCTTCCCCATTGGGGAAGGCTTGGGGAACGACCTCTTCCGGCGCCGGCGCCGCGGGCTATGGGGAACCCTATCGACCTCGCTGCGCTCGGCCACTTCTCCACGGGCCTACCGGCCCCATCTCGCTGAAAACAGCGCACTGTGCTGTTTTCCGGGCGCTCGATGCCACTGCGGTGGGGAAGCTATTCCCTAATCCCTAATCCCTATTCCCTAATCCCTAATCCCTGTTCCCTCGTTCCCCTAGTTCCTGGTTCCTAGTTCCTGGTTCCTAGTTCCTAGTTCCTAGTTCCTAATTCCTAATTCCTAGTTCCCAATCCCAATCCCTACTTCTTCAATATCCTCTCGTACACCCGCTTTTCATTATACAGCATGAACAGCACGCCGCCCAGCACGCACACCGCGGCGGCGGCGATGGCGGTGATGCGATAGCCCAGGCCGGTCTCCTGGCCGATGGTAGCGAAGGCGGTGACCAGCAGCATGGCGATGGACTGGCCCAGCTTGAAGGCGAAGGTGCGGGCGGCGAAGAACATGCCCGAATATGGCCATGGCAGGCGCGGCGACGGCGCAGAGTATGTAGCCCTGCACCGCGGGCGGTATGGGCAGGCTGTCGCCGAAGAAGGCGGTGTACACAAAGCTGACGGTGAACACGGTGAAGGCGAACAGTATCAGCTTCTTCTTGCCGAACTTCGGGGTCAGCTTGTTGACGGGGATGTAGAACAGCACCGACAGCGCCGTCATGCCCACGAAGTACACGGTGCTCATGCTCTCATCCAGCTTCAGCAGGCTGGTGACGAAGAAGGGCAGCGCGGTCTGGAACATGGTGATGCCCAGGAAATAGGCGATGTCGCTGGCCACGAACACCCGGAAGTCCTTGTTCCTGAAGGTGGCCGTCAGCGACTTGAAGGCGGTGGATTCGGTGGGCGCGGCCTTCACATAGTCCCGCTCCCGGATGGTGAACACCGGCACGAACATGCAGGCGATGCCGATCACGCTCATCACCGTGAAGGTGGTGCGGATGGCGGTCACGCGCTCCATGCCCATGCCCTGCAGCGCGCCCCAGACCACCGGGGCCACGTAGGCCACCGCCATGCCGGCGATGTAGGTGAAGCTGATGGAGGTGGATATGGCCATGCGGGTGTCCTGATCGCTGCCCAGCTCCGGGATCAGGGCGTTGTAGGGCGTGCAGTACATGGTCATGAACAGGTAGAACAGCATCAGCATCAGGAACAGGAACGTCGCGTTCAGCCAGCTCTCGCCCCGCACCGGCGACCAGAACGTGAGTATGCACGCCAGGCCGAAGGGTATGGCCGCCGCCCGCATGAAGGGGATGCGCCGGCCGTCCTTGCTCCTGCACCGGTCGGACAGCGAGGCGATCAGCGGGTCGGTGATGGCGTCGAACACGCGCCCGAAGGCGGTGATCGCGCCGAGTATGGTCAGTACGCCCAGGATCGCCAGGCCCTGGGGGATGAATATGGGCTGGCCCGCCTGCTGGGTGGCCAGATCCGGCTGATAGTAGTTCACCAGCCAGCTGGAGATCAGCGCCGCCAGCACCGACCAGCCGAACTGGCCCACCGCGAAGCACCAGACCTTGCCGGTGGACAGCTTCTTCGTATCGTTCATGGTTCTCCCTCTCCCCTGTTCCCGCCAAGGCGGGTATTGATCGTATCTATATTAGCACATAAAGCAAACCCGGGCAAGAAAAACTTGCCCGGGGGCCGGAGGGGAAGGCGCGCCATGTCATGGGGGAAGCGCGCGCCCATGCGTGGGCTGACGCGGGAATACGGTTCCGCCCGCCGGGGAAGGGATCTTCCCGATCCCATTTGAGGCATAGCCCCAGCCCCTTCGGGGCTTCGCAATGACATACGGCGACATCCCTTCGCAGCCTGTCATTGCGAGGCGGCGCGGCAATCCGGGTCCCCTTTGGCGAGTTTGCGTTTTGTCGTCGCGCCACGCCATGTGTGAAACGAAACCCCGCCGGAGCGATCCGGCGGGGTTGTTCGGTTGATTACAGCCGCCTGGTCAGCGTCACGCACCGTCCCAGCACCTTGACCTCGGCGGCGGGGGCGACGACGGCGGTGAACTCGTGGTCGAAGGCCTGCAGCTGCACCCGCGCGCCGTCCAGCTTCAGCAGCTTGCGCACGACGCGCTCGCCCCGGAAGTCCACCAGCATCAGCGCGCCGTCCTCCACCTTCGCGGCGGGCACGGTGAGCAGCAGGTCGCCGGCGTGCACGCGGAAGCCCCGCAGCATGTCGTCCGGGCAGCGGTAGTACAGCACCTTGTCCGGCGCGCCGCCCTCGATCTTGCCGCCCACGATGGGCGTGAGCATGTGGTCGATCACCAGGCCGTCCGGCGACATCACCGGTACCCGCTTCACCACGCCGCCCAGGGCGTCCAGCCAGGCATCGGAGGATTCCTCGGCGGCCTTGCGGGCGTTCTCGGCCTGCTCCTCCACCGGCAGCACATAGGCCCGGGGCTTGGGGCGCAGCTTCACCGGCGGCTCGGCGGCCACCTCCAGCTCGGTGGACACGGGGTTGGCCACGCCCAGCACCTTCAGGATGCGCTGGGCCTGGTCGTCCGACACGATCCTGCGCCCGGATTCCACATCCCTGATAAAGCCCTCCGCCAGGCCGCACTTCTTGCCCAGCGCCTTTTCCGTCAGCTTCGCCTTGAGGCGCGCCGCTCTGATCGTATCGCCCAAACGGCTCATGGTAAACACCCCTCGCTTGAATTGAGAATGGAGAATTGAAAATGGCGGTCGCAGAGCAATCGCCATTCTCCATTGGATTACGGCTCCAGCATGACCTCGTCGCTCTCGGGAACGACGGGCTCGACCTCGATCTGCAATATGTCCTCCCCGGGGGCCGCTTCGGTCACGGCTTCGGCCTCGTCGCCGTACTCGAAGGCCGGCTCGGCGTCGGTCAGGGAGACGTCCGCGAGCCGCAGGCAGGCCGCGCCCTGCCGGTACAGCACGGTGACCCAGCCCGCGTCGATGCCCAGCACCGGCAGGGCCTCGCCCCCGGCGAGGGTCGCCAGCTGCGCGCTGTCCTCGTCGGGCAGGGCGTACAGCGGCGCGCCGTCCCGGTTCGCCAGCGCGTAGGCCGGGGCGTGGGTGGTATCGCCGGTGAGGGCCAGGGTGACCTCGCCCACGTCGGCCTCATCCCCCTGGGACAGGGCCTCCGCCGCC
>CACYWI010000288.1:4504-6529 GCA_902778045.1 uncultured Eubacteriales bacterium
GTGGGCTCGGGCGTCGGCGTGGCCGTCGGCTCCGGCGTCGGCGTCGGCGTCGGTATGAAGATCTCCGGCGTGGCGGTGGGCTCGGGCGTGGCGGTGGGGGCCTCGGTGGGCTCCTCGGTGGGAATGAAGATCTCGGGCGTGGCCGTGGGCTGGTTCACCGGCTCGTAGGCGACGAATTTGACCTTCTCGGTATAGTAGCTGAGGTACTTGTTCTTGATGTAGCCCACCAGGTCCTTGTACTGCACCTTGGTCCAGCTGCTGGCCTTGTTCAGCACGGTGACCACGGTATTCTTCTTCAGCTTGGTGATCACCTGGGCGCTGGTCTTGGCCTTGGTGCGCAGGCGCACCGAGGACGCGCCCTTGATCTTCGCCCGCTTCAGCTTGCGGGTGGTGGCGACCAGGCGGTACTCCTCGCCGGCGAACTGGCTGACCACCTCGTCGGCATGGGCCAGGATCGTCTTCTGCAGCGCGGAGCTGGCCTTGCCGGTCTGGCTCTTGGTGGTAAACAGCTCCTGATAGCGCTTCACGGCCTTCACGGTGGCGCTGCCGTAGCTGCCGTCGGCGCTGCCGGTGAGCAGCTTCAGCCGGATCAGCGCCTTCTGCAGCGCGGCGACGGCGGGGCCGCTCGAGCCCTTGGACAGCGGCACCCAGGTGCCGGTGGGCGCGTCGGCGCGGAACATGTCGTCCCACAGGCCCTTGACCACCTTGCCGGTCTGCTTCAGGCCGCTGGCGTTCTGGTAGCGCTTCACGGCGGTCTCGGTGTTGCCGCCGAAGATGCCGTCCGCCTTGTCATTCAGGAAGCCCAGGGCCGTCAGCCGCTTCTGCAGCTTGGTGACGCGGCTGCCCCGGCTGCCCCGCGACAGCGTGACATAGGGCGCGTTCAGGTCGGCGCGGCCCATGAATTCGGCATAGCTCTCGTCGGCGCGGGAGAAGCTCCTGTTCAGCAGCCGCTTGCGCAGGTCGGAATTGGTCTTGCCGCTCTTGTAGATGCGGCACTTCGTGCCCGCCGGGCAGTTCTGGGCGATCCACTTGGCGTCCGCCACCCGAAGGCGGATGCAGCCGTGGCTGGCCGGCTTGCCCAGGGCGTTCACCGACGAGGAGGTCGGCCCCTTCTTCGCGCCGGTATACAGCACCGAGTGGAACAGTATGCCGCCCACGATGCGGGTGGCCCACTTGGCGTAGCACTTGTACTTGGAGAAGTAGTACCACTCCGTGCGCTCGGTGGAATAGGCCTTGGTGGGCAGCGTGTAGGTGCCCGTGGGCGTGGCCGTGCCGGACTTGCCCGACGAGCAGATCATCTGCCGCACGATGCCCGATTCCCTGGTGTTGCCGTTTTCGTATACGGTGACGATCTGGTTGGTCAGGTCCACCGTGATATAGTACTTCGCCGCCGCCCGGGCCGTGCCCGCCGTCAGGGGCAGCGCCGTGATGACCAGGGCCAGGAGCAGCGCGAAAGTGAGGATCCGCTTGAGTCGCATGGTATGTAACCTCCGGTAGTGGAAAGTGGGATTATGAATCAGGAACCGGGAATCGTTGAGTCTCCCGGTTCCTACATTCTATCACATCCGCATGGAGCAATTCAAGGCAAATTGTAATAATCTGGTAATAGAATCGAAGTATTTTTGATGCCGGACAAAGCAACCGTGGAATCGGGGACGGTTCCTTATNNNNGGAGCAAATGACGGATGAGGTCCCTTGAGCATGGCTTCGCGCCTTTATACCAACAGAGGCGCTGGGCTTATCTCATGAAGACCTCATCCGTCTTTGGCGAAAAATGCAAGCATTTTCCGCCAAATCCACCTTCCCCATAGGGGAAGGCTTTGCGGGCGGCGCAACGCCGCCCCTACGGGCACGCGGCAGCCGGTGTTCCTGTTTCCTGTCGGGCCATGGGGTGCCCTATCGACCTCGCTGCGCTCGGCCACTTCCCCACGGGCCTGCCAAACGCGCGCGCCCAATGCTGCGCATTGGGTCCCATCGCGCACGGACGGGCCCCATCGACGGGGGCCTACCGGCCCGTTCTCGCTG
>CACYWI010000289.1 GCA_902778045.1 uncultured Eubacteriales bacterium
TCTTAGCCATGATAATATCCTCCTGTCAAAAAATCGTCCGCACAACGCCGATTGCATTATGCTGCAAATAATATAGCAATTTCCGCGTAAATTTGCAAGATTATTCATGTGAAATTGCACTTTGAAAAATAGGCAACTGTCACAAACCTTTCCCGCCCGCGGGGATTTTTTTGCTGCATTTTTTATAAAAGGCCGCCGGAACCGCCCAAAATGGCGGCTTCGGCGGCCAGATCCGCGTCGTATTCCGTATTACTTGTTGCCCTTGTACAGCGTCTTGCTGCCGGCGGTCAGCTTGGTGGTCCGGTTGATCACCACGCCCTTCTCCGTGCCGGTCACCTCCACGTTGACGCCCCAATAGATCGTATCTTCGTCTTCGTCCACCCAGCCGTTGATATCCGCCTTGCCGTTCAGGCTCTTTTGCAGCTTCTTGTTGTTCTTGATGTCCAGCTTCTTGATGCCGGTGCGGCCCGCGTACAGCGCCACCAGGCTGGTGTTCTTGCTGACATCCAGCTTCGTGAGCTTCTTCAGGCCCTCGCAGAACAGGTACTTCAGCTTGGGGTTCTTGGTGACGTTCAGCTTCGTGATCTTGGTGTCGCTGCAATTCAGCATCTTGAGGTTGGGGTTCTTGGTCACGTCCAGCTTGGTGATGGGCGTGACGCCTTCCTGCCCGCCGCCGCAGTACAGCTCCTCCAGCTTCGGGTTCCTGGTGACGTCCAGCTTCTTGAGGGGGCTGTTGCCGCAGTACAGCTTCTTCAGGTTCGGGCACTTCGTCACGTCCAGCGCGGAGATGCCGCAGGTGTCGCACAGCAGCTCCTTGAGCTTCGTGTTCTTGGTGACGTCCAGCTTCGTCAGGCCATAGTTTCCATAGCAGTACAGCTTCTCCAGCTTCTTGTTCTTGCTGACATTCAGCTTCTTGAGCTCGTTAACGCTGCAGCACAGCGTGACCAGCTTGGTGTTCTTGCTGACATCCAGTTTCTCGACGCCGCAGAAGTCGCAGTACAGCGCTTCCAGGTTCGGGAAGTACTCGATGCCCTTCATCGTCTTGCAGGTCGGCGGCTCCTTGCCGTTATCGTAATACGACTCCTTGAACAGCGTGATCTTCTTGACGGCGTTCCGCTCCTTGGTGCTCAGCTTGCCGTCCTTGTTCGCGTCGAAGTGCTTCTTCACGTAGCTGCGCAGCGCCTTCGCCGGGAAATTCGTGCTGTTGATGGCCACGCTCGTGGCCTTCGGGGTCTCCGCCAGCGCGCCCAGCGTTCCCAGCGCCATAGCGAGCAGCAGCAGCACGGCAACGATCTTCCTCATACCGATCTCTCCTTCTTTCCCCGTCCGCATAACGGGTATTTTACCTATTAATTATAATACCGGCGCTCTGTACTGTCAATGAACACAGCCAATTTTCGGGATTTCCGGCCCCGTAGGCCCGATTTCCCCAATATTTAACAGAAAAAAGGGCGCTCAGGGGCTTGATTTTTCCATAGAGAACGGCTAAACTATCATCTGCAAGGGTTAGCACTCAGATTTTAAGAGTGCTAACAAGCTCATAACAACCTGGGAGGTAAAAGCATATGAAGATCAAGCCGCTGGGCGACCGCGTGGTCATCAAGAATCTGGAGGCCGAGGAGACCACCAAGGGTGGCATCATCCTGACCAATTCCGCAAAGGAAAAGCCCGTGATGGCGGAGGTCCTGGCCGTTGGCCCGGGCGGAAACGTGGATGGCAAGGAAATCAAGATGAACGTGAAGGAAGGCCAGAAGGTCATCTATTCCAAGTACGCCGGCACCGAAGTGAAGCTGGACGGCGAGGAATACATCATCGTGCGCCAGAACGACATCCTGGCCGTGGTCGAATAATATCGGAGGTAGAGAAAAATGGCAAAGCAGATTAAGTATGGCGAGGAAGCCCGCAAGGCGCTGCAGACCGGCATTGACGCGCTGGCCGATACCGTAAAGATCACCCTGGGCCCCAAGGGCCGCAACGTGGTGCTGGACAAGAAGTTCGGCGCTCCGCTGATCACCAACGACGGCGTGACCATCGCCAAGGAGAGGACCCCTTTGAGAACATGGGCGCCCAGCTGGTGCGCGAGGTCAGCGTGAAGACCAACGACGTGGCCGGCGACGGCACCACCACCGCCACCCTGCTGGCCCAGGCCATCGTGCACGAGGGCCTGAAGAACGTGGCCGCCGGCGCGAACCCGATGATCCTGAAGAAGGGCATCGAGATGGCCACCGACACCGCGGTGCAGAGCCTGGTCGCCCAGTCCAAGCCCATCGAGGGCAAGAACGAGATCGCCCAGGTCGCGGCCATCTCCTCCTCCGACGAAACCGTGGGCGAGCTGATCGCCGACGCCATGGAGAAGGTCGGCAAGGACGGCGTCATCACCGTCGAGGAATCCAAGACCATGAAGACCGAGCTCTCCATCGTGGAGGGCATGCAGTTTGACCGCGGCTACGCTTCTTCTTATATGTGCACCGACATGGAGAAGATGGAGGCCGTGCTGGACAACCCGCTGATCCTGATCACCGACAAGAAGATCTCCAACATCCAGGAGATCATCGGCCTGCTGGAGCAGGTGGTGCAGCAGGGCAAGAAGCTGCTGATCATCGCCGAGGACGTCGAGGGCGAGGCCCTGGCCACCCTGGTGCTGAACAAGCTGCGCGGCACGTTCACCTGCGTGGCCGTGAAGGCCCCCGGCTTCGGCGACCGCCGCAAGGCCATGCTGCAGGATATCGCCATCCTGACCGGCGGCCAGGGAGCTGAAGGAGGCCACCATCGACATGCTGGGCTCCGCGCGCCAGGTGAAGATCGACAAGGAGAACACCGTGATCGTCGAAGGCGCCGGCCAGGCCGACGAGATCAAGGCCCGCATCGCCTCCATCCGCAGCCAGATCGAGGATACCACCAGCGATTACGACCGCGAGAAGCTGCAGGAGCGGCTGGCCAAGCTGTCCGGCGGCGTGGCCGTGATCAACGTGGGCGCCGCCACCGAGGTGGAGATGAAGGAGCGCAAGCTGCGCATCGAGGACGCCCTGGCCGCCACCCGCGCCGCCGTTGAAGAGGGCATCGTTCCCGGCGGCGGCACCGCGCTGATCAACGCCAGCAAGTCCGTGGCCAAGCTGGTCGCCGAGACCCAGGGCGACGTGAAGACTGGCGTGCAGATCGTGCTGCGCGCGCTGGAGGAGCCCGTCCGCCAGATCGCCAAGAACGCCGGCGTCGAGGGCAGCCTGATCGTCGAAAAGATCAAGGGCCGCAAGTCTGCCACCTTCGGCTATGACGCCGCCAAGGACGAGTACGCCGACATGATGGAGCGCGGCATCGCCGACCCCACCAAGGTCACCCGCTCCGCCCTGCAGAACGCCGCCTCCGTGGCCGCGATGGTGCTGACCACCGAATCCCTGGTCACCGACATCCCCGCGCCCGAGCCGGCGGCCCCCGCCGCCAACCCCGGCATGGGCGGCATGTATTGATACAGCCCCCCTATCTCGACAGCCCGGCATCGCTGGGCTGCCGCTTTTATTTTCTCGCGGAAACTAATGTTAAATCGCATTAAAATGGTTGATAAGCTAAAATTAATATGATAAAATAGTAGTAATACTGTACACTTGTCAAGTTATGCCCCCGACCTGCCCCACGACGCGAGGGCCTGTGCCCGCACCACAATAAGGGAGTGTTCCCCCATGAAGTACATCCCCCTCGAAAAGACCGACACCGGCCGCGGCGGATACCAGCAGAAGGTCAAGGAAGCCAACATCAAGCGTATATTCGACCTCGTGCGCTTTGGGAAGTGCAAGTCCCGGGCCGAGATCGTCCGGAATATGGATCTCAGCGCCACCAGCGTCTCCGTGCTGGTGGAGGAGCTCGCCGGTCGCGGCCTGGTGGCGGAGGTCGGCCCTACCCAGACCTCCCTGCCCGGCCGCCGGCCCATCAGCCTGCGCCTGAACAGCGAGGCTCACCAGATCGTGGTGTTCGCCCTGTCGCGCCACGGGGTGCGCTACACCCTGCTGAACCTGGATTGCGAGGTCCTGGAGAGCCGCACCGCCGCGCTGGAGACCGACGGCATGACCGGCGAGGAGGCCGCCGCGGCCTTCATCCGCCTGTTCGACCAGCTGCTGAAGCGCCGGTCCCGGCTGTACGACCCCAGGCGCGCGCTGGTGATCGGCATCTCCGTGCCCGGGCTGTACCTGAACAGCTGCGGCCTGTTCTACAACCGCACCGCGCTGGGCGTCTCCCTGCCAGAGGGCCCCTTCGTGGAATACCAGCGGCGCGTCGGCCTGCCCCTGTACATGCTCAACGACACCCGCTGCATGGCCTACGCGGAAAAGCGCTTCCTGGACGCCGCGGACCCCGAGGCCCCCGAGGTGGAGAACCTGATCTACATGAACATCAACAAGAGCCTCAGCTGCGCCGTGATCACCCGGGGCGATCTGTACGCCGGTCCCTTCAACATCGCCGGCCAGATCGGCCACACCACCATCGACTTCAACGGCCGCCCCTGCCACTGCGGCAGCCGGGGCTGCCTGGCCCGCTATGTGAATCGGGACGCCATCCTCGAAGACGCCCAACAGGCCGCCGCGGCCGCCGGCGTCCAGCCCCCCGAGAGCCTGGAGGCGCTGGCCCAGCGCTGCGCCGACGAGCCCGCCCTGCGCGACGCCCTGCGCAGCTCCGCCCGCATGCTGGCCGCCGGCCTGTACAGCGCCATGTGCGGCACCGGCCTGCGCCGCATCGTGATCACCGGCGTGGAGTGCCTGGGCGAGGCCTTCCTGGAAATGGTGCGCGAAGCCCTGCTGGAGCGCTCGCTGCTCGTCCGCACCCTCGACCTCAGCTACGCCCAGGCCGGCCCCGACGCCCAGGCCCTCGGCCTCGCCCAACACTACCTCGATAAGGTGTTTACCGTTACAGGATGAAAAAAACCGCCGAAAGGCGGTTTTTTTATTAGGGAATAGGGATTAGGAACTAGGAACTAGGAACTAGGGGAACGAGGGAACAGGGATTAGGGATTAGGGATTAGGGATAGTGGCTGCCGCATTCTATGCTTCCCCACCGCAGTGGCATCGAGCGCCCGGAAAACAGCACAGTGTGCTGTTTTCAGCGAGATGGGGCCGGTAGGCC
>CACYWI010000290.1 GCA_902778045.1 uncultured Eubacteriales bacterium
GGGAAGGTGGCATTTGCGGAGCCTGCGGAGCAAATGACGGATGAGGTCGTCTCGCACAAACATCCTGTCAATTCAGGATTTTAACGACTGAACAGTTACGAAATCCGGAGGATTTCCACATCCATTCTCAATTCTCCATTCTCAATTCCAAATTATTACGTTTTTCTCACCGCCGCCAGCGCCGTGAACGTCTCCGTCAGCGCCTCCCCGCATTGCGTCCAGGCCCGGTAGTATTCGTCGTATATGCGGGTGCGCGTCGCGTCCGGCTCGTACCGGCGGGCGACGCGGCTCATGCCCCGCACGGCGTCCGGCAGGGAGGGGTACAGCCCCGCGCCGGCGGCGGCGATCATGGCCGCGCCCAGGGCGGTGGCCTCGGGCTCGGTCATGGTCTCCACCGGGCAGCAGTAGACATCCGCCTGCATCTGGCACCACAGCGCCGAGCGGGCCGCGCCGCCCAGCAGCCGCAGCGTGGCAAAGCCGCCGCCCGCGGCTTCGATCACCTGGCGCATGCCGAAGCACACGCCCTCCAGCGCCGCGCGCATCAGCTCGCCCCGGCCGGTGCCCAGGGACGCGCCCACGAAGCCGCCCCGGGCGTCGGCGTTCGCCTCGGGGAAGATCTGGCCGGCCAGGTGGGGCAGGAACAGCACGCCGCCCGCGCCGGCGGGAGCCCTTGCCGCCGCCGCGTCCATGCGGGCGTAGACGTTTTCCGGGTCGAAGCCGCCTGCGGGGAATAGCGCGTCACGCACCCAGCGGAAGGCCGCCGCCGCCACGGGCACCGCCGCCTCTGCCGCGAAGCCGCCGGTGGGGAAAGGGATCACATAGTATCGTCCCTTCGGGTCCGGCGCGGGTCGCTCCTGCCAGGTCATCAGCACACCGGCGGTGCCCAGGCACAGCGTGCCCACATCGCCCCTGCCGGGGTTGCCCGCCCCCAGCGCGGCGCAGCACTGGTCCACAGCCCCCTGGAACAGCGGCGTGCCTGCCCGGAGGCCCGTGCGCGCCGCCGCTCCCGGCGACACCCGGCCCACGACCTCGCCGCAGCGCTTCAAGGCCGGGAAGATCGCCGGGTCCAGCCCGAACAGCCGAAGCAGAGCGCCGTCCGGCTCGAGGGTCGTCCCGTCGTGAGCCAGGAACCAGCCCACATCCGTGGGGTCGATCGTGGTCTGCTCCGCGCCAAGGGCACGCAGCAGCACCGCCTGGGGGTTGGCCAGGGAGCGTATCCTGCCGAACAGCGCAGGCTCGTTTTCCCGCAGCCACAGCAGCTTCGCCCCGGCCAGCAGCGCGTCCAGCGGCTTCAGTGTGCGCCGGTACAGGTCGGCCTCGGTGAGCCCCGCCCTGGCGAGCTGCTGCCGGATCCATGGGAACATCTCCAGGCCCCGGGCGTCCTGCCACAGGATCAGGCGGCCGAGGGCCCGCCCGTTTCCGTCCAGCGGCACGAAGCTGGTCTGCACGCCGGTGACGCTGACGCTCGCGACGGCATCCGGGTCGACCTCGCCCGCCTTCAACGCCCCGGCCACGGCCCCGAAGGCGGCCTCCACCAGCCGGTCCGGGTCCTGCTCGGCGCGGCCGTCCGGGGTGTAGGCGGTCTCGAGCTCCCGGTAGCAGCGGCCCGCGGCGCGGCCCTCACGGTCGAACAGCGCGCAGCGCACCCCGCCGGTGCCCGCGTCGATGACAGCCACATAGTCCCTCATCACAGCCTCCCCCTTTCCCGGAGCAGCAGCGCCTCGAACATTGCCAGGTCGTGGGCGGTGGTGATCTTCAGCCGGCCCCGGTCGTCGCCCGGCGCGTACCAGGCCCGCCGCCCCTCGGCCAGCCACAGCGACAGCGCGTAGTCCCGGGGTGAAAGCGCTTCCCTGTGCCGGTACAGCGCGACCAGGTCGCCGTAGCGGAACGCCCAGGGCACGTTCAGCTCCACGAAGTCCTCCTTGGGCGCGTCGGCCTCCGACCAGCCCTCGCCGCTCCGTCGGGCCAGGCACACGTTCACCGGGTGCATCGTGAAGCAGCAGCCCTTCTCTTTGCAGACCGCCACCGCCCGGGCGATGTCCCCGCCGCTCACCAGCGGGCTGACGGCCATGTGGATCAGCGCGATATCGCCCTCGCCGAGGCTGCCCTCCAGTGCCAGCACGGCGCTGCGTATGGATTCCGGGCAGCTGTCCCCGCCCGGGGTGATCCAACGCAGCTTGTCGATCCTGGAATCGCGCACGATGCCGATGATCCGGTCCCGGTACTCCGGCTGACATACGACCTGTATCGCGTCGATCTCCGGCGAACGCTGGAAGGCCTCCAGCGTCCAGGCCAGCACCGGCTTGCCCAGCACCGGCACGAATTGCTTCGGTATGTCCGCGCCGAGGCGCGTGCCCCGCCC
>CACYWI010000291.1 GCA_902778045.1 uncultured Eubacteriales bacterium
GCGGCGCTGCGCTGCCCGGAGGCCGTGCGCTGGCCGCTCGCGGGCCTCTGCCCGGCGGCCGGACGCCTGGCCGGCGCTGCAGCGCTGCGGCCCTCCCGGCTGATGCCCGGCTGTACCCTGCCGCGGTTATCATAATCAGAAGGATAATTCGTTGCCAATTTCAAGTGCCTTCCTTCCCATTTGTAATGATGAGACGGTGACATTATACAAATAAAACTTGTGTTCTGCAACCGTAAACAGGGTCAAAACAGGCCCGAATTATGACAATATCGTGACAATCCGGGTGCCATGTAGGCAAAATATGCCTTCAGACCCGAATTTGAGGGGTTTGCTCGGTTGACAACGGCGCTTAAAGGATGTATAATATTCCAGGTCCGAATAAGCAGGCACTGCGTAGGTTCGCGCAGTGTCGCTTCTTATTCGGCTAAATTCATGTATATTCAGACTCTATCGACGACCCAGGAGGTTTCACCATGGCAGATTCACGCATTCTCACATTTACAGATAAGAAGAAGCTGGAGGAACAGCTGGCCCAGCTGAACGAGGAAAAGAAGCGCGTGGCGGAGGAGATCCAGATCGCGCGGGGCTTCGGCGATCTCAGCGAGAACGCCGAGTACGACGCCGCCAAGGCCAAGGAGGCCGAGGTCTACGGCAACATCGCCCGCATCGAGGCCGAGCTGCGCACCGCCACCTTCGTGGACGACAGCGTGGCCGACACCACCACCGTGTCGCTGGGCACCGTGGTGCGCGTGCTGGACATGGAATATGACGAAGAGGACGAATACACGCTGGTGGGCTTCACCGAGGCCGATCCGGCGAAGCTGTTCATCTCCAACGAATCCCCCATCGGCATCGCCCTGTGCGATACCGACGGCAAGGGCACCGGCGCGAAGGTGGGCGACATCGTGGAGGCCAACACCCCCGGCGGCATCATCAAGCTGAAGGTGCTCTCTATTCGCAAGCGCTGATCCACACACTCACCCGAGAGGAGCAACACACACATGGCACAGACCTACCAGGCGCCCGCGGGCTATACCGAGCAGGACACCATTCGCCTGAACAAGCTGAACGCGCTGATCGAAGAGGGCCGCAACCCCTACGAGATCACCACCTATGACCGCAGCCACACCTCCGGCCAGATCCGACGCGATTACGACGCGCTGGAGGGCAAGGCCGTCAGCATCGCCGGCCGCATGACCAGCCGCCGCGTGATGGGCAAGGCCAGCTTCGCCCAGCTTCAGGACCCGGACGGCACGATGCAGATCTACGTGCGCCGGGACGATGTGGGCGAGGCGCCTTACAAGGACTTCAAGGCCCTGGACATCGGCGACATCATCGGCGTGAAGGGCACCGTGTTCAAGACCAAGACGGGCGAGATTTCCGTGCACGCCAGCGAATACACGCTGCTGACCAAGAGCCTGCACCCGCTGCCGGAGAAGTTCCACGGCCTGACGGACACGGACACCCGCTATCGCCAGCGCTATGTGGACCTGATCGTCAACCCCGAGGTGAAGGATACCTTCGTCAAGCGCAGCCTGATACTGCGCGAGCTGCGCGCCTTCCTGGACGGCCGCGGCTACCTGGAGGTGGACACCCCGATCCTGACGCCCTTTGAGATCGGCGCGTCGGCCCGGCCCTTCTACACCCACCACAACACCCTGGACATGGACATGGTGCTGCGCATCGAGACGGAGCTTTACCTGAAGCGCCTGATCGTGGGCGGCCTGGACCGGGTGTACGAGGTGGGCCGCATATTCCGCAACGAGGGCATGGACACCAAGCACAACCCGGAATTCACCACCATCGAGCTGTACGAGGCCTATACCGACTTCCACGGCATGATGGACCTGGTGGAGGACATGATGAAGACCGTCACTCTGCGGGTGCGGGGCAGCCTGGTAGTCCCCTATCAGGGCCACGACATCGACATCGGCCACTGGGAGCGGCTGACCATGGTGGAGGCCGTGAAGAAGTACAGCGGCGTGGATTTCGCCGACTGGAAGACCGACGAGGACGCCATCGCCGCCGCCAAGTCCCACCACGTGGAGCTGCCGGAGGTGCCCACCAAGGGCGCGATCCTGGCCGAGTTCTTCGACGCCTTCGTGGAGGAGAAGCTGATCCAGCCCACCTTCATCTACGATTATCCGGTGGAGATCAGCCCCCTGGCCAAGCGCAAGCCGGACGACCCCGCCTTCACCGAGCGGTTCGAGTACTTCATCAACGCCACCGAGTTCGGCAACGCCTTCTCCGAGCTGAACGACCCGCTGGACCAGCGCGAGCGCTTTGAAAAGCAGGTGGCCCAGCGCAAGGCCCTGGACCCGGACAGCCGCGCCCAGGTGGA
>CACYWI010000292.1 GCA_902778045.1 uncultured Eubacteriales bacterium
TGAGATAAGGGGACGGTTCCTTATCTCATTTCTCTGATTGAACAGAGCAACCGGATTGCCACGTCGCTGCGCTCCTCGCAATGACAGCGTTCGTGAGATAAGGGGACGGTTCCTTATCTCATTTCTCTGATTGAACAGAGCAACCGGATTGCCACGTCGCTGCGCTCCTCGCAATGACAGCGTTCGGGGCGGGAGTTTCCGCTTTACGCCCGTGTCATTGCGAGGAGGCCCACCGGGCCGACGTGGCAATCCGGTTCCCCCTGAATCAAAGAAATCCGGAGGATTTCCTCCATAATTCCTAATTCCTAATTCCTAATTCCTCTCAGAACCCCAGATTATCGTTGACCAAAATCACATGGATCCTGTCCTTGTGCTTGGAATAGCGCGTGATCAAAAACTGGCAGCAGATGGTGTCCGGTGACTTGCAGTCCATGCAGGCGCCGGTCTTGCTGCAGGGGGTATTGAGGCCGAAGCGCTGGGCGTTGATGGGGGCGGCCACGTTGCGGGCGCGCTTCATGGCGGTATCCGGGTCGGGGCAGACCTTGTTCATGCCCACGATGAACACCACCTTCTTCGGCCCCTGGGCGATGGCGGACACCCGGTTGGCGTTGCCGTCGATGTTCACCATCACGCCGTCCTCGGTGATGGCGTTGGCGCTGGACAGGAACACGTCGGCGTCGTAGGCCAGCAGCATGGCGGCCCGCTTGTCCTCAAAGGCGTCCCGGTCGATGAAGTTGTAGTTCCCGGCCTTCAGCGCGTCCACCAGGCCGATCTCAACGGCGCTCATCGCGCCGCCCATGGTCACGCTGCTGCCCTCGGGGATCAGCGAGAGCGCCAGCTTCAGCGCTTCCTCCCGGCTCTCGGCGTAATAGCCGCGCATGTTCCGGCTCTCCAGCCCCTTGATGACCTTCTGTGAAAGCAGCGCGTTGCGCTTGGTGATGTTTGCGTCCATAAAGAATACCTCCCCGGTTGCTTTTTTCAAAGTATAGCATCCCGGGGAGGTATTAATCAACACTAACAACTTCGCATTTCCCAAACCCGTAGTACCGCAGCCGCTTTATCACGACCGCGTCGATGCGCTCGCCGCACACGGCCACCGGCACGCAGGGCGGGCAGCTGAGCGCCGAGGCCGCCAGCACCCGGCCCTCGCACATCTCCAGTGGCAGGGTCTCCCGCGGCGCGAAGGCGGCCTCCCGGGGGGACAGCACCGCCTCCGGGGCCCGGTATTCCGGCGCGGCGTCGGGCAGGGGCTCGCGGCGGGGAACGGCCAGCAGCGCGTCCTCCAGCCGCCTCAAATCCGCGTCTGTGTTCATGGGGGAGGGCATCAGGGTGATGAAGTCCGGGTCGTGGAACTCGCACACGACGCCCGAGCGCGAGAGCCGCTCCGCCAGCGCGTCCCCGGTCCAGCCGAAGACGCGCGGCGCGAGGGTCAGCTTCATCGGCTCGTCGCCGGCCAGCCGCCAGCCGCGCTCCGTCAGCGCCGCCTTCAGCGCATCGACCTTCGGCAGGAACCCCGCCAGACTGGCCGGGAGCCCCTCCAGATATGGGTTGCAGGCGTCCAGCGATTGCAGCGCCAGCCACGACGGGCTGGAGGAGCCGAACAGCGCCATGGCCTCCCTTGCCCGGCGGGGATCGACGCCGCAGCCCGGGTGGATGTGCAGGTAGGCCGCGCCGGTGAGGGCGGGCAGCGTCTTGTGCGCCGAATCGCAGCACAGGTCCGCGCCCAGGTCGACGGGGTGGCGGGAGCCGTTCGGCAGGAATTTCAGATAGGCCCCGTGGGCGTCGTCCACCAGCAGCTTCGCGCCGTAGCGGCGGCAGGCGGCGGCAACGGCGGCGATGTCCTGCATGTGGCCCAGGTAGTCCGGGCTGGTGAGGTACACCGCGCGGCAGCGTTCGCCCAGCCGCTCAAGGGCCGCTTCCACGTCCGAAGCGGTCACCGTGCAGCCGTGGTAGGCGTCCCCGGGCTTCGGGTGCAGCCATGCCACGTCAAAGCCGATCAGCGCCGCGGCGCTCAGGAAGGCCCGGTGGGCGTTGCGCCCGGCCAGCACCACCGCGTCCCGCGGGTCGCCGGAGCCCGACAGAGCCGCCCACAGCATCGCCCGTATCGCCAGCGAGCTGCCCCCGGCGCTGTACAGCGTGCGCGCGCCGAACAGCCGAGAGGCGTTTGCCTCGCTCTCGGCGATCACGCCCCTGGGGTCGTACAGCTCGTCCGCGCCGTCGATCTCGGTGATGTCCAGCGCCTCGCAGCCCAGCGGCCCCGCGCCCTTGTGCCCGGGCATGTGAAAGCGCGCCGGGTTCGAGGCGGCATAGCGGGTGACGAAATCACAGATCGGGCGTTGAAATCATAGGAACCTCCGGGGGGAAAATTGGGAATGGGGAATTGAGAATTGGGAGTTAGAGTGTGTTTCCAAAATACCTGAAGCGCATTTTCGGCGTCTTTGACTGCATTTCTGCGTTGATTCCCCTTGATTTACTTAGGAGTATAGCTACCGGTTTCTGCGCGGCAGCCACCATTTCTAGTTCCTAGTTCCTAGTTCCTAGTTCCTGGTTCCTAGTTCCTAGTTCCTTTGGCTATTCCTATTGCCTGTCATTCACCCATCTGCCTGTCGATCTCCACCATGATGGCGCACTCCATGCGCTTTTTGAACAGCTCGCAGCCGTACTTGTACACACCGGTGACGCTGCCGGTG
>CACYWI010000293.1 GCA_902778045.1 uncultured Eubacteriales bacterium
GGGCGATTGCCTGCTGGCCGTGGGCGACGACGAGCTGATCAAGATCCACTATCACACCAACGAGCCCTGGAAGGTGCTGGAGTACTGCGCCACGCTGGGCGAGATCTACGACATCGTGGTGGAGGACATGGACCGCCAGTCCCGGGGGCTGCAAGGGTAATTTAACCTTCGGGCGGCTTGACAGGGGCCCACGATCATGCTATCATCAACCTACAGTCCTATAACAGCGATGATGGGAACAAGTAGGCCGCGCGGCCGGATTCAGAGAGTCCCCGGCAGGTGAAAGGGGTCGGAGGCGCGCGAACGAATACATCCCGGAGCCGGCGGTTGAAACGGCAGTAGGCCGCCCGGGCGCGCCCGAAACAGCGCACGCGAGGCCATGCCCTGCATGGCGAACGGAAGTGGTACCGCGATTCACAGTCGCCTTCCCGGTTGGGAGGGCGGCTGTTTCATTGGGAGGAATGATCTATGCAATTCACCGAGGAAATGTTCGCGCGGCACATGCGGCCCATCAACGGCAGCGCCATCCGCGAAATCTTCAAGCTGCTGGCCCGGCCGGGGATGATCTCCTTTGCCGGCGGCAATCCCTCCAACACCGCGCTGGAGCCCCAGGTGATCTCCGGGCTGGCCCGCGAGGCGCTGGAGCAATACGGCACTTCGCTGCTGCAGTACGGCGCGACGGACGGCTTTATGCCGTTCCGGGAGAGCGCCGCGGCGTTCCTGCGGGATTCGCTGGTCAACTGCGAGGCCGCGGACATACTGCCCACCCAGGGCGGCACCCAGGCCTTCGACGTGCTGCTGAAGGCGCTGGTAAACCCGGGCGACGCCGTGCTGTGCGAAAGCCCCACCTTCCTGGGCGCGATCCAGGCCATGCGCGAGTACAACGCCAGGCTGATCAGCATGCCCACCGACGAGCAGGGCGTGATCGTGGAGGCGGCGGAGGCGCTGATCAAGCAGCACCACCCGAAGCTGATGTATGTGATCCCCACCTTCCAGAACCCCACCGGCATCACCCTGTCGCTGGAGCGCAGGAAGGCGCTGGCGGCGCTGGCCAGCAAGTACGGCGTGGTCATCGCCGAGGACGACCCCTACCGCGACCTGCGCTATTCCGGCGAGGCGCTGCCCACGATACAGTCCTTCGACGAGGAGGGCTGGGTGGTGTACATGTCCTCCTTCTCCAAGTACGTGGCCCCCGGCCTGCGCGTGGGCGCGGCGGCGGTAAAGAACCCGCTGCTGCTGCGGAAGATGGTGATCGGCAAGCAGTCCGCCGACACCCACAGCCCGCTGCTGAACCAGGCCATCGTGGACGCCTACCTGCGCAAAGGCCTGATGCCGGGGCACCTGCAGCGCATCTGCGGCGACTACGCCAGGCAGCTGCAGGCCATGCTGGAGGGCTTCCGCCACTTCCCCGAGGGCACCGTACACACCGTGCCCCAGGGCGGCCTGTTCGTGTGGGCCGCGCTGCCCGAGGGCATGGACGCCATGAAGGCCTTCGAGGCCGCCGTGGAGGCGGGCGTGGCCTTCGTGCCCGGCACCCATTTCTACACCGAGGGCGGCCACATGAACACCCTGCGGCTCAACTTCTCCATGAGCGACATCCCGACGATCGAGAAGGGCATGGAAAAGCTCGGAGGGGTTATCTCGAAGCTGTAAGCACATTTCATCATGAAAGGATGTAACGACTATGAACGCACTGGACCTTTTGAAAGAGCGCGGCTTTGTCAAGCAGATCACCTTTGAGGACGACCTGTACAAGGCCTTCGACGAGGGCATGGTGTCCTTCTACGTGGGCTTCGACCCCACGGCGGACAGCCTGCACATCGGCCACTACATCCCGATCATGGCCATGGCGCACCTGCAGAAGGCGGGCCACAAGCCCTTCGCGCTGATGGGCGGCGGCACCGGCATGATCGGCGACCCCAGCGGCAAGAGCGACCTGCGCAAGGTGCTGACCGTGGAGGACATCGACAACAACGTGGCCCACATCAAAAAGCAGATGGAGTCCTTCCTGGACTTCGACGAGTCCAAGCCCAACTGCGCCCAGATCGTGAACAACGCCGACTGGCTGCGCGACCTGAACTACATCAGCTTCCTGCGGGACGTAGGCGCGCTGTTCTCCGTGAACCGCATGCTGACCGCCGAGTGCTACAAGCAGCGCCTGGAGCGGGGCCTGACCTTCCTGGAGTTCAACTACATGCTGATGCAGAGCTATGACTTCCTGGAGCTGAACCACCGCCACAACGTGACGCTGCAGTGCGGCGGCGACGACCAGTGGAGCAACATGCTCTCCGGCGCGGACCTGATCCGCCGCAAGGACTTCCAGCTGCTACTGACCCACGACGGCCGCAAGATGGGCAAGACCGAGAAGGGCGCGCTGTGGCTCGATCCCAACAAGTGCTCCCCCTACGACTTCTATCAGTACTGGCGCAATGTGGACGACCAGGACGTGGAGAAGTGCCTGGGGCTGCTGACCTTCCTGCCCATGGACGAGGTGCGTCGGCTGGGTGCGCTCAAGGGCAGCGCCATCAACGAGGCCAAGCGCGTGCTGGCCTACGAGGTCACCAAGAACGTCCACGGCGAGGAGGAGGCCAGGAAGGCCCAGCAGGCCGCCGAGGCCCTGTTCTCCGGCGCGGCCATGGGCGGCTCCGTGCCCACCACCGAGATCACCGAGGCCGACCTCGCCGAGGAAAACCGCCTGCTGGCCTGGGTCGCCAAGGTGGGCCTCTGCAAGTCCAACGGCGAGGCCCGCAAGACCATGCAGCAGGGCGGCCTCTCCGTCAACGATGAAAAGGTCACCGACCCCGAGACCCGCCTCAACCCCGACCAGCTCAAGGGCGAGGGCATCCTCATCCGCAAGGGCAAAAAGTCCTACCACCGCCTCAAGCTGGCGTAACGCATTACCCCAAAAACCGGGCGCTCGACGAGCGCCCGGTTTTGCGTTTGAAGGGGGAACGGTTCGGTGTGTCACAGAACTGAACAGATGAACGGGGAAAACATTCCTCAGGTGTGGACACATCCTGAATTAACGTAAAATTAAAAACAAAAAAATAAAAACGGAATATTGACGAAATATTAACATGATGGTAGAATAGTAGCGGTAATATTTGCCAAAATTACGCCTATTATTTTACAAATGGAGGAAGAAA
>CACYWI010000294.1 GCA_902778045.1 uncultured Eubacteriales bacterium
CGATTCATTAAAATGGGATTTGGCACAGGGCCAAATCCCATTTTATAATACCACCCTCACCGGCGCGTCGATCATCACCGTTCCCGGCACGACCGCGCAGTCCATGGCGACGATCTCCACCCCGGCCTCCCTGGCCCCGATCAGCGCCCGGCCGAATTCAGGCTGGGTGTCCCAGTTGGGCTCGAAGCGCGTCACGCCCTTCATCTGGATCACGATCAGCACCGCGCAGCGCCAGCCCTGCTTCGCCAGCGCGGTCAGGCCGCGCACGTGCTTCAGCCCCCGCAGCGTCGGCGCGTCCGGGAAGCGGGCCACGCCAGCCTCCTCCAGCGTGCAGCCCTTGACCTCCACGGCCACGGGGCGACCCAGCTGTTCGGCGCAGAAATCAAAGCGGGAATCCCCCACCGTCACCTCGGCCCGCAGGTTCTCAAGCGGCCCCAGTCCGCCGGCGGCCAGCCATTCCGCCGCCGCCCGGTTCGGGGCCATGGAATCCATGTTGATGAGCGTCGCGCCGCCGTCGGTCCGCTTCTCCACGGCGATCAGGTCATAGGCCGTCTTGCGCCCGGGCGAAGCGCTCTTCTCCAGATACACCCGATAGCCCGACACCAGCAGCTCGGCGCAGCGGCCCGTGTTCTTCACGTGGACGCGCTCCACGCGGCCATCGAGCGCCACCTCGGCCACGAAGCGGTTCAGGCGGCGCAGGAAGCGGGCCTCATGTACGTTGGCGTATCGCATGGCTCACTTCTTCGCCACGCCGGGCTGGATCCACCACTCGGGCGTCAGCTCGCCCAGGGTCATCTCCCGCCCCGTCCCGTTGTCCAGCAGCACGCGGACGGACGGGTAGTCGTCCGGCATCAGCTGCGCCATCAGCTCGCGGCAGGCCCCGCAAGGCGCACCGCCCCTCCCGTCGGACATCACTGCCAGCACCCGGTCGATCTCCTGTTCCCCATGGGTCAGCATGTTGAATATGGCGTTGCGCTCGGCGCATATGCCCAGTGTGGAGCAGGTGTCCACGCACACGCCGGTGTAGATTCTGCCCGACTTCGAGCGCACCGCCGCGGCTACCTCGCCGCAGCTGACGTAGTCCGACACCTGCCGCCCGTGGCGCACGGCCTGCGCCGCCGCGAGCATCTCCTGCCAAATCGCGTCCATGATCGTTCCTCCTGTATCGAAGAATGGGTTGCCGGAAATCCACGTTTGTGGTAGAATAGCACTGTAGAGGGGAGGCGAGCCAATGATACCCTTTGAAAAAGCCGTGGACATGTTGCGCGGCCTGTCAGAAGCCGACTACGAATCCGCGGCCAACTACATTTCAGCTCTGTCAGCCAGGCGCTTTTCTCCGAGATACCATTGACCCGTGCACAGATTCTGGAGGATTTGGCCTTGTCCAGGCAGCAGGTCAGGGAAGGCAAATACAAGCCCGCACAGGAAGCGATCAACGGAGTGATGGCTGACTATGGCCTGCTATAGCGTCAATCTCACCTATCGGGCAGAGAGCCACTTTCGCGGACATATCGGATACATCGTCAATGAACTGCAAAACCCGGATGCGGCTTTGGCGCTTTGGGCTGCCCTCGACAGGACGATCTAAGCGCTGGCAGATCATCCGCAAACCGCGCCATTGTGCATGGACCCGGCTCTGAAGGCATTTGGCTACCGCAGAAAAATGATCCTCGGCACCCGCTATCTGTGCATATACCGCATCGATGGTGATACCGTATGGATAGATGGCATATACCACGAACTGCAGGATTATGAAAACCTGTTTGGAGCCGGTGATTGATACCGATTAAGAGGGAACGGCAGTGCCGTTCCCTCTTTGCGTATTCCGTCTACGCCCTCAGCTCCGCGCCGAAGGCCTTCAGGGCCTTGAGCACCTTGTCCATGGTGGCGTTGATCTCCTCGTCGGTCAGGGTGCGATCCGGGGCGCGCAGGGTGATGGCGTAGGCCACGGACTTTTTGCCCGCGCCCAGCTTTTCGTCGCGGTAGATGTCGAACAGCTTCACATCCTCCAGCGTCCTGCGGGCGGCGGCGCGGATGGCGTCCATCATCGTGCCCGCCCCGACGCTCTCATCCACCACCACGGCGATGTCGCGGCTGACGGCCGGGAACTTGGGCAGAGGCTTGATGCCATAGAAGTCCTTCTCCAGCGGCATCAAGGCGTCCAAGTCCACCTCAGCCACGTACACGCGGCCCTTGATGTCGAAGCGCTCGGCCACATCCGGGTGGATCTCGCCCAGCGCGGCCAGCGGCACGCCGTCCGCCTTCATCACGGCCTTGCGG
>CACYWI010000295.1:0-5073 GCA_902778045.1 uncultured Eubacteriales bacterium
CGCTCGTCCTCCGTGGGGTCCTCCGCCCCGTCCCCCTCCAGGCGGACCAGGCGCAGCGGCTTCGGCCAGGTCAGTATCAGCCGCGCGGCCTCCTCGCACACCAGGCCCAGGCCCAGCTCCACCCGGCCGGAATAATAGTTCCTGAACCGGGGATGGTCCCGGCAGATCTGGCACAGCGCGCCCTCGCCCTCCCGCAGGATCAGGCGGCACAGGTTGTCCCCGTCCAGCAGCGGGCAGCGCTCGCCCGGCCCCAGTATGAAGTGAGGCGCGCCCTCGCGGCTGATGCCCCGGCGCACCTCGTCGCCGAAGCGGCCGGGCAGGCGGTCGTAGCGGGCCAGGCTCTCCTCGTCGATGTCGATCTCCCAGCCCGCGCAGCAGGTGTGCCGGCAGGCCGAGGCCGTACAGCGAAACAGCGGATAGTATTCCGGCGCGTAAAGGTTCATGCCGCCACCTCCCCATCCTCCAGCGCGCGCATGCGCGCCCTGTAGCAGCGCAGGAAGTAGGCCAGCTCTGCCACGCCGGTGATCGTCCAGCTGAATATGTACAGCAGGTACAGCGAAAGTATCGTGTGGTAGTGGGCGAACACCGTGAACACCCAGATCACCCGGAACACGCAGGAGCCCAGGATCACGATCACCGTGGGCGCGAAGCTCCTGCCCAGGCCCCGGGAGGCCGCGATGGTGCAGTCCATCAGCGCGGAAAAGGCGTAGGAGCAGCCCATCACCCGCAGCCGGATCAGGCCGGCCTCGGCCACCGCCGCCTCCTTCGTGAACAGGGAAAGGAAGGGCCGGCCCAGCAGCACCAGCGCCGCGCTCATCACCGCCGCGATGCCGAAGGACAGCGCCAGGCACATCACATAGCTGTTGCGCACCCGCTCCCGCCGGCGCGCGCCGAAGTTGCGGCTCATGAAGCTGGAGCAGGCGGTGTACACGGCGGCCATCACGTCGTAGATCAGCGCGTCGGCGTTGGCGGCGGCGGCGTTGCCCTCCACCATCACGGCGTCGAAGCTGTTCACGCCCGCCTGGATGAACAGGTTGGCGACGGCGAATATGGCGTTCTGCAGCCCGGAGGGCACGGAGATGCCCAGCACCTGGCGGCACTTGTCCGGGTGCAGCCGCAGCAGCCCCCGGTGCAGGCCGTAGGATTCGTGCCGGTGGGTCAGCGACAGCAGGATCAGCCCGGCGGACAGGTACTGGGAGATCGCGGAGGCCAGCGCCACGCCCGCCTCGGCCATGTGAAAGGCGATCACGAACAGCAGGTTCAGCGCCACGTTCACAGCGCCGGCGACGGACAGGAACACCAGCGGCCGGCGCGTGTCCCCCGCGGCGGACAGCACGCCGCTGCCGAAGTTGAACAGCGCCAGGGCGGGCATGCCCGCAAGGTAGATGCGCAGATAGCGTATCGCGCCGCCCAGCAGCACGTCCTTCGTGCCCAGCAGCATCAGCACCGCCGGCGTCAGCGCGAAGCCCAGCGCGAACAGCACAAGCCCGGTGATCAGCAGCAGCAGCGCCGAGGTGTGCACCGTCTCGGACACGTCCCTGTGCCGTTCCGCGCCCAGGTAGCGCGCCACGGTCACGTTCACGCCGCTGCCCATGCCGATCATGAAGCCGGTGAACAGCGAGACCAGGATCGTGGTGGAGCCCACCGCGCCCAGGGCCTCGGCCCCGGCAAAGCGCCCGACCACGGCGATATCCGACATGTTGAACAGCACCTGCAGCACGTTGGACAGCATCAGCGGCAGGCTGAAGCGCACGATGGATGAAAACAGCGGCCCTTCGGTCAGCGAAAGGCTGCGGGAATTGAACATGATTAAATCTCATGGGATGTGATGCCGATGAACCCCACCGAAGCCGGCCCGCGGGCCCTGGACGTCCGCACGCTGGACGCCGGCCAGATCCGCGCGCTGTACGCCCAGCGCCTGAAGCGGGATTTCCCGCCGGACGAGCTGAAGCCGCTCTCCAGGATCGAGCGGGCGCTGGCACGGGGCGAATACATCTGCTACGGCGCCTTCGATGGCGGGGCCATACTCGCCTACGCCTTCTTCGTGCTGATGGGCCGCAAGGCGCTGTTCGACTACTTCGCCGTGGACGAGGCGCTGCGGGACCGGGGCATCGGCAGCCGCTTCCTCCGCGCGCTGATCGGGGGGCCGCTTTCAGGCATGGACTGCGTGCTGCTGGAGGTGGACGACCCCGGCGCCGCCCCGACGTCCGAAGAGCGGCAGGTCCGCGAGCGGCGGCTGGCCTTTTACCTGAACAACGGCCTGGAGGACACCCACGCCCGGGCCACCGTGTACGGGGTGGACTATGTGATCCTCTCGCTGCCCGTGGGCCCCGCGCCGGACCCGGAGCAGGCGCGCCGCGTGTACGCCGACCTGTACCGCGCCATACTGCCCCCGCGGTTCTACGACCGCTGGGTGGTCGTCCGCGGCCTTCACGGGCAATAGCGCTGGTCACCGCCGCCCGGCTGTGCTATAATACCGTTACGGGGACATCGTTCGTGGAGGTGGACGCGCGTTGCGCAACATCGGCATATTCGCCCACGTGGACGCGGACAAGACCACGCTGTCGGAGCAGCTGCTGCTGAAGGCCGGCGCGATCCGCAGCGCCGGCAGCGGGGACAGCGGCACGGCCCACACCGATACCCTGAACGTGGAGCGGCGCAGGGGCATCTCCGTGCGCAGCAGCTGCGTGCGGCTGTTCGGCGGCAGCCTGGCCAACCGGGCGTCGGTGACGCTGCCCGGCCAGGTGGACCCGCTGACCGGCGAGCCCGGCGCGGTGCAGTGCAAGATCACCCAGATCCGCGGTGTGGACGGCGCGGACGCGGGCAGCCTGAGCGCCGGGGAGATCGGCGTCGTGTACGGCCTGGGCGCGCTGCGCGTGGGCCAGGTGCTGGGCGACGGGGCGCTGCTGCCCCAGCGGGAGGGCGGCTGCGTGGCCGACCTGCCGGAGGAGATCGAGGGCATGCCCAAGCGCAAATACCTGTTCAGGCTGGACTGCGCGCACATGGCTGCGTCGCCTACAAGACCGACGCCCGCTCGTTCATCGACGGCTATGACAACGTGATGCTCCACGGCGCGCCGGAGGTCGTGCTGCGGAACGAGGACGAGCTCCGGGCGTACCTGTCCCAAATGCGTTGAACCCCGGGAGGGCTGAATATGAAGCGAACGGTCACACTGATCCTGGCGGCGCTGCTGTGCGTCGGCATGTCCGCCTGCGCCGCGCAGGGCGGCGCGACCCCCACCCCGCCGCCGGAGGCGGCCCCCGCCCAAACCGAAGACACCCGACAACAGGAGGAGGAAGCCATGCGACTGACGATTGACGGCACCCAGGTGCCCGTGACCTGGGAGGACAACGCTTCGGTCGACGCGCTGAGGGCGCTAACGCCGCTGGAGATCCGGATGTCCATGTACGGCGGCTTCGAGCAGGTCGGCCCCATCGGCCGGAGCATCGCCCGGGACGACGCCCAGACCGCCACGGCTCCCGGCGACATCGTGCTGTATTCCGGGAACCAGATCGTGATCTTCTACGGCACCAACGCCTGGGCCTACACCCGGCTGGGCCACGTGGACCTGCCCGAGGCGGACATGGCGGGCCTGCTGGGCCACGGCGACGTGACCATCGTCCTGGGCGGCGAAGCGGACGGGCAATGACCTTCCGCCACACGAACCGGCCCGGCTTCCTGCTGGGCTTCGTCGATTTCTTCACCGCCGGGCTGTTCTTCCTGGCCTACATGCCCCTGGGCGGGCTGCAGGGCGAGCTGGACGCCATACTGGGCCACAGGACCCGACCGTACTGGCAGGCCTACCTGCTGGGGATCCCGACGCTGTTCGTCTATCCGCTGGTCTGGATGGCGCGCATCGCCGAGGAGCTGAAGGCCGTCGCCACGGCGCTGGGCCTGGAGGGGCCCCACACCTCGTGGTGGCACATGTTCGGCTGGAACATCTTCGGGCTGCCGCTGATGGGCCCCGCCGTGGCCACCCACCGCTTCTTCAACACCCTGAACGGGATCGAACGCGAACTGAACCGGCGAAACGGAGGTTTATGACCATGGGCTGGAAGCTGAAAACCCTGCTCGTCCTCGGGCTGGCCATGGCCCTGGTGGGCTGCGCGTGGCTGGGCTACTCGGTCCGCGCGCGCTACCAGGGCAACGACTATGTGATGCAGATGACCACCGCGTTCAACGCGGCGGCGCTGGTGAACGGCGAGGAGACCTATACCGACCCGGACCGGGCCGTGATATCCGCCTTCGAGGGACAGCGGTATGTGATACTGCCCGAAAACTACAAGGCCCTCGTGTCGCTGCTGCGCAAGGACAGCGTGATGCCGCCATTCCGGCGGGTCAGCGCGGACGCGCCGCTGGAGATCACCGTCTGCGGCGCCGCGCGGCTTCGGATCGAGCCCGACGCCGACAGCGTGGACGGCGCGCTGGTGTCGTTCACCGCCGATTCCGGGCGGCGCTTCACCATGCACGTGCGCGGCGGCAACATCTGGAAGCAGATCGTCGAATACGCCACGGTGGGCCACGGGGAGCGCCTGAACCTGCCGCTGCGGGAGGGATAGACATGACCGGAGGCATCATCCGCTACGACGAAGAATTCATGCACAGGTTCGACGCGCTGGGCAAAGCGCTGGAGACCGGGGACCGGCCCGCGCTGCAGCGCCTGCTGCTGCGGGAGTTCGACTTCCTGTTCAAGGCGAACCAGCGCTACTGGAAGCGGGCCGAGTCAGGCGACCCCGGCGATTTCGAGCAGGCCGACGAACAGACGCGGCGCGAGCTGCTGCGCCCCCTGTCCCACCGGCAATACCGGCTGATCCAGAGGGCCTTCCAGCCGGACGACGACGAGGATGTGCTGCGTTCGCTGTGGGACTTCCTGCACGACGAGGAGCATATCTACACCAAAAAAGTGATGAGCCCCGCGGAGGTCGGCGGCTTTTCGCTGATCCTGGAGGAGGCCTACTGCTGCCTGGCAAGGCATGAAGGGGAGGAAAACGACATGTACCGCTTCCACGGCTGGGAGACCGCCGACATCACCGACGCCCGCGGCCTGACGCCCCGGGACTACTACGACCTGCT
>CACYWI010000295.1:5092-7242 GCA_902778045.1 uncultured Eubacteriales bacterium
GGCCAGTGCTCGATCACGGCCTTTTTGATGCAGGACATCTACGGCGGCCTTGTGCGCGGCGTGGCGCTGGGCGACGGCAACTACCACTGCTTCAACGACGTGGGCGGCTGCGTGTTCGACCTGACCAGCGAGCAGTTCGGCGACCGGGCGCTGGACTACGACCACTGCCCGGAGCAGCGGCGCGAAGTCCACTTCGCCAGGGCGGAGAAGCAGGCCCGGTACGCGCTGCTGAAGGCGCGGCTGGAGAAGGCGCTGGACGGGGGGAACTGATATGGACGGAAAGCTGTTCGGTCGGGCCATCGCAAAATTCGCCGGCGGGGTCGTTCTGCTGGGGCTCTTGCTGTTTCTGCCCGCGGGGACCCTGCGCTGGCGGCAGGGCTGGCTGCTGATGGGCATACTGTTCGTGCCGATGTTCGCCGCCGGACTGGTGATGCTCCGGAAATCGCCGGCGCTGCTGGAAAAGCGCCTGAACGCGAAGGAGGAGCAGGGCGAGCAGAAGCGGGTGATCCTGCTGAGCGGGCTGATGTTCCTCGCCGCCTTCGTGACGGCGGGGCTGAATTTCCGCTTCCGGCTACGCCCTGTACGCGGAGGTCCTGAGGGAAAATGTGTGGCTGTCCCGCACCGTGGAGGTGCAGGAAAAACAGCGGGTCGTGGACACCGGCCTGTACGGCGTGGTGCGCCACCCGATGTACATGAGCACCCTGCTGCTGTTCCTGGCCATGCCCCTGGTGCTGGGCTCCATCATCTCCTTCGCCGTCACCCTGGCCTACATCCCCATCATCGCCCGCCGCATCCGCAACGAGGAGGCCGTGCTGGAGAAGGGGCTCAAGGGGTACGCGGCTTATAAGAAGAAGGTCAGGCGGAAAGTCATACAGTTTGTGTGGTAGAAACGGAAAAAAACAGCATTTTGGGGCTGTCTCAAATTATTTTGAGACAGCCCCAATGAATTGCACATGAAAAGGCGCAATTCATGGCTGCGGAGCAGTCGATTCACGGCGCAAAGCGCCAATTCATTCTTCATCAGGTTTCCCCTGTTCAGATCGTCGCATTCAACCGGTCCACATACTTCTTGAGCACAAACACGCGATCTTCGATATCCGTGCCATTATCCTGCCTGATCGGCACGGTCTCTATGATTTCCTTGCTGTCGAACTGTCCCCCTGTTCTTGCGAAACAATCTTGAAGTGTAAATGAAAGTATGGTATAATGCTTTCATTATAATCAGGAGGTTTTTCTGATGGCTGTCCAGTACAACAAATTATGGAAGCTCTTGGTCGACAAGAAGATGAGCAAAGCCGATTTGCGCAGACAGGCGGATATTTCATCTAATACAATGACAAAGTTGCGCAGGGATGAAATGGTCGCGCTGCCGATTCTGGACAGGATTTGCGATACATTAAATGTTGATTTTGGCGACATTATCGAACATGTAACGGAAAACGTCAGTAGCAAAAGAAACTAAAATAGCCTTTCCAGCATCTTCTATAACTATTGAAGGATGCAATGTAGATTACAACCGGCATTGGTTTTCGATAGAAGATAAAAGGTCGTTGATAGGATTTATTGACAAAACATATTTGATAACATGTAACATTGAGGAGCTAAGTATTTATGCCAACAATAGACAGGATCTCGACTTTACAGTATATGGGTAGTAAAAGCAGAATGCTTGAAGAAATATGTATGCCCATAATAGATAATCCAGAGATACATCAGGTTGTTGATCTGTTTGCAGGAACAGGAAGCGTCGGCTATGCCCTCTCTCCTTATAAAAGGATCATCAGCAACGATATCGAGTATTATTCCTATGTATTGAACGAAGCCATACTTAACGGTTGTCTGATGAGTTCCTTGGAATTGGAAAACCTGTTCAAAAGCATTACACTGGGGACGGTTCTTGTGTATCTGTCCCCGGTGTAACCCCTTCATTCCCGGCAGGCGCAGGGGCACCGGAAGAACGACCATCTCCGGCTCGACCGCGCCTGAGCCTTCCACCATGGGGAAGGATTTTGGAGACGGCAGCCACTATTCCTGTTCCCTACAGTGGGTACAGTGGGGGCGGTTCTTGTGTATCTGTCCCCAGTGTAACCTCTTCATTCCCGGCAGATGCAGGGGCAACGGAAGAACGACCAAGTTACAGTGGGGACGGT
>CACYWI010000296.1 GCA_902778045.1 uncultured Eubacteriales bacterium
ACCCCGCTGCACATGGCCATGATCGCCGGCAGCGTGGCCAACGGCGGCACCATGATGAAGCCGTACCTGATCCAGCGCATCGCCAGCGCCCAGGGCGTCACCACGTCCACCGGCGCGCCCCAGGCCTACCGCCGGGTGATGAGCGAATCCGCCGCCGGCGTGATCGCGGGCTACATGTACGAAACCGTACAGAGCGGCACCGCTACCCGCGCGAAGATCGACGGCTACAACGTGTGCGGCAAGACCGGCTCCGCCGAGGTCAGCGACGACAAGACCGTGGAGACCAACGCCTGGTTCACGGGCTTCGTGTACGACGACGCCCACCCCTACGCCATCGCCGCGGTCATCGAGGGCGGCGGCGCCGGCGCCCGCATGCCCAGCGAGCTGGCCGCCAAGGCGCTGAAAAAGGCCATCGAATATGTGGGATGACGGGGAGGGTTCGCCATGACCGACATCATCACCCCCGACATCCTGTTCTTTTTCGACGGCCATGCCGGGGCGCTGGCGCTGTACGAGGCGCTGGCCCAGAGGCTGCTGGCGGAATACCCGGACACGGAGCCCCGCGTACAGAAGACGCAGATCAGCTTCTACGACGGCCGCATGTACGCCTGCGCTTCGCTGGCGCCGGTCATGCGCAGGGCCGAACGGCCGGACCCGTTTTTGACCGTCTCCTTCTCGCTGGACGCGCCCGCGGAATCGCCGCGGCTGATCTGCGTGCCGGTGCGGAAGGACCGTTACACCCACCACGCCGTCATCGGCGGCGCTGAGGATATCGACGAGGAGCTGCTGGGATGGCTGAGGGCCTCCCACGCGCTATCCACCGAAAGGAAAGATCACCATGCTCGAGCTTAAAAACGTGACCAAGAAGTACCTGCGCCGCACGGCGCTGGAAGACGTTTCGCTGCAGATCGCCCCGGGCAGCACCTGCCTGCTGCTGGGCCCGAACGGCAGCGGCAAGACCACGATGATGAAGATGATCGCCGGTCTGGCCCGGCCCACCAGCGGCGAGATCCTGTTTGAGGGCGGCCCCATCGGCAAGGCCAGCAAGGCCCATGTGACCTACATGCCCACCGAAAACTACTTCTATAACTACATGTCCGTCAGGGACGCTGGGAAATACTACGCCGACTTCTTTGAGGATTTCGACCCGGCCCGCTACGAGCGGATGCTTTCCGACATGGAGCTGGACCCGGCGGACCGCATCCGCCAGCTGTCCAGCGGCATGGCGGCCAAGCTGCGCCTGTCGCTGACGCTCAGCCGCGACGCAAAGCTCATGATGTTCGACGAGCCGCTGAACGGTGTGGACATCCTCACCCGCACCCAGACCATCGACGCCATACTGGCCGGCCGGCGGGAGGGCCGCACGATGCTGATCTCCACCCATCTGGTGGACGAGCTGGAGGACGTGGTGGACACCACCATCTTCCTGAAGAAGGGCAAGCTGGTGATGGCGGGGCCCAAGCAGGAGATCTGCGCCGGGCGAACGCTGAAGGAGCTGTACATCGAGGTCTACGGCCACGTCTCGGCAGAGCCGGCGAACAACGGGGAGGCGAAGGAAAATGCTTAAGCTGATGAAATACGAGTTCCGCAAGCTGCGGACCACGCTGCTGATCCTGTTGGGCTCGGCGGCGGCGCTGGAGGTGGGCTTCCTGGCCGGACAGGCCATGAAGAAGACGACCATGATGGCCGTGTGCCTGGGGCTGATCACGTTTTTGACCTTCCTGGTATACGCCTACATCCTGCTGGCGGGCATGGCCAGCTATTCCCGTGAGCTGAAGGAGAAATCCGGCTACCTGATCTTCATGACCCCGGTCACGCCCCTCGGCGTGGTGATATCCAAGCTGCTGTTCACGACGCTGGCCGCCGTCGCCGCCACCGTGCTGTTCGGCGGGATCGCCTATCTGGACTTCCGGATGCTGTTTAAGCGCATGCACTTCGACGCCCAACTCACTCAGCAGATCAACACGCTGCTGCGCTTCGGGCTGAAGGCCGACGCCGGCATCGAGCAGATCCTGGGCATGGCCGCCTTCTACACGGTGACGGTGCTGGTAGAGATTCTGTCCACCATGTGCACGGCCTACCTGGCGATCACGCTGTCCGCCACGCTGCTGCAGAACAAAAAGGGCTTCCTGCGCGCGCTGATCAGCCTGGTGCTGTTCGTCGCCCTCAACTGGGGGCTCGGCTGGCTGACCCAGAAGCTGGTGTACAACCGGGTGGCC
>CACYWI010000297.1 GCA_902778045.1 uncultured Eubacteriales bacterium
CCTAGTTCCTATTCCCTAATCCCCTACTTCTTCACCTTCACCGTCACCGTGGCCTTCAGCTTGCCGCTGGTGGCGGTGATCTTCACCTTGCCGGCCTTGCGGGGGGTGACGACGCCCAGCTTATCCACGGTGGCGACGCTCTTGTCGGCGCTCTTCCAGGTCAGCTGGTTCAGCGCCAGCAGGCCGGTGACGGGCTTTGCCCGCAGGTAGGGGGCCAGCAGCAGCTTCGTGCCGACGCGGGCGGTGAGGGTCTGCTTGCTGAAGGAGATGCTCTTGGGGGTGATGGACTTGACGACGGTCAGCTTCACCGTGTACTTGGCCCCGTCGGCGGACTTCAGCTTGATGCGGGTGCTGCCGGCCTTCAGCGTCTTCACCCAGCCCTTGGCGGTGACGCTGGCCACCTTGGGGTTGCTGGAGGCGCAGCTTTTCAGCGTCAGCTTCTTCAGCGCGCCGCTTTCCAGCCGGGTCATCACAAAGCGCACCCGCTTGCCCACGGTGGCAAAGGCCGAGCTGTCGTCCCAGATCTTCAGGCTGGCCTCGTCGTAGCGGTCGATGCTGCCGTACACCATGGCGCTGGCGGGCATGGCCGCACCGAGCAGCAGCGTCGCGAGCACCAGCGCCGCCAGCGCGCGCCGAATCATTCGCTTCATATTTCCATCCTCCATTGTCGCTTTATCCCTGGGACGTATCCCGCGGCCAAAAGGTTCCATGAAAACGGGCGGCACAGCGGCCGCCCGTTCAAATATAATTTTGGATTACTTTTCGGGCACCAGCAGACCGTAGCTTCCGTCGTTCCTGCGGTACAGCACGTTCATGGCGTCGTTGTTTTCGGCGTTCATGAACAGGAAGAAGTTGTGGCCCAGCAGCTCCATCTGGGTGATGGCGTCGTCCACGTCCATGGGCTTCACGGCGAACTTCTTGACGCGCACCACGTCGTAGTTGACCTCCTCGTACACCGGCTCCACGACCTCCTCGGGCGCCTCCGGCTTCGGGTCGCGCAGGTGCTTGCCCATCTTGGTGCGATAGCGGCGGATCTGGCTCTCCAGCTTGTCCACGGCGCGGTCGATGGACAGGTACATGTCGTTTGAATTCTCCTCGGCGCGCAGGATCAGGCCGTCCACGCTGACGGTGATTTCCGCGATGTTCCGGCCGCCCCGCTGCTGGCGAAAGCGGATCAGGGCCTCGGCGTCCTTGCTGAAATAGCGGTCCAGCTTGCCGAGCTTCTTTTCTGCCCTGGCCTTCAGGCTGTCGGATACGACTTCTTTGCCAACATAGACAAACTTCATATGCATCGCTCCTTTATGTTGATGACGTCGGGCATCCTCGCAGTGAGAATCAACCCAATTTTAACGTCTTGGTAATAATATTCCACATGCATCCGTTTTTTCCTGCCTGTGAAATAAGAAATTTTTATTCCATCGGCATCGGACCCAGGGAATCCAATATGGCCTGGCCCACCGCCATCCCGGGGCTGCCGTCCTCGCCCAGGGGCGTGACGTAGACCATGAGCACATAGCCCGGATACATCGGGTGGAAGAATGCCGCGCCGCGATAGTTCTCCGCCGGCCGCACAAAGCCCAGCGCCGGCAGGCCGTTCGCCTCGCGCCGCTCCAGGCCGGTGAAGCCCGCGGCGGCGAAGTCGGCCTCCAGGTCGTCGAGGGTCCGCAGCGCCCCCGCGGGGAAGTAGCCGACGGCCACGCCCATCGGGGTGTCACCGCCGTCGCCGCCCGCCCGGTAGAACAGGCCGGCCTCGCGCTCGGCGTCGGAGAGCTCGAAGGCCCGCCAATGGACGGGCAGGTACAGCCGGAAGCCGTCCTCGAAGGGCACCCACGCGCCGGCGTAGCCCGCCAGGGCCTCGTCAAAGGCGATTTCGACCGGCTCCGCTTCAGTCGCCTCCGGGGCGGAGGGCTCCTCCGCCAGCGCCGCGCAGAACAGCAGCGCCAGTATCATGGCGCAAATCAATGTCTTTTTCACAATCGTATTCCTCCGGGGTGTGTTTGGGCGGGGAGACGGGGAACGATCTCTTCCGACCCCGCTGCGCTCGGCCACTTCTCCACGGGCCTACCGGCCCCAACTCACTGAAAACTCTCCACTGGAGAATTTTCCGGGCGTTCGTTGCCACTGCGGTGGGGTGCCCTATCGACCTCGCTGCGCTCGGCCACTTCCCCATTGACATGGGGAAGCTTTTGGGGTGCGGGCGCTCGGAGAGCGCCCC
>CACYWI010000298.1 GCA_902778045.1 uncultured Eubacteriales bacterium
CCCGTGATCGAGAGCGAGGAGGGCGTTTCCGTGTGCGTGCCCGGCGCGTATGTGACCGGCATCGACACCGACGGCGACGGCGCGGCGGACGTGACCGCCGACACCGTCGCGGAGGCGGTGAAGGGCAGCCTGGTGATCGACTACGAAGCCGAAGTCACCGGCGCGAACGGCGTCACCTACACCGCGGCCACGGCCCCGGTGATCCTGAACACCGGCGCGGCGGGCTACGGCAATTCCACCAGCACCGCGGCGGCCACCACCTACGCGAAGCAGGGCTACATCAACGTGGCCTGCGGCAACCGGGGCAAGCAGGACAGCTATGTGAACGAGAGCGGCGACACCGTGTACACCGGCGACGCTCCGTCCTGCCTGGCCGACCAGAAGGCGGCGGCCCGCTATGTGAAGTACAACATACTGCTGGGCAACCTGCCGGGCAGCGTGGATTATTGGGTGTCCACCGGCGGCAGCGGCGGCGGCGCCCACGCGGTGATGTTCGCGGCCACCGGCAACAACCCGGACTTCTACGACTACCAGATCGAGGTCGGCGCGGTGGGCGTATACAAAAACGCCGACGGCAGCTACTGCACCACGGTGACCGTGAACGGCGAAGAGGTCGGGCTGTCCGACGGCGCATGGGGCTGCGTGGCCTACAGCCCGATCACCTCGCTGTATGAAGCCGACATGGCCATGGCCTTCGAGTACAGCCTGGACGGCGGCTACAGCTTCAACACCGATTTCCAGAAGGCGCTGGCGGCCTGCCTGTCCGCGGAATACATGGAATATGTGAACGCTCGGGGCTGGACGGCGAACGAGGCGGACTTCGGGGTGGACCTGGACGGCGACGGCAAACAGAGCACCGGGGACATTCCCCTGACCATCGAATACGACGAGGCCACCGGCGAATACGCCGGCAGCTACGTGGACCTGTATCTGGCGCGCTTCGTCGCCAACCTCCAGGACTACGTGGACAGCCTGGCCTTCGCCGAGGGCTGGACCTGGTTCGACGCCGACGGCAACGCCCTGTCCGACGCGGACTTCGCCGCCATGACCGCCGCCGACAAGGCGCTGGCCTTCATCGAGGGGCGCTACGCCAAGGGCAGCACCGGCGGCAGGGGCATGATGGGCGGCATGGCGCCCAGCGGCATGAACGGCAAGCTGGACTTCATGGGCGGCCCCGACGGCCAGATGCCCGACTTCGACGGCGAAGGCTTCCCCGGCGGCGACTTCGGCGGCGGACGGCCCGAGGGCATGGGCGGCGGACCCGGCTTCGCCAGCGGCGGCGTGGCCGAAAACAGCGCCGGCGACGAGCTGGACGTGGGCACCCCCGACGCCGGCACCACCCAGGCCAGCGGCAGCGCCACCGACTCCAGGAACTATGCCTCCTACGACGACATGCTGGCGGCCTACCAAGCCGACGTGGCCGAGGTACAGGCCGGCGACCGCTACGGCAACGACCCGGTGGCGCTGTACAACCCGCTGAACTACATCGGCGCGGCGGACACCGAGGACCCCGCCTGGATGGTGATGCTCTGCGGCGCGGCCGAGGGCGACATATCGATGCTGAACTCCCTGAACCTGGCCGTCGCCGCCAACATGGCCGGCATCGACGCCACCGCCGAGTGGCAATGGGACGGCGGCCACGTGCCCAGCGAGATCTTCGGCAGCTCCCTGGCCCTGCGGGTGGACAGCATGTACAGCCGGCTGGTGCTGGACGGACAGGAGATCGGCGTTTCCGACGACGCGCTGCAGACCGCCAACGGCACGGCGGAGGCCCCCACCGGCACGGACCTGTCCGGCTGGGTGAACCTGGACGAGGACGGCAGCGTCTCCTTCGCGCTGGGCGACATCGCGGCCTACCGCACCGCCGCCGCCAGCAAGGCCACCCCCGGCTTCGACGTGATCGACTACGGCCAGGAGGACTACGTGTTCGGCGACAGCGACACCGACGCCCGCCACTGGAGCGAATGGGTGCTGAAGGCGCTGGAGGAGAACCGTGACGCGCTGGAGCCGCTGTTCAACCAGTAAGCCCCGTCACATAAAAACGCATACAACGATACTTTCCACGCACAAGGGGCTGTCTCAAATCTTTTTGAGACAGCCCCTTGGCGAATCGTCAGGCGACCTCATCCGTCACGACTTCGTCGTGCCACCTTCCCCATAGGGGAAGGCTTTCGGAGGCGGCCCCCACTGTTCCTATTGCCTATTGCCT
>CACYWI010000299.1 GCA_902778045.1 uncultured Eubacteriales bacterium
GACTACTACGAGGTCCTGGGCGTGCCGAAGGACGCCGACGACGCGACCATAAAGAAGGCCTATCGCACGCTGGCAAAGAAGAACCACCCGGACGTGAACCCTGGCGACAAGGGCGCCGAGGAGCGCTTCAAGGAGATCAACGAGGCCTACCAGGTGCTCTCCAATCCCCAGAAGCGCGCCCAGTACGATCAGTTCGGCCATGACGGCCCCCAGGCGTCCGGCTTCGGCGGCGGCGGGTTCGGCGATTTCAGCGGCTTCGGCGGCGGCGGCTTCGGCGGGTTCGAGGACATCTTCTCCAGCGTGTTCGGCGGCGGCTTTGGCGGCGGCGCGCGGGCCAACGGCTGCGAGAAGGACATCAACCTGGTGCGGGACGAGGAGTGCCCCACCTGCAACGGCTCCGGCGCGAAGCCGGGCAGCAAGGTGGATACCTGCCCCACCTGCGGCGGCTCCGGCCAGGAGCGGGTGGTCACCAATACGCCCTTCGGCAGGATCCAGAACGTGCGCACCTGCTCGCGCTGCCGCGGCGCGGGCAAGATCATCACCGAGCCCTGCCCCAAGTGCCACGGGCGCGGCAAGGTGCGCGTCAGCAAGCGCCGCACGGTGAAGGTGCCCGCGGGCATCGACAACGGCCAGGTGCTCACCATCCGGGGCCAGGGCGGCCCGGGCGAGCGCGGCGGCCAGCCGGGCGATCTGCTGATCGTGATCAACGTGAAGCCCCACAAGCTGTTCAAGCGCCGGGACGACGATCTGTACATCGAAATGCCCCTCACCTTCACCCAGGCCGCGCTGGGCGCGGAGCTGGACGTGCCCACGCTGACCAAGCCGGTGAAGTACCGCTTCCCGGAGGGTACCCAGCCCGGCCAGGTGTTCCGCCTGAAGGAGCAGGGCGTCACCCGCCTGCGGGGCGGCGGCAAGGGCGATCTGTATGTGACCGCGGTGGTGGAGATCCCCAAGAAGCTGACCAACCAGCAAAAGGAGCTGCTGCGCCAGTTCGACGAATCCACCAACGGCAGCCAGTACGAAAAGAAAAAGAGCTTCTTCGACAAGTTGAAGGACGCGTTCAGTTAAATCTGCGGGGAACGGGCGAAACCAGCCCGTTCCCCGCTTGCGTGTCGGGCCCGCGCAGGGTATAATGGATCAGGCAATAGGTAATAGGCAACAGGCAATAGGCAATAGGGGGAGTGCCGATGAATTTGGATACCGTGGCGACCTGGCTGGGCTGCGCGCTGATGGCCGCCTATCTGGCGCTGACGGCGGTGGAGCTGGTGCGCTACTTCAAGTCGGCCCTCGCCGCGCCGGATGAACCGGCGGCTGCGGCCCACGCGCCCACGCCTGTCCGCCGCATGCTGGGGGAGGTGCTGGCCGCCTTTGTGGTCTCCCGGCTGCTGCTGTTGCTGGTGTGCGCGGTGATTTACCTGGCCGAGGGCAACGGCCTGTCCGGCTTCCTGCGATCGTTCGCCGACAGGCTGCAGCCCTGGGACGCCCGGCACTATGTGGACATCATCGAAAACGGCTATGTGGCCGAGGGCGACGCCAGCCTGTTCATCGTGTTCTTCCCGCTGTACCCGATGATCTGCCGCTGCGTGACGTTCATGACCGGCTTTTCCGCCTACGGGGTGGCGACGGCGGTGTCCAACGCGGCGCTGATTGGCTGCGGTGCGGCCATCTACCGGCTGATGGAGCCGGAGGACGGCACTGAGGTGGCCCGGCGGGCGATGCTGCTGGTGATGTTCAACCCGATGACCTACTTCTTCAGCATCACCTATTCCGAATCGGTGTTCCTGCTGGTCACGCTGCTGGCGGTGCTGTTCGCCCGCCGCGGGCGCTTTGCGCTGGCGGTGGCCTTCGGCGCGCTGGCCTCCAGCGCCCGGCTGTTGGGCATGGCCACGGCGGTGCCCGTGTTCTACGAGCTGCTGCGGGCCTGGCGGGCGAAGCATCCTCAGGACGGCGGCGCGGCGCTGGTCAAGGGCATCGCGCTGTGCGTTTTGAAGGTGCTGCCGGTCAGCCTGGGCTTTTTGATGTACCTGAGCATCAACTGGCACCTGTTCGGCAACCCCACGCAATTCATGATCTTCCAGAGCGAGCACTGGTACCAGAACTTCGGCACCATCGCCAACACGTTCCAGTATTCGCTGGTGAATGCGATCCACTACGACGACCACCTGTACCAGCTGGGCGTGTGGCGGCCCCAGGTGCTGCTGCTGATCGGCGTGCCGCTGCTGCTGTGGTGGCGCAGGCGGAAGGAACGCCCCGGCGACACCGCCTACGCGCTGGTATACCACTACATCGCCTTCGAGCCCACCTGGCTGCTCAGCGGCCCCCGATACGCCGCCTGCAACTACGCGCTGTACCCGCTGCTGGCGCGCATCCCCAAAAATCGCAAGGGCTTCATGGCCCTGCTGGCGGCGGAATGCGCGCTGCTGGCCTTCATGGCCTGGGTGGGGCTGTGGCATGTGAAGGTTTA
>CACYWI010000300.1:0-2316 GCA_902778045.1 uncultured Eubacteriales bacterium
GACGGGGCCTAACCGGCCCGTTCTCACTGAAAACAGTCCACTGGACTGTTTTCCAGGCGCTCGAACCTCCCGCCGAGGCCACCCCCTCCAGATTTGCCTAAAATCGCGAGCGATTTCCGGGCGGCAAATCTGCAAGGAAGGTATTTTTGCTCTGGTCGTCAGGCCTCCCGACGCAAAAATACCCCCGTTTCCGCCGTACACGCCGCCGGAAACGATTGGACATCAGAGGGGCTCTGCCCCTCCAATACCTCCCTGTAAGTTTGCTGTCAGGCAGGACTGAATAATTGCGTTTATTCAAATACCGCCCCCGGCCCCATTCGGGTCGGGAGCGGAATGCGGGTCAGCCTCTTGCTTTCGATCAGCCGGCGAGCTTCGCCTGCAGATCGTCCAGCAGCGCCTTCACATCGCCGCCGGTCAGCGCCTGCTGCTCGACCTCGATGACGCCCTGCTTGGTGTCGTTCCACTTGGGATCGGTGGTCGGATAGAACTTCGCGCCATCCAGCACGGCCAGCCACGCCTCGAAGGAGGGGTCGGCCTCGACCAGCGCCGCGACGGAGCTGTTGACGGCGGGCAGGAAGCCCTCCATGGACACCCAGCCCACATAGTTCTCAGGCGCGTAGAAGAAGCTGAGGAACTTGCCGATGGCCTCGTTGCGGGCCGCCTGGTCGGGATAGGAATCGTCCTTGAAGGCCATGACGCGGTCCATGACGCCGACGGAAGCGGACTTGACGCCCTCGTTGGCCGGGATCGCGGCGGTGACGTAGTTCACGGTGTACTCCTTGTCGGCCAGGTAGGTCGGCAGCTGGTTGGGGGCGACCACCATGGCCAGCTTGCCCGCGCCGAACATATCCTGCAGGTCATAGCGGGTCTGGGTGGCGGGGTTGGGGTTGGTGAAGCCCTTGTTGTACAGGCCGATGGCATATTCGATGGCCTCGACGTTCTTGTCGCTGTTCACCAGCAGAGCGCCGTCCTCGCCCACGAAATCGGGCCTTCGTCGGTGGTCATGTCGATGCCGAAGGGATAGACCTCGCCGTCATAGAAGTCGACGATGGCCTGGGAGACGTCCTCCAGCTCGGCCCAGGTGGTGGGAACCTCGACGCCGACCTCGTTGAGGATGTCGGTGTTCACCCACATGGCGCGGGCAGAGGCCAGATCCGGCACGGCCCACACGGTGTCGCCGATGCGGGACTGCTCGATGAACTGCGGGAAGAAATCGCCGTACAGCTCCTCGGGGCAGTAGTCGGACACGGGCAGCAGCAGGCCCTCGGAAGCATAATCCGCGAACACATCGATGTTCAGGATGTCCGGGGCGTTGTTGTTGGAGATGCGGGTGGAAACCTCGGTGTACACATCGTTCCAGGACACGACGTCCAGGTTCAGCTTGATGCCCGGGTTTTCGGCCTCGAACTTCTCCACGAAGCTGGTGCCGTTCATGCCGGTGCCCAGGAACCAGTCGTTGGTGTTAGGGCCATACTGGCAGATGATGACATCCAGGGTGATCCCGTCGCCCTCGGCGAAGGCGGCACAGCAGCCCAGCGCGAGCATCGCGGCCAGGACCAGCGCAAGCAGTTTCTTCATAAAACAATTACCTCCTGTCGTGTTTGGGATAACCGGGAATATTATAGCACAACACAGCGGTAATGTAAAGATGGAATTAACGGTTTGGATGAGAGTGAAGTTTGGGTCAGTCGCGCGCGGCAACCCGGTTCCCCATTGATTCAAAGAAATCCCGAAGGGATTTCAACCAAAACTCCACTCTCCACTCTCCACGCTTCACTCTCCACTCTCAATCCTCAAACACACCGCGGTCATGTCGTCCCGGTGTCCCCCGGCGCGCCGGGCGGCGTCCAGCACCCTGCGGGCCAGGGCCGGCATATCGTCCGGGCCCTCCAGCAGCAGGGCCTCCAGGGCCTCGGGGCCGGCGGCATCCATCACGCCATCGGAGGCCATCAGCAGCACGTCCCCGGGCATCAGCCGCATACTGCGCCGGTCCGGATGCACCTCCTCGAGGATCCCCAGGGGCAGCCGGCCCCCCTCCACCCGCAGCACCGCGCCGTTCCGGGCGATCAGCGTGCAGCAGGCGGCCAGCTTCGTGAACGCCGCCGCGCCGGTGCGCAGGTCCACGACCAGCAGGTCCACCGTGGCGAACATCTCCTCGCCGCCCCGGTTCAGCATCAGCGCGTTCACCGTCTCCACGGCCAGGCGGACCGGCGCGCCCGCCCCCAGGAAGCGGCCCAGCAGCCGCACCGCCACGGCGCTCTCCCGGGCCGCGCCGTCGCCGCTGCCCATGCCGTCGCAGATCAGGGCCAGCAGCCG
>CACYWI010000300.1:2332-4489 GCA_902778045.1 uncultured Eubacteriales bacterium
TCGCCGCGGCGCCGGCGGCGCCTCCTGGCGACGGGCCAGCGCCTCCAGGAGCCGCCGCGCCTGGTCGAACTGCCGGGAGACCAGCCGGTTCTCCGCGCCGCGCTTCAGCTCCTCGCGGCGGGCGCGGGCGAAGTCCTCCAACGGCTCTTGCAGCCGCTCCGGGATCAGCCTGCCCCTCCGGCAGCGGCGGCACAGCTCCGGCGGCGCTTCCCCGTCGAACAGGGGCGCTTCCCCCGAAAGCGCCACGGCCCGGGCCACCAGATCGCACAGCAGCCGCGCCCCGCCGTCGCCGCCGTCCCAGCACCGGCCATAGCCGCCGCAGCCTTCGCACAGCCTTTGGCGCAGCCGCCGGATCAGCCGCTGCTCGTCGGGCAGCTCCACCGGCGCGCGATAGCCCTCGGCCAGCTCCCCAAAGGCCGCGCCCAGCATCCGCAGCCGCCGTGCGGACGCCTGCCGCAGGCGCAGGGCCAGCCGCTGTGGGTCCGCCACGCGGGCCAGCGCGGCCACGCGCTCCGCCCAGTCCTCCGGCAGCGCGGCCACACAGAGGCCCACCGCCCCCAGGGCCGCCAGCTGGACCTGCGAAAGGTTCAACAGCACCCCCGCGACCAGCATCGCGCCGCTGACCCCCGCGGCACGGGCAGGCCGGACCATGCTTTCGCACAGCTGCGCCGTCGCCCCGCCGGCGGCCACCGCCACGAACAGCGCCGGCTCCACCCCCGCGGACAGCAGCGCCCCGCCGAGACCCGCGCCCGCCAGGGCGCCGTTGGGATACAACAGCATCGCCAGCGCCCCGGCGGCCCACAGCCCCAGCGGCGGACTGCAGCGGGCCAGCCCCGCCGACAGCAGCCCCACCAGCAGCGCCAGTCCCCCGCGGGCCTCCGGGTTCAGCTCGCGCTGCCCGGGGCGCTCCGCCAGCGCCGCCGCCATGAAGGGCGTCGCGGCCACTGCCGCCACCGAGGCGGCCGCCCCGGTCGCCGCCGCGGGCCACAGTGCGCCCTGCCAGCCGACGAGCCCCGGGATCAGCGTGCCGAAGCCCGCCAGCGTCGAATACAGGACCGCCGCGCTCCGGTTCGGGGACCGGGCCTGCCTGGGCGCGGGACGCCGGGCTCCCTCGGGCCGGAGCCGCGCCGCCCACCGCCGCAGCGCAGCGCCCGCCGGGCCCTCCCACCGATCGCGAAGGGCCGGGGCGGCCAGCTCCCAGGCGATGCTGCCCCCCAGCACCAGGGCCGCGCCCACGGGCAGCCGCAGGTCGAACGCCCGCAGCCCGCCCCGCAGCGCCGCCGCCATGCAGCCGACCAGCAGCGCCGCCGCGTTCCTGCCCGCCAGCAGCGCCGCGGCCAGCAGCGCCATGCCAAAGGGCGCGGGGGTCACCTCCCCCGTCGCCCGGCACAGCAGGAACATCACCGCCGCCATCCCCAGTCCCTTCAACAGCCGACCCGCCAGCGCCGCGCCGTCGGCATCCCAGCGCAACAATCCCGTCCAGCCCGTGCCTTCGATCCTTCTGAGCATTCCCATTCCTCCCCTCGAGCGGGAATTATGTATGAGGCTGAGGGGTCGGGAAGAACCAAAAATATCCTTCGCTGCGCTCAGAATGACGCGCTTGCGTTTCGTCGTCATTCTGAGCGCAGCGAAGGATCTTATCGTTTTCCAGCTTACAGCGGCCGCTTCTCCACGACGCCGGAGCGCCGGGGGTATTTTTCGGGGGTGCCCGCCGCCTTGGCGATCCAGGCGGCCCGGTGGTCCCAGTCCCTTCCGGGAATGGCCAGCGGCTGTACCCGCTCCACACTGCCGCCCAGCAGGGCGACGGCGTTTTCGGCCTGCCGGAGCTCCTCGTCCAGGCCGGGGCCCTTCAGCGCCAGCGCGTGTCCGCCTACCCGCACCAGGGGCAGCAGATACTCGCACAGCACGTTCATCGGCGCGACGGCCCGGGCCGTGGCCAGGTCGAAGGCCTCGCGAAGCTCCGGCCTGCGCGCGGCGTCCTCGGCCCGCAGGTGCAGCGCCTCGGCGTTCAGGCCCAGCTCGGAGATGACCCGGTTCAGGAAATCCACCCGCTTGCCCAGGGCGTCGATCAGCGTGAACCGGACCTCCGGCAGCATGATCGCCAGCGGTATGCCGGGAAAGCCCGCGCCGGAGCCCACGTCCACGGCGCTTTCCACC
>CACYWI010000301.1 GCA_902778045.1 uncultured Eubacteriales bacterium
AGCCGACGCCCAAACCGACGCCGGAGCCGACGCCCAAACCGACGCCGGAACCGACGCCCAAACCGACGCCCGAGCCGACGCCCGAGCCGACGCCCGAGCCGACGCCGGAACCCACGGAGGAACCGACGCCGGAACCCACGGAGGAGCCGACGCCCGAGCCCGAAGCGCCCGAGGACGAAGGGGAGAAGGCGGCATAACAAAAAAGCAGGGGGCCGTTACAGCAGCCTGTAACAGCCCCCTGATCTGCCATCAGATCGTCAATAGTAAAAATCCTCGCCCGGCACCGCGCCGCCCACGGCGGCGGGGTCCTGGTTGAACAGCTCGTTCAGATAGCCGGACAGCTCGGCGCGCATCTCCTCGCCGGAGATGAACACGATGTTGCAGCCGGGCAGCGCCTTGGCGGCCACGGCGGCGGGCACGATGTCGAAGGCGCCGATCAGCTCGGCGGCGGCGTCGGTGTTCTGCTGCACGAAGGCCACGCTGTCGGCGCAATCGGCCATGAACTGCTGCACGGCCTCGGGGTTCTGCTCGGCGAACTCGCCGCGAACCACGATCGCGCCGGTGATCATGGCGGAGGGGCTCTCGGCGTCAGCCTGCAGGGCGTCCCACTCCTGGGTCAGGTCCAGCGCCACATGCAGGTCCTCCATTTTGCCCATGGCGGTGGTCAGGAAGGGCTGGGGCAGCATGGCCACGATGGTGTCGTCCTGGGTCATGGCGGCCACGCACTCCGCGTGCTCGGACTTGAACTCGATGGTCAGGTCCTGCTCCGGGTCCAGGCCGTTGCCGCGCAGGATGTAGTTCAGCGCGTATTCCGGGGTCGCGCCCTTGCCGGCGGTCACCAGCGTGCGGCCCTTCAGGTCGGCCACGCTGTGGATGCTGTCTCCCCGCTCGGCGATGTACAGCACGCCCAGCACGTTCACGGCCAGCGCCTTCACGCCGATCTTGCTGTAAAGCACCGCGGCCAGGTTCGCCGGCACGGCGGCGATGTCCACCTCGCCCTTGGCCAGGGCCGTCACCATCTCGTCCGGCGCGGCGACCAGCGTGAAGGCGTAGGCGTCCGTCTTGTCCTGCATCATCTGCACCATGCCCATGGCGGTGGGGCCCTTCAGCGCGCCCACGCGCACGGGGGAGGCCTCCGCCATTGCGGCGGTCAGCGTCAGCGCCAGGCACAGCGCCAGCAGCAGTGCGATCATTTTGCGAATCATGGGGATTACCTTCTTTCTGTGGTTGTTGGTTTGAGTGTGTTTCCAAAATACCTGAAGCGCATTTTCGGCGTCTTTGACTGCATTTCTGCGTTGATTCCCCTTGATTTACCGCCAGTAAACCTGCGGGGAATTCTATATCCGCCCGCTCACGCGGGGAGGAAGCATTCCTTCACGAACGCGTCCATGTAGCCGGACTGGTCCGAAAGCTCGAGATAGGTCATGCCCCGGGCGAGGGCGTCCACCTTCTCCAGGCAGGGGCGGCTTGCCAGCATGGCCCAGGCCCCGGTGAGGGCGCTGTTGCCGATGTAGGCATAGCGCCCTTCGGGCAGGTCGGGCAGCATGCCCACGGCCACGGCGCTGCGTATGTCGATGCCGCCGCCGATGCCGCCGGACAGGATCACCCGCTCCAGCGCGTCGGGGGAGAGCCCCAGCGCCTCCAGCATCGTGACGATCGCGGCGTAGATGGCCCCCTTGGCGCGGATGAAGCTGTCGATATCCGCCTCGGTGACGGCGATCTCCCGGGGCGCGCCGGCCTCGCCCTCCCGGGCGATCACATAGCGGCCCATGCCGTGCTCGTCAAAGCGCACCCGGGGGCAGCCCTCCCGGGGGAAGAAGCGGCCCCGGCCGTCGATCAGGCCCCGGCGGCGCAGCGCGGCCACGGCGTCGATGATGCCGCTGCCGCACAGGCCCAGCGGCGCGGCGGCACTGCCGATGGCGGCGTAGGCGGGCTCCAGGGTGGCGGGGTCGATGTCCAGCTTTTCGATCGCGCCGTCGGTGGCCCGCATGCCGCAGCTGATGCCGCCGCCCTCGAAGGCCGGCCCGGCGGAGCAGGCGCAGCACATCATGAATTCCCGGTTGCCCAGCACCAGCTCGCCGTTGGTGCCCAGGTCGATCAACAGCGTCAGCGCGTCGCCGTTCCACAGCATCGAGGCCAGCGCCCCGGCGGTGATGTCGCCGCCCACATAGCTGCCCACGTTCGGCGCGACGGCCAGCCGCGCATCCGGGTGCAGGCCCAGCTCCAGCGCCGCGGCGGGCAGCTCGTCGCAGCGCAGGAACGTGGGGATGTAGGGCTCCAGCCGCACCGGCCCGGCGTCCAGGCCCAGCAGCAGGTGGTTCATCGTGGTGTTGCCCGCCACGCAGGCGCGATAGATCCGCTCCGGCGCGACGCCCGCCTGCCCGCACAGCCGCGACAGCAGCGGGCGCAGCGTGTCGTCGATCACGGCGCGCCGCAGCCGTTCGCCGCCCCCGGGGCGGCCCGATTCGATGATGCGGCTGATCACGTCCGCGCCGTAGCGCGCCTGGCCGTTGCCCGCGCCGCCCGAGGCCAGCACGCGGCCGTCCGCCAGGTCCACCAGCAGCGCCGATACCGATGTGGTGCCAAGGTCCACGGCCAGGCCCGCCACCGGCGCGCCGTCGCCGGGGGCCAGCACGTCCAGCACCCGCAGCGCGTCGCCCTGCCGCTCGATCACGCAGCGGGCGGAAAAGCTGTTTTCCCGCAGCACCCGGGCCAGCGCCCGCAGCGCCGCAAGCGTGAACCGCGCGCGGCGCGCGCCGGTCGCTTCGGTCAGGGCCAGGGCCGCGCGCTCGGTGTCCGGCAGGGTGTCGTCGGTCGTGGGGGGATCGAGGACGATGGTCACGGCGCAAAGCCCGCTGTCGAAGGCCAGCCCCGCGGCCTGCATCGCGCGGCGGGCGTCGGCAAGCCGGTCCTCGCCCCGGGGGTCGGCCAGCCCCGCCAGCCGGTCGCGCCAGGCGGTGGCGGCCTCCGGCACTTCCACGGCGGCGTCGCCGGTCACCCGGGCGTCGCAGGCCAGCCGCCAGCCCGCGGCGTATTCCTGGGGGGAAAGGCGGGGGGAGGGGGCGGATTCGACGTCGCCCGCGATCAGCCGCACCCGGCACTTGCCACAGGCGCCGCTGCCGCCGCAGGGCGCGTCGATGGCGATGCCCGCGCGCCGCGCCACCGAAAGCAGGCTCTCGCCCGCCCGGGCCTCCGCGCATTGCCGCGCGCCGTTTACCGTGAACGCGATCTGCGCCAATCGGATCACCGCCCCGTTCCGTTGGATTAAATATACCTGGAGTGTGTTTCCAAAATACCTGGAGCGCATTTTCGGCGTCTTTGACTGCATTTCTGCGTTGATTCCCCTTGATTTACCGCCAGTAAACCTGCGGGAAATCGCCTTGAAATGCAGTCAAATCCAATCGTGACAAATCGCATGGATAATTGTAACAAGTTTGAAACAAATATGCAATTAGAATAGACAAACTCCGGTATATATGGTAGAATACTACAGTGAATGCGATAAACAGCGGCGGCGAAAAATGCCGCGCACTGAAAGGCGGTCGAGGGGCGGCGGGCCCGTCGACCGACAGGAGGATAAGCAATGAAGGGACAAAGAATTCTGGCGCTGCTGTGCGCGGCATCCTTGTTCTGCATGAACCTGACCTGCGCCGCTCCGGCCCTGGCCGAGGGAGATAAGGCCGAGGTCACGGAAAGCGCCGAGGATGAAGCTGCGAAGAAGGCGGAAAAGGAAGCCAAGAAGAAAGCCGAGGAAGAGGCCGCCGCGAAGAAGGCGGAGGAAGAGGCCGCGGCGAAGAAGAAGGCTGAGGAAGAGGCCGCCGCGAAGAAGAAGGCCGAGGAAGAGGCCGCCGCGAAGAAGAAGGCCGAGGAAGAGGCCGCCGCCAAGAAGAAGGCGGAGGAAGAGGCCGCGGCGAAGAAGAAGGCC
>CACYWI010000302.1 GCA_902778045.1 uncultured Eubacteriales bacterium
GGCGTCGGCGCGGTGACCACCGGGGTGCTGATGCGCCATGTGGTGGAAGCCGCCGAGCGATTGACAGGGGAATGTGCCAATGGAGAGAATACGCAGAGCTGAAACGGGCCGCGTGCTGCGGGCGCTGATGTGCGCCTTCGCCGCGGCCTTTGCCATTGCGGCGCTGATCGCGCCGGACCGGGGGGACATGCTGGGCGGCCTTATGCGCATCTGCACCCGCCCCGCCCAGCTGACCAAGGACTATTTCCTGACGGAGCGGGGCGGCCTGTCCGCCTCGATGCTGAACTGCGCGCTGATCGCCGCGGCCTGCTGCGCGCTGACGTTCGTGCCCGGGGCCGCGGTGGACGGCGGCACGGTGCTGGCCTTCTTCCTGACGGTGGGCTTCGGCGCCTACGGCATGAGTATACTCAACCTGCTGCCCTTCTTCCTGGGGACGTATGTGTATTCCAGGCTGATGAGAATGCCCTTCTCGAAGTGCGTCAACCTGGCGATGTTCTCCACCGCCGTCGCGCCGCTTTTGACCCAGGTGCTTCTCTGGTATCCGGACTTCAATGCCGGGCCGGAACTGAAGCTCACCGGCGTGCTGCTGGCGCTGGGCGTCGCCCTGGCGTCGGGCTGCGCCATGCCCGCGCTTTGCGCCCATTCCCCGGCGCTGCACAAGGGCTTTGACCTGTACAACGCCGGGCCCGCGGCGGGCTTTCTGTGCTTTGCGCTGTACGCGCTGCTGTACAAAACCGCAGGCGTGGAGGCCCCGCCCATCGCGGCCACGCTGGGTGAGGGGCACCGGGCCTTTGTGAACGCCTTTTGCGGCGTCTGCTTCGGGCTGTGCGTCGTGTGCGGGCTGCTGCTGGGCGCGGACGACTATACAGCGCTTTTGAGGGACAAGGGCTACAGGGCCGATTTCACGCAAAAGTACACCCCCGGCGCGAATGTGATGCACGTGGGCGTCTACGGCCTGTTCATACTGCTGTACTACAATCTGGTGGGCGCGGCCTTCACCGGCCCCACGATGGGCGCGGTGTTCTGCATGCTGGCCTGCTGCTGCGCCGGGGCGACGCCGCTGAACGTGCTGCCGGTGATGCTGGGCTACGGCGTCATGGGCCTTCTGCACCGCCTGGGCGTCACCGCCTTTCCGCTGAACGCCCAGGCCATCGTGGTGGGCCTGTGCTTCGCCAGCGGCCTGGCCCCCGTCTCCGGCGTGTACGGCCCCGTGGCCGGGGCTGCGGCGGCGATGCTGCACTACGCTCTGGTCACCGGTCTGCCCGTGCTTCACGGGGGCTTTAACCTGTACAACGGCGGGTTCACCGCGGGGATCGTGTGCTTCCTGATCGTGCCGGTGCTGGAGAGAATAGGGAAGCGGAGTAGGGAGTAAGGATAAGGGGACAGGAATAGCTGGGGGCACCGGCTTCCTTTAATTCCAATTCCCAATTTCCAATTCCCTGTCTCACACTTCCGTACCGTCCGTGATCACCAGGTCGGCGGGGATGTCGTGTGTCTCGGCGTCGATGGCATCGACCAGCTGGAAGTCATAGCACAGGGCGATCTTCACATGGTCCAAATGCCTTGCGAGATACCGGTCGTAATAGCCGCCGCCGTAGCCCACGCGGTTTCCCTCGCGGTCGAAGGCCAGGCCGGGCATCAGCACCAGGGCGGATTCGTCGTCGGCGATTTCGCCCTCCGCGGGCTCGGGCACGCCGAAGCCGCTGATGGCCAGGCCGTCGAAGCTGTCCAGCCAGACGAACGCCATCTCGTCGCCGGCCACCCTCGGCACGGCCACCCGCTTGCCGTCCGCCCAGGCCCTTTCGATGATGGGCCGGGTGCGCACCTCCTGGTTGAAGGAGAGGTAGGCGTATACCGACCTCGCCCGCCGATAGTGCCGTGTATCGAACAGCCTTTGCGCCAGCAGGCTGCTCCGCGCTTCGATGGCGTCCGCCGTCAGGGCACGCTTTTTTTCGCTGATCTCACGGCGCAGGGCCCTCTTTTCCATGCCTTCCACCTCCCTGGCTGGGTGCAGTATACCGGAAAAAAACAGCGCTGTCAACGGTTGTGGGTTTGCCGGATTTGTGGTATCATAAAATCAGCGTATTATGAAAGGGGAATGCACCATGCAGGAGATCCGTAAGGTCAGAACCGCCGTCGT
>CACYWI010000303.1 GCA_902778045.1 uncultured Eubacteriales bacterium
GAGTACGATCCCAACCGCACCTGCTTCATCGCCCTGCTGGTCTACGCCGACGGCGAGAAGCGCTACATCCTGGCCCCCCTGGGCCTGAAGGTTGGCGACACCGTGATGTCCGGCCCCACCGCCGACATCAAGCCGGGCAACTGCCTGCCCATCGCCAACATCCCGCTGGGCACCCTGGTGCACAACATTGAGATCAAGATCGGCCGCGGCGGCCAGATGGTCCGCTCCGCCGGCACCGCCGCCCAGGTCATGGCGAAGGAGGGCGATTACGCCCAGATCCGCCTGCCCTCCGGCGAGGTTCGCAAGGTGGCCATGACGGCCCGCGCCACCGTGGGCCAGGTCGGCAACACCGATCACAGCAACGTCCGCATCGGCAAGGCCGGCCGCAAGCGTCACATGGGCGTCCGTCCCACCGTCCGCGGCGTGGTCATGAACCCGGTGGACCATCCCCATGGCGGCGGCGAAGGCCGTTCCCCGGTGGGCATGCCCGCTCCGATGTCCCCGTGGGGCAAGAAGACCCAGGGCGTCAAGACGCGCAAGCATCGCAAGTATTCGGACAAGCTGATCATCAGCCGGCCCAAGAAGAACAAGTAAGGCCTGAAAGGAGGCAAACCTTATGAGCAGATCTGTTAAAAAGGGTCCTTTCATTCAGCCCGCGCTGCTGAAGCGCGTGCAGGAAATGAACGCCAACGGCGACAAGAAGGTTCTGAAGACCTGGTCCCGTTCGTCCACGATCTTCCCCGATTTCATCGGTCACACGGTTGCCGTCCATGACGGCCGCAAGCATGTTCCGGTCTATGTAACCGAGGATATGGTCGGACACAAGTTCGGCGAATTCGCCCCCACCCGTACCTTCAGGGGACACGCCGGTGAAAAAGCGTCATCCCGCAAGTAACGGAAGGAGAGAAAAGATATGGCAACTCGTGTTAAAGAAAAGGCCGCGGCGCGCCAGGCCAATGCCGATAAGCGCCCCCGCGCGACTGCCAAGTACGTCCGCGTAGCTCCCCGCAAGGCGAAGATCGTTGTGGATCTGATCCGCGGCAAGCAGGTCGATGACGCGCTGGCGATCCTCATGTATACGCCCAAGAGCGCCGCGCCGGTGGTTGAAAAGCTGCTGAACAGCGCGATCGCCAACGCCGAGGTCAAGGAGCTGGATCGCTCCAGCCTGTATGTGGCGGAGGTGTACGCCAACCAGGGCCCGACCCTGAAGCGCTACTGGGCGCGTTCCCATGGCCGTGCCGATATGATCAAGAAGCACACCAGCCACATCACGATCGTGCTCGACCAGAAGTGAGGGAGGATATAAAATGGGACAGAAAGTTAATCCCCACGGACGGCGCCCGCGTTGGTGTCATCCTGGACTGGAGCACCAAGTGGTACGCAGGGAAAAAGGATTTTTCCAATAACCTGATCGAAGACTACAACCTGCGCAAGATGCTGAAGGAAAAGCTGAACACCGCCGGCATCTCCCGCATCGACATCCAGCGCAGCGGCGCCAAGCTGCATGTGTCCGTGTACACCGCCAAGCCCGGCATCGTGATTGGCAAGGGCGGCGCGGGCGTCGAGGCCCTGAAGAAGGAAGTCGAGCAGTTCACCGGCCGTCAGGTCGCGCTGGACATCATGGAGATCAAGAACCCCGATTGCGACGCCACCCTGGTGGCTGAGAACATCGCTCAGCAGCTGGAGAAGCGCATCTCCTTCCGCCGCGCCATGAAGCAGGCCATCTCCCGCTCCATGAAGGCCGGCGCCAAGGGCATCAAGACCTCCGTTTCCGGCCGTCTGGGCGGCGCGGACATCGCCCGCTCCGAAGGCTATCACGAGGGTTCCATCCCGCTGCAGACCCTGCGCGCCAACATCGACTATGGCTTCTGCGAGGCCAAGACGACCTACGGCCGCATCGGCGTCAAGGTGTGGATCTACAAGGGCCAGGTGCTGCCCCAGAACGGCAAGAAGGTTCTGCAGGGCTATACCGATATCAAGAGCCCGTTTGCCGGTCGCGGCGACCGCAGGCGCGGCGACAGGAACGACCGCGGTCCTCGCGGTGAGCGCCGGGAGCGCGGCGAGCGCACCGAGCGCAAGGAAGGAGGCAACTAAGCAATGCTGATGCCCAAGAGAGTCAAGCACCGCAAGCAGCAGCGCGGTCGCATGAAGGGTAAGGCCCAGCGCGGCAACTTTATCGCCTACGGCGAGTACGGCCTCGTGGCGACCCAGCCCGGCTGGGTGACCTCCAACCAGATCGAGGCTGCCCGTCAGGCCATGACCCGTCGCACCAAGCGCGGCGGCCAGGTCTGGATCAAGATCTTCCCCGACAAGCCCATCACCGCCAAGCCCGCTGAGACCCGAATGGGTTCCGGCAAGGGCGCTCCGGAGTACTGGGTGAGCGTTATCAAGCCCGGCCGCGTGCTGTTTGAGATGGCCGGCATCCCCGAAGAGACGGCCCGCGAGGCTCTGCGCCTGGCCGCCCACAAGCTTCCCATCACGACCAAGTTCATCAAGCGCGAGGCCGTCAAGGAAGAAGCCAATACCGAGATAGGTGGTGAAGAGCAGTGAAAACCAAGGACGAACTGAAGGCCCTGCAGGCCAAGACCATGGCTGAGCTCGACACCGATCTGAAGGACAAGAAGAGCGAGCTGTTCAACCTGCGCTTCCAGCTGGCGACCGGCCAGCTGCAGAACACCGCGGCTATCCGCGACTGCAAGAAGAGCATCGCCCGGGTCAAGACCGTCATCCGTCAGCGCGAGCTGGCCGGCAAGGCGTAACGCGAAAGGAGGCAACTGAAAATGGCTGAAGTAAGAGGCATGCGCAAGACTCGTACCGGCGTGGTTGTTTCCGACAAGATGGACAAGACCATCGTCGTCGCGATCCGCACCCGTGTCAAGCATCCCCTGTACGGCAAGATCATGAACCGTACCAACAAGATCAAGGTCCACGACGAAGAGAACCAGTGCGGCATCGGCGATACCGTGAAGATCATGGAGACCCGCCCGCTGTCCAAGGACAAGCACTGGCGCCTTGTGGAAATCATCGAAAAGGCGAAGTAAGAAGCCGATAAACCCAAGGAGGAAGAAAAATATGATTCAGCCTCAAACCCGTTTGAAGGTAGCCGATAACTCCGGCGCTAAGGAAATCATGTGCTTCCGCGTGCTGGGCGGCTCTTTCCGCCGCACCGGCAGCGTGGGCGATGTGATCGTCGCTTCCGTGAAGAGCGCCACCCCCGGCGGCGCTGTGAAGAAGGGCGAGGTCGTGAAGGCCGTTATCGTCCGCACCAAGAAGCAGTACCGTCGTCCCGACGGCACCTATATCCGCTTTGACGACAATGCCGCCGTCATCATCAACGAACAGAAGCAGCCCAGGGGCACCCGCATCTTTGGGCCCGTGGCTCGCGAGCTCCGCGAAAAGGATTATATGCCATGGCAGTGAAGCTTAAGGTTAAGGTCGGCGATACCGTAAAGGTCATCGCAGGCGCCGACAAGAATAAAAAGGAAAACACTGGCAAGGTTCAGAAGGTCTTCCCCGAGACCGGCCGGATCATCGTCGAAGGCATCAACATAGTGAAGAAGCACCAGAAGCCCCGCGGACAGGGCCTGCCGGGCGGCATCATCGAAAAGGAAGCGCCCATCAGCGCCTCCAACGTGTTGGTGATCTGCCCCAAGTGCGGCAAGCCCACGCGCATCGGCCATGTGTTCATCGAGGGCAAGCGCCGCGTGTGCAAGCAGTGCAAAGCGGTCTTCGACAACTGATGTTAAGGGAGGATTGGCACTGTGGCAAGATTAAAGGATAAGTACCGCGCGGAGGTTGTGCCGGCGCTGCAGCAGCGTTTCGAGTACAAGAACGTCATGGAGATTCCGCGCCTGGAGAAGATCGTTATCAACATGGGCCTGGGCGATTGCAAGGACAACGCCAAGGCGCTGGAACTGGCCGTAGAGGAGCTGACCACCATCGCGGGTCAGAAGCCCCTGGTGACCAAGGCGAAGAAGAGCATCGCAAACTTCAAGCTGCGTGCCGGCATGAACGTCGGCGCCAAGGTCACCCTGCGCGGCGACAGAATGTATGAGTTTGCCGACAAGCTTGTCAGCATCGTGCTGCCCCGCGTGCGCGACTTCCGCGGCGTATCCACCAAGGCCTTCGACGGCCGCGGCAATTACAGCCTGGGCGTCCGTGAGCAGCTGATTTTCCCCGAGATCGAGTACGACAAGGTTGAAAAGATCCGCGGCATGGAGATGATCTTCGTCACCACCGCCAAGACCGACGAGGAAGCCAGGGAACTGCTCCGCCTTCTGGGCATGCCGTTCCAGCAGGCTTGATT
>CACYWI010000304.1 GCA_902778045.1 uncultured Eubacteriales bacterium
TGTGCGCCGCGGCTGCGACGAGACCGTCGACGCCCTCTGCGCCGCCCGCTGGGACCCCCAGCAGCCCGAGCGCGACGTGCGCCTGGACGACGGCAGCACTAATATCGACAGCCTCGACGCCATGGAGTACGCGCTGGAGCGGGATATGGCGGAGCTGCTGGAGGCGTGGGGGATGAGTGAGGAGTTAGGAGTTAGGATTGTGAGGTGTGGAGTGAGGAGTTAGAAGTTAGGAATGGTGGTTGAAATCCTTCGGATTTCTTTGATTCAGGCTGGCGCGACACCCTTCCGCACGCTCCAATTCAATCAAAACAAATCCCGTCAGGGATTTGCACTTCAACTCCTCACTCCTGACTTAACCTCACTCCTAACATAGAAAAAAGGTGGTTTTTTATGAAGTGGTTTGGCAGCGTCCACCCGCGGGAGGCGGGGGACGTATTCGACCTGAAGGGGGTGCCGGCGTTCCGGGACTTCTATCGGGACGGCATACTGGTGTGGAAGCAGCTGTACCGCGGGGCCTACGCGCCGTGGCACAGGGTGGCCGCGCCGACCATTGAGAACCCGGGGGCCTCGCGGGAGCTTTTCCGCATGAACGCCGCCAAGGCGCTGTGCGCGGAGCTGGCGGGCCTGGTGTGGGGCGAGCAGTGCGCCATACGCGTGGGCACGCCGGACGGCGATGGCGCGCTGGACGGCTTCGTTGCGTCGGTGCTGGCGGAGAACGGCTTCCAGGGCCGCATGCAGCAGCTGCTGGAGCAGGCGCTGGCCCTGGGCGGCGGGGCGGTGAAGGTGTGGGTGGAACCCGGGGAAACGGGAAATGCCGTGGCGGTCAGGCTGGGCTATGTGAGCGCGGACCAGTTCGTTCCGCTGGGCTGGGACGAGGGCGGCGTGGGCGAGGGGGTGTTCATCTCCCGGGTCGCGAAGGACGGGGAGAGCTACACCCGGCTGGAGTGGCACCGGCGGGAGGGCGGCCATCGTGTGATCGAGAACGCGCTGTATCGCAGCCGGGAGAACAGGGACGCGCTGGGTGAGCGGGCGCCGCTGCAGGCGCTGTACCCGTCGCTTTCCGAGCGGGTGGAGCTGCCGCCGGGGGCGCCGCTGTTCGCCTACTTCCGCACGGCGTCGGCCAACAACCTGGCGGACGACTGCCCGCTGGGGGTGTCGGTGTTCGGCAACGCGCTGGAGACGCTGCACGCGCTGGACATCTGCTATGACAGCCTGGTCAGTGAGTTCCGGCTGGGCAGGAAGCGCATCATCGTCCCCGCGCGCTGCGTGCGGCAGGTGGTGGACCCCGTCAGCGGCGTGCCCCGGCGCTACTTCGACCCGAGGGATGAGGTGTACGAGGCCTTCGCCGGCGACGACAGGGACGAGCTGCACGTGCAGGACGACAGCGTTTCCCTGCGGGTGGAGGAGCATGTGGCCGCGCTGAATGCCTTCCTGGGCGTGCTGTGCCTGCAGACGGGGTTTTCCGTGGGCTCGTTCAGCTTCGACAACCGGGCCGGCATTCGCACCGCCACCGAGGTGGTCAGCGAAAACAGCAAGACCTTCAAGACCGTGCGCACCGTGCAGAACCAGCTGGCGCCCGCGCTGGAGCGGATGGTCCGCGCCATCGTGGAGCTGGCCGCGCTGTTTGGCATCGAATATCGCGGCAGACCCGTCGCAGAGCTCGCTGCCCGCGGCTTCGAGGTGAAGGTGACCTTCGACGATGGCGCCGTGCAGGACCGCGCCAGCTGCGTCGACGAGGGCATCCGCCTGGTGCGGGCCGGCTTGCTCAGCCGGTTCTCCTTCCTCACCAACCCCAGGTTCGGCCAAGGTTTGACCGAGAGCGAGGCCAGGGCCGAGCTCGGCAGGATGGAATCGGAGGCGGGGAAGGGGGAGGAAAAGAAGCCTCGCAGGACGCGGAAGAAGGATGAGGAGCGAGGGAAAGGGGAACGACCTCTTCCGGCATTTGCTCCGCAGGCTCTGCAAATGCCACCTTCCCCTGAAGGGGAAGGCTTGGAGATCGCCGCGGAGGCCAAGGCGACGAAGCCGTGAGATGAGGGGACGGTTCCTTATCTCATTTGATAAGCTGTGAAAAGTGAGATAAGGAACCGTCCCCTTATCTCACG
>CACYWI010000305.1 GCA_902778045.1 uncultured Eubacteriales bacterium
TCCTTTCAAAATCGCCGTGCACGCCGCCCGACTTTTTAAGCAGGCGGATATCCGATATGACCATGTCCTTCTGCACGGCCTTGCACATGTCATACACCGTCAGCGCGGCCACGGAGACCGCCGTCAGCGCCTCCATCTCCACGCCGGTGCGCCCGTCGGTGCGCACCGTGGCGGTGATCTCCACCGACAGGCGCGCCTCATCCAGCGACAGCGACAGGTCCGCGCCGTTGATCATGATGGGATGGCACATCGGTATCACATCCGGCGTGCGCTTGGCCCCCATGATGCCCGCCACCTGGGCCACCGTCAACACGTCGCCCTTCTTCATGCCGCCGGAGCGGATCAAATCGAAGGTCGCCCGGTTTACCAGCACCCGGCCCGCGGCCACCGCCGCGCGCGCCGTTTCGCCCTTGTCGCCCACATCCACCATGCGGGCGCGCCCCTCTTCGTTGAAGTGGGTAAAGTCCTTCGTCTGTTCCATCAGAAAATCCGTCAGCTCCTTGATGTCGTCCCAGCCAAAGCAGGGCGTGTCCCCGCCCGCCCCTTCATCTGTCACCACGGCGATGTAGCGCTCCGGCGGCTCCGGCAGCGGCTTGCCGCTGGCCCTGCGGTACAGGCCGACCCGGGGAAGGCTCGCGTGCTTGAAGCCCTCGACCAGTATCAGGTCCACGCCGGTCAGCGCCCCCAGCACCTGGAAGAGCCGCGCCTCGGCGTCTTCGCCGTATTCCGGGCCAATCAGCGCCACCCGGTCGGCTCCGGCCAGCCGGAAGCGCCCGGAATCCTTGCCCTCGTCGCAGGGGTCGATGCCGTGCACGTCGTGCTTGACCACGGCCACGCGGACGCCCCGGACCTTCAGCTCGCGGATCACCCGCTCTATGAGGGTGGTCTTGCCCGTGCCGGACCACGCGGAAAAGCCTATGGCGGGAATCATCGCTCACCCTCCGATGCGGTTCATGCTGCGGGCCGAGCGGCTGCGGCACTCGTAGGACAGCGCCTCGTGCCTCGCGGGCTTGGCGGCGCAGGCGGCCAGGAACTGGCGCTTCATGCCCTCCAGGTCCAGGCCCCTGATCGAAAACTCCGCCGGCGAATGCAGGCAGGGCTTCACCTTGCCGTCCGCCGTCAGGCGCAGGCGGTTGCAGCGGTCGCAGAAATCAGCGCTGACCGGGGAGATCAGCCCGATCCTGCCCTGCCCCTCCGGCAGGCGGTACATCCGCGCCACGCCGTCGCTGTCCGAAAGCGGAGCTCCGCCAGCGGGCGGATCTCATCCTCGTTCCAGCCGCCGATCAGCACCGCGTTGATCTTCGTATGCTCGAAGCCGGCGTCCAGCGCCGCCTCGATGCCCTTCAGCGCCATGGACAGCCTGCCCACGCGGGTGATCCATTCATACTTATCCGGGTCCAGCGTGTCCAGGCTGATGTTCAGCCGGCGCACGCCCGCGGCCCTCAGCGGCGCGGCCAGGCCGGGCAGCAGCAGGCCGTTGGTGGTCAGGCAGATCTCCCCGATGCCCGGTACCCGGGCCGCCTGTTCACAGATGGACACGATGTTGCGCTTCACCAGCGGCTCGCCGCCCGTGATGCGCAGCTTGCGAACGCCCAGCTCCGCCGCGGCGCGCACGGCCAGCAGCATCTCCTCCTGGCTGAGCATCTCGGCGTGGTCGCGCTTGCAGACCCCCTCCGCCGGCATGCAGTATCGGCAGCGCAGGTTGCACAGCTCCGTCACGGACAGGCGCAGATAGGTGATCTGCCGTCCAAATGCGTCCTTCATCTTCTCGAGTCCCCGTTTCCCCTTTGATTACAGCAGGAAGCCCTTCAGCGCCGTACCGGCCGCCAGAGGGCCGCTGCCCGCGGGCACCTCCGCCATGGCGTCGCAGCCGATCAGGCTGCTGATCACCACGTTGCCCTGGTCCTTCGGCAGGCGCAGCAGCGCCTCGCCGGTGGAGAGATCCAGCCTGCCGCGCAGCAGCCGCGTGCCCCGGCTCTTCTTGGAAAAGCCGTCGGCCAGCTTCAGCGCCACCTCCCGGGGCAGGCAGTCCCGCAGCCCGCACAGCCGCTTCAGCGCCGGCGCGGCCACCGCGTAGAAGTTGGTCATCGCGCTGGCGGGGTTGCCGGACAGCCCCATCACGGGCTTGCCGCCGGCCATGCCATAGCAGCAGGCCATGCCCGGCTTCAGCGCCACGCCCCGGAACAGCACCTCCACGCCCGCGCCGAGCATGGCGTCCGGCGTCAGGTCGTAGTCCCCCACCGACACGCCGCCGGTGACCACCAGCGCGTCGCAGCGCTCAAGCCCCTCGCGAAGCAGCGCCTCGATGGCGGCCGCGTCGTCCCCGGCGCTGCCGATGAACGCCGGCTGCGCGCCGATGTCCCGCAGGGCCGCGTCCAGCGCGTAGCGGCTGGTGTTGTAGATGTGCCCCGGCTCGAGGGGTTCGCCCGGTTCGGTGAGCTCCGTGCCGGTGGACACAATGCCCACCGTCGGCCTGCGGAACACCCTCGGGCAGGGCGCGTTCTGGCCGGCCAGCGTGGCCATCAGGCCGCTGTCGATCGCCGTGCCCGCCTCCGCCAGCAGCGCGCCGGCCTTCACGTCCTCGCCCGCGCGCACCACATTGCTGCCCGGCTTCACCGGCGCGAACAGCGTGACGGTTTGATCGGTGAACCGCGTGTCCTCGAAGGGCACGATGGCGTCCGCGCCCTCCGGCAACGGCGAGCCGGTCAACACCTTCACCGCGGTGCCCGGCGTCACGGCGCGCGTGCCGACACAGCCCGCGGGCACCTCCTCCAGTATGGTCAGCGTCACCGGGCGGTCCGGGCCGATGCCCTCGGTATCCGCCGCGCGCAGCGCGTAGCCGTCGTAGGGCGAGCGGTCGAAGGGCGGCACGTCCGACGCCGCCGACAGCATCTCAGCCAGCACCCTTCCGGCGCAGGCCGCGAGGGGCACCGCCTCTGTCCCCACCGGCGCGACCCGGTCCAGGAGCAGCTGTCGCGCCTCCCGGTAGCCCAACACTTCCCTGCTCATCATACAACTCCCCCCATGCGATCTCGCGCGGCAGGGCTTCTCCCGGAAGCCCTGCGCCCGTATTATTCATGCTCGTCCAGCAGCGGGCCGGAGAGGAACACCCTCCACGCGCCGTTTTCATGCTCGATCCTGCTGCAGCCGGCGTATTCCATGGGAATGGCCCGCTTGCGGTGGGGTGGCAAGCCCATCAGCCGGCACAGCAGTATGCGCCCCAGGCCGGAATGGGTGACCAGGGCACAGGTTCCGCCTCCCCCGCCGGACAGACGGTCCATAAGGCCCATGACCCGCTCAAAGGCCTCCCCGTCGCTCTCGCCGCCGGGGGGCGTGCG
>CACYWI010000306.1 GCA_902778045.1 uncultured Eubacteriales bacterium
CTCCTTGGTCTCGGCCACGATCTTGTCCACGAACTGCTGGGGCGTCACGCCGGCCTCGGCGGCCTTGCGCTCGATCTTCTGGCCGTGCTCGTCGGTGCCAGTCAGGAAGTAGGTGTCGTACCCGGTCTGCTTCTTGAAGCGGATCATGGTGTCCGCCGCCACGGTGGTATAGGTGTGGCCGATGTGCATGTTGCCGCTGGGATAGTAGATGGGCGTGGTCAGGTAAAACGTGGGCTTCGGCATGATCATATCCCCCTTTGAAACTAAAATCCGCGCCCCCTGTAAACAGGGGCGCGGTTGCGCGGTACCAACCCTTTTCACGCAGGCCCTTCTGGCCTGCGCCTTGGATGCCTTAACGCGGCGGCAGTCGCTGCCCTTCGCCGGACGCTAAGGGACCATGCCGTTCGCGCCCGGAGCTCCGGAGCCATGTTCGCGCGCCCCGACGCCGCCGGCTTTCACCTTTCCCGGCTCTCTTTGGGTGCGAAGTCGCGCTACTCTCTCCTTCATCGCCTGTGCCCCCTATTATAATGCCCCGGCATGTTAAAAGTCAAGCCTATAACGGGGTATTGGGAGAATCGATGGCGGATTGCATCAGAACCGTCTCAGACCTCCCGCTGGAGAATGTCTTCGCAGTATTCCATCAGCAACGGTATATCCCGTTCGATGGTTTCCCAGGTCATCTGCACGCTGACACTGCCATAGGCATGCACGACGATGTTGCGCATAGCCTTGATCTCGTTCCACGGCATCCGGGTGTGGGTCTCCCGGAATTCCGGGCTCAAGTGCCCGACAAGCTCTCCGATCTGTAATATGCACATGGCGCAAGCATTTCGGTAGTCCTTATCCGCTTTGAACGCTTCATAGTCACTGCCAAAGCGCCGCATGGCCCGGGCAATGTCATCGCAATAGGCGATCATGTGCTGCAAAATGACGAAATCCCTTTCACTGTGCGCCATAGATCATGATCTCCTCACTGCGAATCCTGTTCAGGAATTGATTGTCAAGGCTATCGGAGGGCAGCAGATCCACCCGCTTCCCCAGTCTGTCCTGAAAATCCAGCTTCAGGCCCGCAAGCTGGAACAGGCCACGCATGCGGCCCTTGTCGATCCTCAGGTCGATATCGCTGTCAGGCCCTGCGCTTCCCCGGGCATAGGAGCCGAACAGATAGATGCGTTCCACGCCGTACTGCGCGCCAAGATCCTGCGCCACGCGGCGAATGTCCTCAACCGTCGGCATAGCCATCCCTCCCTGAAACCATTCTACAGTACCAAAGCGGCTTTGTCAATCGCCCTCCCGGCACAGCGTGATCAGCAGCGCGCCCTCCCGGACGCTGATTTCGGCCTCCGGCGCGGCGAATTCGTTACTGACGCCCAGGGGGAAGGCGTTGGTCAGCTCGCCCTCCTCCAGCGGGTACTTCGTGCCCCGCAGGGTGACGCCCCGGCACACGTCGCTCAGGGCGAATACCGACAGCTTCACCGGCGCGCCCTCGCCCAGCGCGTTCGCGGGCACGCACATCGCGCCGTCTCGCAGCACCGCTGCCCAGCTGTTCCCATCGCACATCGCGGCCCGGGCATTCTGCCGGGCGGCGTAGTGCAGCGCCTGGAAATTGGCCAGCGTGTGGTCCACCCGGCCGCCGAAGCCGCCCACGATCAGGAAATCGTCGTAGCCCAGGGACAGGCCCTTCTTCAGGCACAGCATCGTGTCAGTGTCGTCCTTCTCCACGGGAACGCGCACGGTGGAAAGCGCCGCGGGCTCGTCAGAGGAATCGAAGTCCCCGATCACCAGGTCCGGCTCCACGCCGATACAGCGGGCCAGCCGCCAGCCGCCGTCGGCGCACAGCACGCAATCGCCCGCCACCGGAGCATAGGCCCGCGCCGGGTCGCCCTCGCACCGGGCGGTGAAGATCACGCAGCGCCCCGGAGCGGGCAGCGGGTGCAGGTGCTCCATATCGGTGAAATCGTCGATCACCCCGTCGGCTATGGCGGCGATCCGCTCGCTGTGGTGGTCGTTGCCCCCATCCCGCACGGCGTAGGCGCGCATGCCCGCGGCCTTCGCGCCGGTAACGCCCTCCAGGGTGTCCTCGAACACCGCGTCGAACAACGATAGCGCGCCGCAGCGCTCCAGGGTCGGGCCGAACAGCTCCCGGCGGTTGGCGGTGGCCACGGCCAGCTTCACGTCGGCCCGCTTCAGCGCCCGCAGATAGGAAAGCGCCCCGGGCTTCAAAAGCACGTCGTTGGCATAGGCCTCGACGGTCATGCGCATCCACTCGTCCATGACCGCGTCCGCCGACTCCGCCAGGCCGAAGCGCCGCACGGTGTAGACCGCCGCTTCGCGAAAGCTCATGCCCTGTATGGCCCGGGCATAGTCCGCCGGCTTTTTCATGCCCCGGACGGCAAAGAATTCCTCGTCCACCTTCTGCCAGACCCACAGGCTGTCCAACAGCGTGCCATCCAGGTCGAATATGGCGGCGGAGAAGGGGATCTTGCTCAGCATAGCGTTTCTCCTTTATTTGGATCTTATGACGGGAACGAGAGTGGAGATAGAGTCAGCCGGGGAACGGAGCATCGGGACTGCCACGCGCAGACATCAAAAACTCCGCTCTCCACGCTTCACTCTCCACTCTCAATAATCTTTTCAGCGCAGCGCATGCCGTCCACGGCGGCGGACATGATGCCCCCGGCATAACCCGCGCCCTCACCGCAGGGGTACAGCCCCCGCAGGTTGGACTGGCAACTCTCATCCCGCTGGATGCGCACCGGCGACGAGGATCGGGTCTCCACGCCGGTGAGCACCGCGTCGGGATGGGCAAAGCCCTTCAGCCTGCGGTCCAGCAGCGGCAGTGCCTCGCGCATCGACCCGGTGACGAATTCCGGCAGGCAGGCGTCCAGCGCCGTCCAGGTGACGCCGGGCCGATAGGTGGGCAGGACCTCCCCCGCCCCGGCGCTGGGGCGCTTCGCCAGGAAGTCCCCCACCCGCTGGGCCGGGGCGCGCCAGTTCCCGCCGCCCAGCTCGAAGGCGGCCCGCTCCCACCGCTGCTGGAAGCGCACGCCGGCCAACGGATCGTCGCCGCCGAAGTCCTCGGGCAGCACGTTCACCAGCAGCGCGCTGTTGGCGTTGACGCCGTCACGGGCGTACAGGCTCATGCCGTTGACCACCACGCCGCCCGCCTCGCTGGCGGCAGCGACCACCTGGCCGCCGGGGCACATGCAGAAGGTGTACGCCGAGCGCCCGCCGGGCAGGTGCACGGCCAGCTTGTAGTCCGCCGCGCCCAGCGCCGGGTGCCCGGCGGCGGGGCCGTACTGGGCCCGGTTGATCCGCTGCTGCAGATGCTCGATCCGCGCCCCGATGGCAAAGGGCTTGCGGGCCATGTCCGCCCCCGCGCCCAGCACCATCTCAAAG
>CACYWI010000307.1 GCA_902778045.1 uncultured Eubacteriales bacterium
GGGACATTGGGCTTACGCGCACTTGGTGTTCACGTGGCCCAGGTTGTTGAAGAAGTTCATCATGTAGCCTTCGTCCGCGCGGTTCATGCAGAACACCTCGTAGCTGTCGCCGTGGTCGCGGCACAGCTCGCCGATGGCCATATAGCGGGACAGCACGCTCTTCAGGTTGAACTCCTCCCTGCCGTCGGTGGAGCGCAGCAACACGTCGTCGCGGCAATGGTTGACGGCATCGATCAGATTATCTATATCCTTAGCATTCTTCAGAAGCATCATAATATCGCATCCTTTCTGAATTCGATCGCCGGCATGAGGCCCTTCCGGGCCCGCCGGCCGGAAACCCTTGGGATTTCCGTTCCCTGTACCGCTTCCCCGGTACGAGAAATATTATAGCCAAAAGGCTTGATTTTGCACGATGCTGCGGGTATAATTATCTCAAATCGATTTGTGCTGCCAGCACAGCATAAAGAGGTGAAGTTATGGATCTGCAAACCTTCCTGGACGATTTCATGAACAAGGACGACCTGTCGCTGCTGGTGCGGGACGCCGGGGCGCTGTTCGAATGCCCCGCGATGGTGGTGGATATGGCCTTCCACACGGTGGCCTGGCACTGCCCCCCGGGCTTTGACGACGCGCCGTTCAAGCTGTCCATGGAGCAGGGCAGCCTGAGCTACGAGACGGGCAGCTTCCTGGCGGGCAGCGATCCGAAGCCCCACTTCGTCACCCTGCAGGACAGCCCCTTCCGGCGCAGGTTCTCGCTGCTGGTCACCGGCGGCGTGCCGGTGGGCTACCTGATCCTGGTGGACGTGAACGACCGCCTGGCGCGGGAGGACGCCCGGGTGTTTTCCGCGGTGGAATCGGCCCTTGGAAAGCAGCTGATGCTGGAGAGCAGCCGGGGCGGCACCGTGCAGAGCGCCGAGGAGGCCGTGCTGCAGCGGCTGCTGGAGGGGCGCTTTGCCGACGAGGCCCTGTTCGAGCTGCAGGCCGAGGGCGCGGGCCTGAAGTACATGGCCCCTCGGCGCATGGCCCTGGTGAACCTGGAGCTGTACCGCAGCACCAACTGGTCGGAAAACGCGCTGCGCAGCACGATACTGGACGTGTTTCCCATGTCCCGCCCGCTGGTGCACGACGGCGGCGTGGTCTTCTTTCTGAACAGCGACCCGGATATGGGCCTGTTCCGGGAGCTGTCCCGCCGGTTCAACCTGCGGGTGGTGGTCTCCGCGCCCATCGGCCGGCTGTTCGCCCTGCCCCAGGTCTACGCCGCCGCCAAGGCGCTGATGGCGGTGCTGCTGACGCACATACCCCATCCCTTCGCGGTGCTGTCCGAGCCCTATCACGCGCTGCTGATGCTGCGCCGGCTGTCCGATGGCGGCGAGCAGATGCTGCCCTGCGTGAAGGCCCTGCTGGAGCGGGACCTGGCCGACGACACGCTGTACTGCCTGACGCTGTACACCTACCTGATCTGCCACCACTCCCTTCGGGAGACCTGCGAGCGCCTGTACACCCACCGCAACACCGTGCTGTACCGCGTGCGCCGCATGAAGGAGGACTTCGACATCCCCATCGACGATCCCGGGCAGCACCTGGCCCTGCTGCTCTCCGCCGCCCTCGCCCTGATGGAGCAGGGGCGGGAGGACGTGTTCATGCCCATGGAGGAAATAAAGGGACCGGGCAACAGGGAATAGGGATGGCCCCCTGGACCACGGGTTACTTCAGGGTCGCAGCCCAGTCCGCCTGCCGGTCCAGGAACAGCTCGGCGTAATCGCCGTCGAAGATCCGCATCATGCCGTCCAGGTTCCACAGCCAGGGCAGCTTCAGCACATCGTCCTTCTCCACCCAGAAGACATCGCCCTCATCGGAGCCGCGCAGCGTTCCGGAGAACGCCTCCGCCCGGAACAGGAACACGATGTAGCGCGAGCCGTCCTCGTTGATCCAGTTCTTGACGCCGCACAGCCGGGGGCGCTCCACGGTCAGCCCGGTCTCCTCGCGCACCTCCCGGATCACTGAATCCACGATGCTCTCTCCGGCCTCCACATGACCGCCGGGGAATATGATGCCCCGAAG
>CACYWI010000308.1 GCA_902778045.1 uncultured Eubacteriales bacterium
CCGCATGTTGTTCGGGTCGCCGCCGCGGATCATCATGTCCGCCTTGGCGATGGCGAAGGTGGAAGGGTTGAACTCCTGGCCGAAGCAGCTGACGGTCATGTCGGCGTTCAGCTCGTGGATGCGCTCCTCCATGCAGGAGAGCATCTGGCTGGTGCCCATGGTCATGTCGTACACGGTGACGTTGCCCGCGTGGGTCAGGTCCGCGTCGGAGAGCAGCAGGTCGGTCATCAGGTAGATGATGTCCCGGCTGGTGAAGTGGGCCCCGGCTTCCTCGCCGAAGGACTCGGAGAAGCGCCGCACCAGGTCCTCGAAGATATAGCCGCAGTCCACCGCGCTGATCTTCTCCGGGCCCAGATAGCCCTTGGGGGTGTTGAACTCTTTGATGACCAGGTACAGCGTGTTGCTCTCCACCATGCGGCGGATCACCGTGTCGAAATCGAACTTGGCAAGCACGTCCTGTACGTTCGACGAAAAGCCCGCCAGGTAGTCGCGGAAGTTGGCCTCGATGTTCTCCGGGTCCGCAAGCAGGCGGTCAAAGGTGTACCTGCTGGTGTTGTAGAACTGGTAGCCGGAAGCGCGGGTCAGGAAGCCGTCGATCACCGCCAGGTGCTTCACCTTCCGGTAGGTGTCCTGCACCGCCTGCCACGTGGGCAGCAGGCAGTCGTGAAAGCGCTTCACCACCGTCATCGGCAGGATCACCAGCCCGTATTCATGGGGCTTGAACGGGCCGCGCAGCATGTCCGCCACGTTCCAGATCATCGTCGCCTTTTCAGCTATGTTCGTGCCGACCGCGCTGATTTTGTCGTTCGCCATGGTGAATCGCTCCTTGTGTGGGGATATGTATGGATATCTGTGTAAATTATAACAGAAGCGATGGGAAGATGCAATTGAAATCGGCAGCAAAGGGTGCCTGCACGCCCCCGCGTCACGGCAAAAAAGATTGACCCCCATTTCAGGGGGGCAACTTTTTGGCGGAGAAGGAGGGATAGCGTCCCTTCGGGCCGCGGCTTCGCACGCCCCCTTTCGCTCGCAGGCTCGCAAAGAGGATTCGATCATCCCCCGCATCTCGGCAAAAAAGATTGACCCCCATTTCAGGGGGTCAACTTTTTGGCGGAGAAGGAGGGATTCGAACCCTCGAGACGCTTTTGACGCCTACACGATTTCCAGTCGTGCGCCCTCGACCAAGCTACGGTTTTGCGATCCGGAAGGGTCAGTCCCGAATCAGTCAACGCATGATATTATAGCACAAGGCGGGTGGGATTGCAATACCCCCTCAGGTAAAATTCTGGGAATGCGCGGACGCGCGCCGACCGGAAATTACAAAAGATTTAAATAAACCGGATTATCAGGACAAGCCGGCGGAAACCATGCTATAATACCCGGGGATACTATGTTCCTATAAAGTACAAAATCGGAGGCCCGATCCATGAGCGAATATGTGATCATGACAGATTCCTCCTGCGACCTGCCCGCCAAGCTGGCCGAGGAGATGGCGCTGACCGTGCTGCCGCTGTATGTGGAGGTGGACGGCCAGAGATATGTGAATTACCTGGACGAGCGGGAGATCGCCTTCAGCGAGATCTACGCGAAGCTGCGCACCAAATGCCCGGCCAAGACCAGCGCCGTAAACATGCAGGACTTCATGGAGCCCATGGAGAGCCTGCTGCGCGCGGGCAAGGACATACTGTACATCGGCTTCTCCTCCGGCCTCAGCGGCACCTACAACGCCGGGGCCATGGCGGCCAAGGAGCTTTCCGAGCGCTATCCCGACCGCAGGATCTATACCGTGGATTCCCTGTGCGCCTCGATGGGCCAGGGGCTGCTGGTGTACCTGGCCTGGCAGGAAAAGCAGAAGGGCAAAACCATCGAGGAGGTCCGGGATTTCACCGAGGCCACCAAGCTGCACCTGTGCCACTGGTTCACCATCGACGACCTGATGTTCCTGAAGCGCGGCGGGCGCGTGTCCGGCGCGACGGCGGTGGTGGGCAGCATGCTGAGCATCAAGCCCGTGATGCACGTGGACAACGAGGGCCATCTGATCAAGGTGAGCACCGCCCGCGGGCGCAAGGCCTCCATCAAGGCGCTGGCGGACGAGGCCGAGAAGCGCGGCATCGACCTGAAGGACCAGACGGTGTTCATCTCCCACGGCGATTGCCTGGAGGAGGCCAACTTCCTGGCGGACATCATGCGCAGCCGCTTCGGGGTGAAAAAAGTGGTCATCAGCTACGTGGGCCCGGTGATCGGCGCGCACTCCGGCCCCGGCACCATCGCATTGTTCTTCCTGGGCACGGAGCGCTGAGGCCATGCAGGCATTGACGCCCATCGCCCGCATACATACCGACTTCCCCAGCAAGTTCGGCATCCCCCGGCAGAGCGGCCTGGTGGACGCGCTGAAGGCCACGATCGTGTTCGAGAGCGAATACCGCGACGCCAGCGCGCTGCGCGGCCTGGACGGCTACAGCCACCTGTGGCTGATCTGGCAGTTCTCCGAATCGGTGATGGCGCACTGGTCCCCCACCGTGAAGCCGCCCCGGCTGGGCGGGAACGTGCGCATGGGGGTGTTCGCCACCCGCTCGCCCTTCCGGCCCAACCCCATCGGCCTGTCCTGCGTGAAGCTGGAGCGCGTGGAGCTGTCCACCCCCGATGGGCCGGTGCTGCATGTGGCGGGGGCCGACCTGATGGACGGCACGCCGATCTACGACATCAAGCCCTACATCCCCTACGCCGACTGCCACCCGGAGGCCACCGGCGGCTTCACCGACGGCATCGACTACGCGCGGCTGGAGGTGGATTTCCCGGAGGCGCTGCTGGCGCGGATCCCGGAGGACAAGCGAGCCGCGCTGATCGGGGTGCTTTCACAGGACCCCCGCCCCGGCTACAGGCGCGAGGGCGACGGACGGCGCTACGGCGTGGCGTTCGCCGGCTTCGACGTGCGGTTCGTGGTGGAGGGCAACACCCTGCGGGTCACGGAAATCGTGGTTCAATAGAACCATCGGACGGGGGAGCAAGCGACGGGGCCTAACCGGCCCGTTCTCACTGAAAACAGTCCACTGGACTGTTTTCCAGGCGCTCGAACCTCCCGCCGAGGCCACCCCCTCCAGA
>CACYWI010000309.1:0-2010 GCA_902778045.1 uncultured Eubacteriales bacterium
GCCAACCCCGATGGCAGCAGATAGTAGGGACATTGCCTCAAATGATTCTCTCCTGCAAGTCGCTTCTACCAACTACCGCATCCACGACGATCACCTGGGTGAAGGCGGGCAGCGCACCAAAACGGACCGCAATATAGAGGCCATCCGCACCCTCAAAACCATCGAGAGTCAGGGGCGAAGCGCGACAGCAGCGGAGCAGGAAACGCTGGCGCAATACGTTGGCTGGGGCGGCATCCCGCAGATCTTCGACGAGGCCAACGGCGATTGGTCAGACCGGCGTGAAACGCTGAAATCCCTGCTGACGGAAGATGAGTATAAAGCGGCGCGGGCCTCCACCCTGAACGCCCACTACACCAGCCCCACAGTCATCCGTGCCATCTACCAGGGCCTTGATAATCTCGGCTTCCGACGCGGCAACATCCTGGAGCCGTCCTGCGGCGTGGGCAACTTCTTCGGTATGCTGCCGGAGGCCATGCGGGACAGCAAGCTGACCGGCGTGGAGCTGGACAGCATCACGGGCCGCATCGCGCAGAAGCTGTACCCCGAAGCGAAGATCAGCGTGCAGGGCTTTGAGAGCGCCCCCTTCCCCGACAGCTTCTTCGACGCCGCCGTAGGCAACGTCCCCTTCGGTGCGTATTCCCTCCCCGATACCCGATACGACAAGTACCACTTCCGAATCCACGATTACTTCTTTGCCAAGGCGCTGGACAAGGTACGTCCGGGCGGCATCGTGGCCTTCATCACCAGCAAGGGCACGATGGACAAGCAGGATTCTTCCGTCCGCCGGTATATCGCCCAGCGTGCGGAGCTGCTCGGCGCGATTCGCCTGCCCAACACGGCCTTCAAGGCCAACGCCGGCACGGACGTTACCACAGACATTCTGTTCCTGCAAAAGCGCGAGAAGCCGATAGATATTGAGCCCTCGTGGATTCACGTCGGCACGGATGAAAACAACGTGCCGGTCAATGCGTACTTTCTTGAAAACCCGGATATGCTGCTGGGCACGATGTCCTTTGACGACAGCATGTACGGAAGTGAAAAGGACACCACCTGCCACGCCATCCCAGGTGCGGAGCTGTCCGAGCAGCTTGCCCACGCCATCCAGAACATTCAAGGGCAGTATGTGGAGCGCACCATGGACGCGCCTGCGCAGGACGACAGTCGGATTCCCGCCGACCCCGCCGTACCCAACTTCTCCTATGCCATTCAGGACGGCAAGATCTATTACCGGCGGAATGAATGGATGGAAAAGCAGACCCTGAGCACGCCGGATGAGCGCCGGATGCGCGGCATGATTGCCCTGCGGGACACCACACGGCAGCTGATCCAGGCCCAGCTCGCCGGCGCTGACGATCAGATGGTCGGCACCCTGCAGATCGAGCTGAACGAGCGTTACGACGACTACACAAAGCAGTACGGTCTTCTGTCCAGCCGGAAGAATGCACAGATCTTCGGCGAGGATGACGGCTACTACCTGCTGACCTCCCTGGAGATACTGGACGACGAAAACAAGCTGGAGCGCAAGGCGGATATGTTCACCCGGCGCACCATCGCCGTCAGTCGCCCCATCGACCATGTGGACACCGCCCCGGAGGCGCTGGCGGTCAGCATGGCGGAGCGCGCGATGGTTGATCTGGACTTCATGGCGGACCTTACCGGCATGGACAAGGACAGGCTCATCGACGAGTTGACGGGTCTCATCTACCAGAACCCCATCGGCAATCCCGGTCCCTACGAACAATGGCAGACCGCGGACGAATATCTGTCCGGCGACATCCGGCAGAAACTGAAAGCGGCTGAGGCAGCCGTGGAGTTTCAGGAGGGCGGCGAACGCTTCAAGCCCAACATAGAGGCGCTGCAAGCCGTCGTTCCCAAGGACCTGGAACCCCACGAGATCGGCGTGCGCCTCGGCGCGACGTGGATTCCCGCCAGCGACATCACCGACTTTGTGCATGAGCTTCTGAACACGCCCTACTATCTTCGCCGCAGGATTCAGGCCGAGTTCGTTCC
>CACYWI010000309.1:2072-3559 GCA_902778045.1 uncultured Eubacteriales bacterium
TGAACCTGCGGGACGTGCGGGTGTTTGATACTGTGCTGGATGAGAATGGCAGAGAAAAGCGCGTGCTGAACCAGAAGGAAACCATCCTCGCCCAGCAAAAGCAGACCGCCATTCGCGAGGCTTTTCAGGACTGGATATGGCGAGATCCCAATCGGCGGGAACGCCTCTGCCGGGTCTACAACGATACCTACAACTGCATCCGTCCCCGCGAGTACGACGGCTCACACCTGCGCTTCTCCGGCATGAACCCGGAATTGCAGTTGCGTCCCCACCAGAAAAACGCCGTGGCGCGCGTCCTCTACGGCGGCAATACGCTGCTGGCGCACACCGTTGGCGCGGGCAAGACCGCCGTCATGGTGGCCAGCGTCATGGAGAAGATACGCATCGGCCTGGGCCACAAGGCGCTGATCGCCGTGCCGAACCACCTGACGGAGCAGACTGCCGCCGAGTTCCTGCGCTTCTTTCCCGCGGCAAAGGTGCTGGTGGCAACCAAAAAGGACTTTGAAAAGCAGAACCGCAAGCGGTTCGTGGGCCGCATCGCCACCGGCGACTACGACGCCATCATCATAGGCCACAGCCAGTTTGAGCGCATCCCCATCTCCAGGGAGCGCCAGAGGGATATGCTGGAGGCGCAGATCCAGGAGATCGTGGATGGCATCGAGGAGCTGAAATACTCCCGCGGCGAACGCTTTTCCATCAAGGAAATGGAACGCACGAAGAAGTCGCTGGAGACGCGGCTGAAGAAGCTGAACAGCGACGAGAACAAGGATTCCGTCGTCACCTTCGAGGAGCTGGGCGTGGATATGCTCTATGTGGACGAGGCGCACGGCTACAAAAACCTCGCGTGTATAACAAAGATGCGCAATGTCGCCGGCATCAACACCGTCGAGGCGAAGAAGTCCAGCGATATGTACATGAAGTGCCGCTACATCTCCGAGCTGACCGGCGACCGGGGCGTGGTATTCGCCACGGGCACGCCCATCAGCAACTCCATGACGGAACTGTTCACCATGCAGCGATACCTCCAGCACACGGAATTGCAGCGGCGCGGGCTGGCCCACTTCGACAGCTGGGCCTCCAACTTTGGCGAGACGCAGACGGCGATTGAGCTGGCCCCGGAGGGCACCGGTTACCGGCTGAAGACCCGCTTTGCCAAGTTCTTCAACCTGCCGGAGCTGATGGCGATGTTCAAGCAGGTGGCGGACATTCAAACCCCGGATATGCTGAACCTGCCCGTCCCCGAATTGAAGGGCGGCAAGACGCAGAACATCAGAACCGAGGCCAGCGAGTACCAGAAGGAAATGGTGGCGCAGCTGGCCGAGCGCGCCGAGAACATCCGCAGGGGCGGCGTCGATCCCCACGAGGACAATATGCTGAACGTCACCAACGACGGACGGCTGCTGGCGCTGGAGGCGAGGCTGATCGACCCAACGCTGCCCGACGATCCCAACAGCAAGGTCAACACCTGCGTGCGGGAGATCATGCGC
>CACYWI010000310.1 GCA_902778045.1 uncultured Eubacteriales bacterium
CTGGAGCGGGCCATGGACATGGTGCTGGGCGGCGCGCTTCAAAACATCGTGGTGGACCGGGACGAGGACGCCAAGCGCATGATCGAATACCTGCGCGCCAACCGCTTCGGCCGCGCCACGTTCCTGCCCATTTCCTCGGTCCGGGGCCGCACCCTTTCGGCCCAGGAGCGCAGCGTGCTCTCCATGCCCGGCTGCGTGGGCCTGGCCTCGGAGCTGGTGGAATTCGACCCGAAGTACCAGGGCGTCATCGACAACCTGCTGGGCCGCACCGTGGTGGCCGAGAACCTGGCCGCGGGCATACCGATCCAGCGCGCCGGGCGCTACCAGTTCCGCCTGGTCACGCTGGAGGGCGACGTGATGCACTCCGGCGGATCGATGACCGGCGGCAGCGTGCAGAGCCGCGTCACCAGCCTGCTGTCCCGAACCCGCGAGATCGAGGAGAGCGAGCAGGCCCTGAAGAACCTGGAGGCCCAGTTCGCCGAGGCCCGGGAGCAGTACGCCGCCCTGGAGGAGGAGCGCACCGCCCTGAAGAAGGAGCGCGGCGAGCTGTACGACGAGCTGCACCGGCAGGAGATTGCTGTGGCCCGGGCGGAGACCCAGCTGAACGCGGCCCTGGACGAGCAGACCAGCAACGACGCCCGCGTGGCCCGGTCCACCGCCGAGCGGGAGCGCCTGCAGGCCCAGCTGGAGGACGTCACCCAGAGCCTTTCCGCCCTGGACGCCCAGCAGCAGGACGCCGAGAGCTCCACCGACGACCGGCAGGCCCGGGTGAAGAAGCTGTCCGAGGAGATCTACGCCCTGCGCACACGCACCGACGCGCTGCGCCAGCAGGTGGGCGACGCCCGCATCGCGCTGGCCTCCCGCCGCCGCGGCCTGGAGGCCGCGATCAGCGACCGGGACCGCCTTTCCAACCAGGCGGAGAACGCCGAGAAGCTGCTGGCCGATTCCCAGGTGGCCCTGGCGGCGTGCCTGGAGGCACTGGCCAACAACGCCGGGCTGCTTGAAAAGGACATCGAAAGCCTGAACGCCAACAAGGCCGCGCTGGATACCGCCCGTGCCGACTTCGACGCGGCGGAGGCCCGCCGCGTGGGCGTGCAGAAGAAGCTGCAGGCCCTGGGCGAACAGATCGACGCCCTTCGCGCGAACCTGGATGATTTCAGCGACCGGCACCACCGCAGCGAGATCCAGCTGACCCGCGTGGAAGGCGAGTTCAAGCAGATCCAGGACAGGATCTGGGAGGACTACGAGCTGACCTACGCCGGCGCGGAGCCCTTCCGCCAGCCGGACTTCAAGCTGACCGAATCCGAAAAGCGCATCGCCACCATCCGCCAGCGCATCCGCGCCATGGGCACGGTGAACGTGGCTGCGCTGGACGAGTACCGCCGCACGGTGGAGCGCGTGGAGGAAATGACCGGCCAGCGGGACGACCTGCTGAAGGCCCAGGCGGACCTGGAGGGCATCGTGGCCGAGCTGGAGGCCAAGATGGAGAAGCAGTTCAAGGAACAGTTCACGCTGATGAACGACAACTTCCAGCGCACGTTCGTGAAGCTGTTCGGCGGCGGCAAGGCCGAGCTGCGGCTGGCGGACCCGAAGGACGCTCTGAACTGCGGCATCGACATCGTGGCCCAGCCCCCGGGAAAGAAGCTGCAGATGCTGTCGCTGCTGTCCGGCGGCGAGCGCGCGCTGACGGCCATCGCCATACTGTTCGCGATACTGGACCTGAAGCCCACGCCCTTCTGCATCCTCGACGAGATCGAGGCCGCCCTGGACGACGCCAACATCGATACCTACGCCGACTACCTGAAGTCCTATTCCGAGAACACGCAGTTCATCGTCATCACCCACAGAAAGGGCACGATGGAGCGCTGCGACGCGCTGTACGGCGTGGTGATGGAGGAAAAGGGCGTGAGCAAGACGGTATCCGTCAAGCTGAACGAAGCGGTTTAGAGAATCAGGAATTAGAGTGTGTTTCCAAAATACCTGAAGCGCATTTTCGGCGTCTTTG
>CACYWI010000311.1 GCA_902778045.1 uncultured Eubacteriales bacterium
ACGCTCCATTTTTAAGCGTTTCCGCCAATTCTCCCCTTGTTAATTATCGACGCCTATGTTATAATCTTAACATCAAGAAATCTGCAAAGGAGAATGTCTATGCCTGACAAAAAGCTCAATATCGCCTTTATCGGTTCGGAATGCTATCCCTTCGTGAAGACCGGCGGCCTGGGCGACGTGATGTACGCCCTGCCGCGGGCGCTGACCCGGCTGGGCTGCGGCGTGCGGGTACTGATGCCAATGTACAACTGCATCCCCCAGAAGTTCAAGGACGGCATGACCTATCGCGGCTCGTTCATGATGGACCAGTGCCAGGACGGACGCCAGTTCTATGTGGGCATCATGGAGACCGAGCTGGACGGCGTGATCTACGATTTCATCGACAACAAGGAATTCTTTGACTGGGGCAACCCCTACACCGGCCTGTGGGAGGACATTCCCAAGTACTGCTACTTCTCCAAGGCGGCGCTGGCGGCGCTGAATTACCTGGAGTGGATCCCGGACGTGGTGCACTGCCACGACTGGCAGGCGGGCCTGGTGCCGGTGTACCTGCGCACCCGCTTTGCCGGCACGCCCATCGGCGCGGCCAGGAGCGTGCTGACCATCCACAACCTGCGCTTCCAGGGCATCTGCGGCATACAGCATTTGAAGTACTGGTCCGGCCTGCCGGATTACCTGTTCGACTATCCGGTGTTCAAGCAGAACGAGGACGAGGCCAACATGTTCAAGGGCGGCCTGGCCTATGCCGACCGGGTGACCACCGTCAGCGAGACCTACGCCCGGGAGATCCAGACCGGCTTCTACGGCGAGGGGCTGGACGGCCACCTGTACTATCACCGCGCCAAGCTCAGCGGCATCGTGAACGGCATCGACGTGGAGCAGTGGGACAGCGCCGCCGACAAGCTGCTGGTCGCGCCCTACGACGCAAGCAACGTGCTTCAGGCCAAGCGGGAGAACAAGCGCGCCCTGCAGGACCAGCTGGGCCTGGAGATCGACGACGGCAAGTTCGTGATCGGCCTGATCTCCCGCCTGACGGACCAGAAGGGCCTGGACCTGGTGAACGCCGTGTTCCCCGAGCTGCTGGATGAAAACACCCAGATCGTGATCCTCGGCACCGGCGACCCCCGCTACGAGGGCGCTTTCCGCTATTACGAGAGCGTGAACAAGGGCCAGGTGTGCGCCTTCATCTCCTACAACGAGGCGCTGGCCCACAGGATCTACGCCAGCTCCGACGCGCTGCTGGTGCCCAGCCTGTTCGAGCCCTGCGGCCTGACCCAGCTGATCGCCATGCGCTATGGCACGGTGCCCGTGGTGCGCGAGACCGGCGGCCTGAAGGACACCGTCGCGCCCTACGACATCACCACCGACGGGGGCAACGGCTTCACCTTTGACCGCTACGAGGCCGGCCTGCTGTCCGACGCCGTACATCGCGCCCGCGACGTGTACACCAATGACCGCCCCGCCTGGGACCGCATGGTGCTGCGCGACATGGCCAAGGACGTGTCCTGGACCGTGTCCGCCGAGAAGTATCTGGACCTGTACCGCGAAGTGACCGAGGGGAAATAATCCCCTTCCTGTGCGCAAGCGCCCCGGGAAGCATCCCGGGGCGCTCGACTTTGGCTATATGAACTCAGGCTCGACGAACCGCACGCCGGCCTCCAGCAGCCGGTCGATGAAGCGCCGGTAGTATTCCGGGGCCAGCGCCTCCGTCTCGTCATGGGCGTGCAGCAGCAGGATGTGCCTGCCGCCGTCCTGAAGGATCGCGGCCCCGGCTTCGGGCCGCCGGTCGTCGATCCTGCGAAACACGTCCTCCAGCGTAAAGCTGCTGCCGGGGCGGATGTTGTACTCCGCGAAGTCGAAGGTCCAGAAGGTGTCGATGTCCGCATCCAGCCCCTGCTCCCGCCACCAGGAATAGGGAATCCGCGTGTCGTCCACCTTGTCGAAGCGCCGTAGGGGAAACGGAAGGGCCGGTATTTCCTCTCCACCCCCGCCGCGCGGTAGACCCCGTCCAGCTTCGCCTCGCAGGCCTCGATCTCCCGCACGCATGTCTCATAGCTCAGGCCCGAAAACGCCGGGTGGGTGTCGCTGTGGTTCCCGATGATCATCCCCCGGGACAGGGCATAGGCCGCCTGCTCCGGGTACTTTTCAAGGTTCTCCCCCACCCCGAACAGTATCGCCCGGATGCCCACATCGTTCAGGTAATCCACGATGGCCGGCGTATTGCGGGAGGAAACATCATCGATGGTCAATAGCGCCTGGATCATATGCAATTCCCCCCATTATGCCGCCAGCGCATTGGCATTGACGCGCTCTATGGCCTTCCGGATGCCGTTCCAAACGCCAAGGTTGGTTGAGAAAAGTTCGACGATGTTGCCCTGATCCGTGAAGGGCGGCTGCTGCAGCACGGACAGATCCTTCATCATGCCATTCCGAACAATGTATTCCACGATCTGGTTCACGAAATAAATCTGTC
>CACYWI010000312.1 GCA_902778045.1 uncultured Eubacteriales bacterium
TGCCTGTCCCCTGCCTTCCGATTATTGCATACGCATACAGTTTATTTTACCATCCCTGCTTCACATTTGGGTTGTCAAACTGTTAATGTTCGGAATTGACACAGAAAAAACGGCGGGACGTCGCCGCCCCGCCGTGGGTCCCGCATCACAGCATGATGCAGATCATGCCGCCGCTTCCCTCGTTGATCACCTTCTCCAGCGCCTCCCGCAGCTTCTGACGCGCGTCCTCGGGCAGCCGGTTCAGCTTGCCGCCCACGCCCTCGCGCACCAGGTCACTGAGGGTCTTGCCGAAGATCTCCGTATCCCAGATGTCCTCCCCAGCCGCCAGCTTCTCCTGAAGGGATCTCGCCAGCTCCCGGGACTGGCTCTCGGAGCCCACGAAGGGGTTGACCTCGGTCTGTATGTCCGCCCGGATCATGTGCAGCGACGGCGCGGCGGCCTTCAGGCGCACGCCGTAGTGCGCCCCCTGCTTCACCACCTCCGGCGGCTGCAGGGTCAGCTGGTCCATCGTGGGCGTCACCACGCCGTAGCCGTTCTCCCCCACGCTCTGCAGCGCCCCGGCCACCTTGTCGTACTCCCGCCGGGCGGCTACCAGCTGCTTCATCAGATCGAACAGGTGGGCCTCGCCGTCGATGCGTTCGCCGCAGGCCTCGCCCAGCACCCGGTAGAACAGGCCGTCCTTCAGGCTCAGCCGGTATTCCAGCCTGCCCTCGTTCAGCCGGATGCCGATGGGCAGCGCGTCCTCGGCATACTCGTTGTCCTCCAGCGCCTGCCGGAGCAGCTCGTGGTCCCGCACCCGGCGCATTCCGGCGGCGGCGGTTTGCACGCTGTCCATTATGGAAGCGCTCAGCCAGTGTGATTCCGGCAGCGCCGTCAGCCAGGCCGGGGTCTGCACCCGCACCTCGCGCAGCGGAAATTCCAGCAGCAGGCTGTTCAGCAGTCCGTTCAGGTCCTCCAGGCGCAGCTGCCCCACGTTCACCGCCAGCACGGGCACGCCGTACTGCTGCGCAAGGCCGTCCCGCAGGCGCAGCGTTTCCGGCGCGGCGGGCGACTGGGCGTTCAGCACCACGATGAAGGGCTTGCCCAGGGCCTTCAGCTCCCGCACCACCCGGGCCTCCGCCGCCTCGTAGGCGGACCGGGGCATGTCCACCACGCTGCCGTCGGTGGTGACCACCACGCCGATGGTGGCGTGCTCCCGGATCACCCGGCGGGTACCCAGCTCCGCGGCCTCCTCGAAGGGGATATCGCGGTCGAACCAGGGCGTGCGCACCATGCGCGCCTCGCCCTCCTCGCTGAGCCCCAGCACCCCGGGGATCAGATAGCCCACGCAGTCCACCAGCCGGACCCTGGCGGCGGCCCCGTCCTGGAGCCGGATCTCCACGGCCTCATCCGGCACGAACCGGGGCTGTGTGGTCATGATGGTGCGGCCCGCGCCGCTCTGGGGCAGCGCATCCACGGTGCGGTCCCTGGCATCGGCATCGGCGATGTTCGGCAGCACAAGCAGCTCCATAAACCGCTTGATAAAGGTCGACTTCCCGGTGCGTACCGGCCCAACGACGCCGATGTAAATGTCGCCGTCGCATCGGCCCGCGATGTCCCGGTACAGTGTATTCTGATCCATGGGCCCCGCCTCCTGAATGCGTTTTCACCTCCAGCTTATGAGCTGGCCCAGAGGGATATGCGGCGGGAATTGGCAGCGCCGCACCCTTGCATTTCGGGCGGAATGCGCTTATAATGGATGCATCACACGCGGGCGGAGGTTTTCCATGGGCAAGCGGCAAAAGGGCAGGGGCAAGGGGCGCAGGCGCGCGAACCGCCAGAGGCGGGCCGCGCTGACGGCGTTTTGCGTGGCGCTGGTCGGCATCATGCTGGCGCTCTCCGCCTATGTGATCCACTGGTACGCCAACAGGGCCCGCATACAGGCGAGAGCGCGCGCTACGCCGGCCTTTACGACGGCAGGCAGACCGAGGTCGCCACAGCTTCGCCCACGCCCGGGATCACAGAGGAACCGACCCCGGTCGCGACAGTCGAGCCCGCAAAGACGACCACCGACGCGCCGACAGGTACGCCGACGGCCGTTCCCACGGAGGAACCGACCCCGGTCGCAACCATCGAGCCCACGAAGGCTCCCACCGACAGCCCGACCCCCGCGCCGACAGCGACACCTTCCCCGGCGCCGACCCCCATTCTGGAAGCCATGCCTGTGGTGTCGGACGAGCCCATTCCCACGCCCAACGCGGA
>CACYWI010000313.1 GCA_902778045.1 uncultured Eubacteriales bacterium
CAGAGCCAGCCGAAGCCCGTGCAGCACCAGAAGCCGGCGACGCCCCAGCGGGCGGCGAGGATCACCGTGGGCAGCGCCTGGGCAAGCAGGGCCTTGCCGCCCCTTTGGATAGCGGCGTTGGCGCAGGCCAGCAGCATGCCCAGCGCGATCCCGCATATCGCGCCGAGGGCCGCTGGCTTCGCGCCTCCCCTGCCCTGCTTTGCCGCCGTACCCGCCGCCAGGGCGGCGTTCATCGTGCCGTAGAAGAGGGCCAGCAGCAGCGCCGCGGGCAGGCTGCCCGAGAGCGCCGGCACCACGTCGCCCCGAAGGTACACCCGCACCGGCCGGGCGTCCAGCGCCAGCGCGGCGTAGAACACGAGGCCCGCCGCCACCGACACAAGGCCCAGCAGCGGCAGGGCCCCGCGTCGGGCGGCGTTCACGGAAGCCGTGGCGCACCGGCAGCGCCAGCGCGGCGGCCTTTCCCGCGGCGCAGAGCATCGCCGCCAGGGCGACGCCCAGCAGCAGCGCGTGCAGCTCGCAGGCCAGGCGTGCCGCGCGCCGACCCAGCAGCCGCCGGCACAACACGGGAAAGCCGTCCGCGTCCGTCCTCGCGGCGGTCCCGGCGGTCAGGCTGACCAGAAGGCCGAAAACCATCCCCGCAAGGCCCACCCCGGCCCACGACGCCGGGCCCGTCTGGGCGAAGAACAGGGCGATCTCCCGCCCGGAGGCGAAGCCGCTTCCGGCCACCGCGGCCGAAACGAGGGCGTGAAATCATGGGGTCGCGGCCTCCTCGCGGGAGAGCTGCTCGGCGGTCTTGTCCACCGGGGTCTCGGCCTCGTACACCCAGCCCAGGGAGGGGTCCTCCTCCAGGCCGACGGGGTCGCCGTTCTCATCCAGCTCCGGCGGGCGGGTCACCTGCTCGGCGGGCTGGGCAAACTGCGGGTCCGGGCCGTCGCCGCCGCGGCTCAGGCCGCCGGCCAGGCCGGAGACCAGCCGCACGATCAGCACCACCAGCAGTGCCGCCACGATCAGCGCCACGGCCAGCAGCGCGATCCTGGGCCACAGGGACGGCCGCCTTCGCCGGCTCACCCGGCGTACTTCCGGATGTAATCCGGCACCTCGTCCTCGGGCACGCTGATGGACAGCACGAAGCTGCACATGTGGGCGTTGGAGATCATTTCAAGGCTTTCAAAGAATTTTTCCATTTCCGGGGCGTCCAGCGGCGTCTTGACCAGCTTCTTGAACGCGTCCACCGCGATCAGGGACAGGTCGAAGTCGGCGGACAACATGCCGCACACGAAAGCCAGGAACTCGTTGGCGCTGCACTTGCAGGCGGCGGGATATTCGCTGGCATCCACGAAGCGGATCTCATGGCGCAGATCGTACATGTAGCGCTTATCATCGTCGATGAATATGATATTGCCGTGCTCGCTCTTCAGAGCGTCGTTGGTCCGGTCGATCAAACGCTTGGTCTTGCCGCTGCCCTTGTCGCCCAGTATCACTTGAATCATGGTCATCCTCTCCTTCTTTTCATATCAGGTGGGGTACCCTTATTATACTATAGATCGGCAAAAAAAACAAGCCGTGGTTTTTTTTCACGGCTTTCGCTGTTTGTAACCTTCCATTAATGACGCATACCGCGCGCGGATGATAAAATACCTGCATACCAAATTACGGGGGAGGCACATTATGCAGCAGGATATGATCGTGATTCTGGACCTCGGCAGCGAGAGGAACACCCTGATCGCCCGCGACATCCGCGCGCTGGGCGTGTACACGGAGATTCACCCCCACGACATCACCGCGGCGCAGCTGGAAGCCCTGCCCAACGTGAAGGGCATCATACTGAACGGCGGCGTGAACCGTGTGGTGGACGGCGTGGCCATCGACGCTTCCGAAGCGGTGTACGCTTCCGGCCTGCCGCTGATGGCGGTGGACCACGCGGCGAAGCACGCCGATGTCACCCTGACCGCCTGGCCCGAGGACGAGGCCTTCCGCCGGGAGGCGCTGCGCGACTTCGTGTTCGGCGCGTGCAAGGCACAGGCCAACTGGAACATGGACAACTTCATCGCCGACCAGGTGGAGCTGATCAAAAAGCAGGTGGGCGACAAGAAGGTGCTGCTGGCCCTGTCCGGCGGCGTAGATTCCTCCGTGGTGGCGGCGCTGCTGATCCGCGCCATCGGCGACCAGCTGACCTGCGTGCACGTGAACCACGGCCTGCTGCGCAAGGGCGAGCCCGAGCAGGTGGTGGAGGTGTTCCGCAACCAGCTGGGCGCGAACCTGATCTATGTGGACGCCGTGGACCGCTTCCTGGACAAGCTGGCCGGCGTTTCCGACCCCGAGCAGAAGCGCAAGATCATCGGCGCGGAGTTCATCCGCGTGTTCGAGGAGGAGGCCCGCAAGCTGGACGGCATCGAGTTCCTCGGCCAGGGTACGATCTACCCCGACATCGTGGAATCCGGCACCAAAACCGCCAAGATGGTGAAATCCCACCACAACGT
>CACYWI010000314.1:0-809 GCA_902778045.1 uncultured Eubacteriales bacterium
CGGGCCTCGATGTCGGTCAGGCCGTTGTCATAGGCCCGGGGCAGGTATTCAAAGATGGTTTGCAGCGCCTTGATGGCCAGGCCGTCGGTGTAATCCGTGGCCATCATGGAGGCGTAGGCTTCCAGGGCGTGGGTCACAGCGTCGATGCCGCTGGCGGCGGTGAGGCCCTTGGGGGCGGTCATGTGGAAATCGGTATCGATGATCGCCATGTTGGGCAGCAGCGCGTAATCGGCCAGCGGGTATTTGACGCCGCTCTGTTCATCGGTGATCACGGCGAAGGGCGTCACCTCGCTGCCGGTGCCGGCAGAGGTGGGGATGGCGATGAAGTAAGCCTTTTCGCCCATCTTGGGGAAGGTGTAAACGCGTTTGCGGATGTCCATGAACCGCATGGCCATATCCTGGAAATCCACCTCGGGATGCTCGTAGAGCACCCACATGATCTTGCCGGCGTCCATGGCGCTGCCGCCGCCCAGGGCGATGATCACGTCGGGCTGGAACAGGCGCATCTGCTCCGCGCCGGCCTTGGCGCAAGCCAGGGTGGGATCGGGGGCCACGTCAAAGAAGGTGGCGTGCTGGATGCCCAGCGCGTCCAGTTTTTCGGTGATGGGCTTGGTGTTGCCGTTGTGATAGAGGAAATTGTCGGTCACGATAAAGGCTTTCTTCTTGCCCATTACGTGCTTCAGCTCATCCAGCGCCACCGGCAGGCAGCCCTTCTTGATATACACCTTTTCCGGCGCGCGGAACCACAGCATGTTCTCTCTCCTTTCGGCCACGGTTTTGATGTTCAGCAGGTGCTTGACGCCCACATT
>CACYWI010000314.1:851-2767 GCA_902778045.1 uncultured Eubacteriales bacterium
AGGGAGGGGGCCATTTTGAAATTGTACAGATCGCCGATGCCGCCCTGGGAGGAGGGGGTGTTCACCACGATACGGCAGGTCTTCATCCGGGCCGCGAAGGTATCCAGCACCTCGGGCTTCTTCTGTGTGTCGGCATACAGGGACGCAGTGTGACCGTAGCCGCCGTCGGCGATCAGCCGGTCGGCCTTATTGAAGGCGTCCTCCAGATCCTTGGCGCGGTACATGGCCAGCACGGGGCTCAGCTTTTCATGAGCAAATTCTTCGGAGAGCGCCACGGATTCCACTTCGCCGATCAGCACCTTGGTGCCCTCCGGCACGGTAACGCCTGCCAGCGCCGCGATTTTGCAGGCGCTCTGACCCACGATTTTGGCGTTCAGCGCGCCGTTGATCAGGATGGTGTGGCGCACCTTGTCCAGCTCTGCGCCTTTCAGGAACCAGCAGCCGCGGTCCGCGAACTCGGCCTTGACTTCATCATAGATGCTGTCCAGCACGATCACGCTCTGCTCGGAGGCGCAGATCATGCCGTTGTCAAAGGTTTTGGAATGGATGATGGAATTGACCGCCAGCACCAGGTTGGCGCTGTCGTCGATGACGGCGGGCACGTTGCCCGCGCCCACGCCCAGGGCTGGCTTGCCGCTGGAATAGGCAGCCTTCACCATGCCGGGGCCGCCGGTGGCCAGGATAATATCCGCTTCCCGCATCAGGGTGTTGGTCATGTCCAGGGAAGGCACGTCGATCCAGCTGATGATGCCCTCCGGCGCGCCGGCCTTCACCGCCGCGTCCAGCACCACCTTCGCCGCGGCAATGGTGGCTTTCTTGGCCCGGGGATGGGGGCTGAAAATGATGCCGTTGCGGGTTTTCAGGCAGATCAGCGCCTTGAAAATGGCGGTGGAGGTGGGGTTGGTGGTGGGGATCACCGCCGCCACCACACCGATGGGCTCGGCGATTTTCTTCATGCCGTAAGCCTTGTCTTCCTCGATGACGCCGCAGGTTTTGGTATCCCGGTAGGCGTTGTAAATATATTCGCTGGCGTAGTGATTCTTGATCACCTTGTCCTCCACTACGCCCATGCCGGTTTCCTCCACGGCCAGCTTGGCCAGGGGGATGCGGGCCTGGTTGGCCGCCGTGGCCGCCGCCAGGAAGATTTTGTCCACCTGCTCCTGGGTATAGGCAGCGAAGACCCGCTGGGCCGCGCGCACCCGCGCGATGGCAGCTTCCAGCGCTTCCACGCTGTCCACCATGTCAAATGCTTTTTGTTCCATACTGTTCCTCCTCTTCCTGTTTTCCTGTCTCGCTGGCCGCCAGATGAAGATAAGCCAGGGATAAAGCGATATTGACCGGATGCACCGTCACGCCGGACGGTACTTTGATGGGATAGGACGCAAAATTGAGGATCGCCGTCAGGCCTGCCGCCGTCATGGCGTCGGCCGCCGTCTGCGCCGCTGAAGCCGGGACCGTCAGAATACCCGTCTGTATATGATGGGAAGTACAAAATGCGGCAAGCTGATCCATGGGATAAACCGGCACATGGCCATGGAGCGAAGGAGTTGACGCGCTGCGGTCAAAGGCAGCGGCAATTTCCACGCCGTAATCCGAAAACCCGTCATAGTCCATCAGGGCCGTTCCCAGCTTGCCCGCGCCAACAATCACCGCAGAAACGGGCACATCAGCTCCCAGCGCCTTTTCCATATCCCGGCGCAGGATCGATACCGGGTAGCCCACCTTGGGCAGCCCCGCCGTACAGACGCTGGCCAGGTCCTTGCGCACCTGCACCTCGCCCAGCCCCAGTCCCTTGGCGATCTGCGTGGCCGAAACCTTCTCCGCGTCCATTCTGCGGATAAACTGCAAATACATGGGCAATCGGCCCAGGGTCGCCTTGGAAAGCGTACTCTGCAAAGGATCATCCTCCTTTCGAT
>CACYWI010000315.1 GCA_902778045.1 uncultured Eubacteriales bacterium
TCCTGCAGCTGGGTGTGCTTGTACAGCGTGTTCAGCACCACGTTGGCGTTCACGTCCCGCTTCAGCTCGATCACGATGCGCATGCCCTGGCGGTCGGATTCGTCGCGGATGTCGCTGATGCCCTCCACGGCCTTCTCGTGCACCATCTCGGCGATCTTCTCGATCAGCTTGGCCTTGTTCACCATGTAGGGGATCTCGGTCACGACGATCCTCTGGCGGCCCTGGCTCATCTCCTCGATCTCGCTCTTGGCCCGCACCACGATGCGGCCCCGTCCCTCGTGATAGGCGTCATAGATGCCGCGCTTGCCCAGGATCACGCCGCCGGTGGGGAAATCCGGGCCCTTCACGAACTGCATCAGGTCGTCCACGTCGCAATCCGGGTGGTCGATGTAGTACACGCAGGCGTCGATCACCTCGCCCAGGTTGTGGGGCGGTATGTTCGTGGCCATGCCGACGGCGATGCCGCTGGAGCCGTTCACCAGCAGATTCGGGAAGCGGCTGGGCATCACGGCGGGCTGCATCAGGGTCTCGTCGAAGTTCGGGTAGAAATCGACGGTCTCCTTCTCGATGTCGCGCACCATCTCCATGGAGAGCTTCGACAGCCGCGCCTCGGTGTAACGCATGGCGGCCGCGCCGTCGCCGTCCACCGAGCCGAAGTTGCCCTGGCCCTCCACCAGCGTGTAGCGGATGGAGAAATCCTGCGCCAGGCGCACCATGGCGTCGTAGACCGAGCTGTCGCCGTGGGGATGGTATTTACCGAGCACGTCGCCCACGATGCGCGCCGAGCACGTCGCCCACGATGCGCGCCGATTTCCTGTAGGGCTTGTCCGGGGTGATGCCCATCTCGTTCATCGAGTACAGTATGCGGCGGTGCACCGGCTTCAGGCCGTCCCGCACGTCCGGCAGGGCGCGCGTGACGATAACCGCCATGGCGTAGCTGATAAAGGATTTCTTGAGCTCATCCTCTATATTCAGGGGTGTCAGTTTTCCGATGTTGAATTCGTCGGGCATGGTGGAATCCTCCTATTTAGGGAGTAGGCAGTAGGGAGTAGGGAGTAGGAATAGCCAGACTCCCGGAATGCTTGTTCAAAATCCCAGTTTTGAGATAATGACATTGAGCATCTTCCCAACTTCTTCACCCAAATCAATCGCTTTTTCAATGTCCCTGCTGTCTACATAGCCCAATTGAACGCAAAGCATCAACTGGGTTTCCAATTCATATCGGGAGCCTCGTGAAATAGACAGAAATCGCGCATAATCCTTAGAAGAATTCCTGCCATAGCCCTCTGCTATGTTCGATGGAATAGAAACAGCGGATCGTCGTATTTGATCAGCAAGTGCAAACTGTTCCCACTTGGGTAACATTCTGGCTATTTGGTATGCCGCTGCAACCAGTTCCATAGCCCTCTGCCAGACGATCAATTCCTTGTAGTTCTCCACTATTCCTACTCCCTACTGCCTACTCCCTACTCCCTTATTCCTCATCAAATATCCAAATCAGCCACCAACTTCGCGTTCTGCTCTATAAACTCCCTTCTCGGCTCGACCTGGTCGCCCATCAGCAGGGTGAACAGCTCGTCGGCGGCGATGGCGTCCTTCATCTCCACGCGGTACATGCTGCGGGTCTCGGGGTTCATGGTAGTATCCCACAGCTGCTGATAGCTCTGTAGCGCTGGATCTCGGGCTTGGCGTCGCGGCCCATCTCGTCCAGCAGCCTTTGCAGCTGGGAATCGGAATAGACGTACTGCTCCTGCTTGCCGCGGGTCACCTTGTACAGCGGCGGCTGGGCGGCGTAGACATAGCCGTCCTCGATCAGCTTGGGCATGAACCGGTAGAAGAACGTGAGCAGCAGTATGCGGATGTGGTTGCCGTCCACGTCGGCGTCGGTCATGCACACGATGCGGTGATAGCGCAGCTTGCTGGGGTCGAACTCCTTGCCGAAGCCCGCGCCGAAGGCGGTGATCATGGCCTTGATCTCGGCGTTGCCCAGGGCCTTGTCGATGCGGGTCTTTTCCACGTTCAGTATCTTGCCGCGCAGGGGCAGTATGGCCTGGAAGTGCCTGTCACGGCCCTGCTTGGCGCTTCCGCCGGCGCTGTCGCCCTCGACGATGAAGATCTCGCACTTGGCGGGGTCGCGCTCAGAGCAGTCCGCCAGCTTGCCTGGCAGCGCCGCGCTCTCCAGGGCGGTCTTGCGGCGGGTCAGGTCGCGGGCCTTGCGGGCGGCCTCTGCCCAGCTTGGTCTTGGTCTGGCCCTCGAACTGGGGCTCCACCAGCTTGACGGACACGATGGCGGTCAGGCCCTCGCGCACGTCGTCGCCGGTCAGGTTGGCGTCGTTGGCCTTCAGCATGCCGCTCTTGCGGCCGTAATCGTTGATGACCTTGGTGATGGCGTTCCGGAAGCCCGCCAGGTGGGTGCCGCCCTCGGGGGTGTGGATGTTGTTGGCGAAGGAGAACACGCTTTCATTGAAGCTGTCGTTCCACTGCAGCGCCACCTCGACGGTGCTGCCGTTCTTCACGCCGGAGATGTACACCGGCGGGGTGAACAGCGGCGTCTTGTGGCGGTTCAGGTACTCCACGAAGGACACGATGCCGCCCTCGTAGTGGAACACCTCGGTGTGGGCCTCCTCGCCGCGCAGGTCGGAAAGCTCGATGCGTATGCCGGCGTTCAGGAAGGCCATCTCGCGGAAGCGGGTCTTCAGCGTGTCGAAGTCGAAATCGCCGGTCTCGAAGATGCCGGGCTCCGGATCCTCGCCGGTCTTCACGTCCGGCCAGAAGCGGATCGTGGTGCCGGTGCGGTCGGTCTCCCCCACCACCTTCAGGTCGTACAGGATCTTGCCCCGCTCGTACTCCTGCTGGTAGATTTTGCCGTCCTGGTACACGTTCACCTGCAGGTGCCGGCTCAGGCCGTTCACCACCGAGGCGCCCACGCCGTGCAGGCCGCCGGACACCTTGTAGCCCTCGCCGCCGAACTTGCCGCCGGCGTGCAGCACCGTCAGGCACACCTCCACCGCCGGACGGTGCATCTTGGGATGGATGCCCACCGGGAAGCCGCGGCCGTTGTCCTGCACCGTCACCGAGCCGTCCGCGTTCAGCGTGACCTCGATGTTGTCGCAGAAGCCGGCCAGCGCCTCGTCGATGGCGTTGTCCACGATCTCATACACCAGGTGGTGCAGGCCCCGCTCGTCCGTGGAGCCGATGTACATGCCCGGCCTGCGGCGCACCGCCTCCAGGCCCTCGAGCACCTGGATCTGGCTCTCGTCATAGTGATTTTCTCTTTGCATATTTTGGCCTTTCCCGACCCCGGATAACCGGCGTCAAAAAAATATTTCTTCTTATATTAATTATACCACTTTTACCACCCCCCGGGCATGCATGCACAGGTAAAGAATCGGCCCCAAATATACATTTAACGCGCCCTTTTTCCCCGCGTATAATTTCGTCACAATTCGACCCCGCCAGGGCCCAAATCACAACAAATCCGCCCTTGACAATCCCCCGCGTTCGTGCCATAATAGACAGGTGCCAAGCACCAGTAGCTCAGCAGGATAGAGCATCCGCCTCCTAAGCGGAAGGCCGTGGGTTCGAATCCCGCCTGGTGCGCCAAAGAGAAGGATCACCCGTCTGGGTGGTCCTTCTCTTTGGCATAACAGGTAGGATATACGAATGCGCTTGCGGCAGGCAACGCGGGCGGCGCAGCAACGCCCCTACACTATTCCTGTTCCCTGTTCCCTACTCCCTCCCCCCATTGCTCATTTTTCAAATCTGTGGTATGATAAGGCTCCAACGAAGCGAAAGGAGCTTCCCCCCTTCCATGAAACACCGCGTATTCTGGGCCCGGTTCTTCCTGGTTGCCGCGCTGGTGACGGCGGCGCTGATCTTCTGGTTTTCCGCGCAGAAGGGCGAAAAATCCCAGCTGATGAGCGACGGCATCACGCTGCGCGTGGCGCACATATTGAAGCCGGACTTCAAAGAAATGACCGAGTCGGCGCGGCTGTCCTACCTGGAGCAGCTGAGCTACATCATCCGGAAGAACGCCCACTTCTGCGAATTC
>CACYWI010000316.1 GCA_902778045.1 uncultured Eubacteriales bacterium
CGCCATTTTCCAAGGATTTGCCCTTGCCATTTATTGACAAAGAAAGTATAATAGAATAAGTGTAAAGTGCAACGGGGTCCGCCAGTCGGCTCCAGGAGGGAAGGAAGAGAATTGTCTGCTCGTAATTCGGCAAAGGCCCTTGTCCTGCATAACGGCAAAATACTGGTGAATCGCTGTATCTCCAAGTACGGCGAGTACTATGCCTTGCCCGGCGGCGGCCAGAACACGGGTGAAATGCTGAGCGAGACCGTTCGCCGCGAGTTGCTGGAGGAAACCGGCTATTCCGTGATACCGATGCGCCTGTCCGGCATCTACGAGCGCATCAGCGAGGGCCGTCGCGACGGCAACAGCCACAAGATCTACTTCATCTTCCTGTGCCGCCTGGAAAGTGAGGAGCGCAAAGCGCCCACCGAAACCGACCGCTTCCAGATCGGCTGCGAGTGGATCGACCTGAAGGACGCCCACCGCAAAAACCTGTTTCCCCGGGCCATACGGGACAACCTCTCCGGCCTGATCGGCCACGGTGAAACTATATTCATAGGCTCTGAAAAGGACAGATAGATCAAAAGCACCGCGAAAAACGGTGCTTTTGATCTACATCAGCTCTGTGTAATCCCTTATGTACACATCCGCAAGGCGCTTGATTTCATCCCGGTCGGCAATCTGGGCGTCGTCCTCGATGGCGCACACCCTCAGGCCGGAGGCCTTGGCGGACTTCATCGCGTACAGCGCGTCCTCGAACACCCAGCAGCGGTCCGCGCTCACGCCCAGCCGCGACAGCAGATCGCCAAAATAGCCGGGCTTGTCCTTGGTCAGCCTGCCCTCGTAATTGTCGGTCACGAATTCAAAATAGTCGATCAGCCCCAGTCGGCGCAGGCCGTTGCCGGCGTATTCCCTGGGCGCGCCGGTGGCCACGCACATGCGCACGCCGCTGTCCTTCAACGCCTTCAGGAACGCGGGCACGGAGGGCTTTTTGTAGTGGGCGTCGTACAGGTAGTGCCGGTTCATGTAGTCCTCCAGCTCCTGGATCATTTCGGCCCGGTCGATGGAAAGCCCCAGCTGCGCGCCGTATTCCATCAGCAGCCTGCGGGACGACGTGGCATACATGCGGGACAGGATCTCCTGGGTCACCGGCAGCTGATGGGCCAACAGGTACTCCAGCGACGTATAGCGCCAATAGGGCATCGTGTCCAGCAGCGTGCCGTCCATATCGAATATCGCGGCGTCGAAGTCAAATCTCACGGCAATCCCCCGTTCATTTCAATAGCAGCTTTGCGGCGGCATCCAGGATCTCCGTGGGGCCGCCGCCCTGAGCAAAGTCCGGCCTTCCCCCGCCCTTGCCGCCCAGCGGGCGGGCGGCGTCGCCCAGGAGCTTTCCCATGTGGATATCAACGTCCTGGGACCGGGCGAATACGAACGCGGCGCTCCCCTCTCCGGCTTCAGCGCCCAGCAGCGCGACGATACCGGGCCGCTTGATCAGCTGGGAGGCCACGTCCTTGATCAGCGCGGCGTCGCCCTCCACCATTCGGGCGATGACGCGCGCGCCGTCGGGCAGCGCCGGCGCGTCGTCGGCCGTCTCCAGCGCCTTCAGCGTCACGTCCCTGCGCAGGCGGTTCAGCGCCGCCCTGGCCTCGTGCAGCGCGTCCTGAAGCGCGGCCACATGCCCGGGCAGGTTTTCTATGGATGTGGACAGCAGATTCGAGGTCTGCTGGGCCATGTCATATTTTTCACGGTAGTCGTTGTACGCCCTCGCGCCTGCCAGGAAGCTGACCCGCAGCTTGCCACGCGCCGGGGCCACGCCAACGATCTTCACCAGGCCAAGCTGCCCCGCCGTGGCGGGATGGGTGCCGCCGCAAGCCACCATCTCGTCCTCGCCGATGGCCACGACCGCACGTGCTCGGACACCGTGGGCGGCTTGCGCAGCGGCAGCGTCTTCAGCTCCTCCTCCGACGGGAACCAGCAGCGCACCGGCACGTCCCGCTGGATGCGGCTATTCACGTCGTCCTCCACCCGGCGGACATCCCCGTCCGAAAGGTGCGTCGCGCCGTCCGGCATGGCCACGTCGATGGTGGAGACCTCCGCGCTCACATGCAGGCCGATGGTCACGCCGCCCAGTAGCCGCCAGGAACCGCCTCACCTATGTTGAAGGGGGTGTCCGTCACGTGCCACACGTCGCGGTCATCCTCGCCCACGTACACGTCTGTCACAGCCGCGCCGTTCAGCGTGCCGGTGTCGTGGGGCTGGCCGCCGGAGGTCGGGTAGAAGGCGCTGCGGTTCAGGCGCACGTGGAAAGTGCCGTCCTTCTCGGCGCATTCCACCACCCTGCCGTCGAATTCCGTCAGATAGGCATCTTCATAGTACAGCCGATCGGTCATGTTCATCACGCTCCGGATCCATGATAGCGCAGATTGACTTCCGGCGCAAGCTTTCTACTTTAAGTTTCACGCATCGATATTGACTTTTCACCCGTCAGAGTCTATCATTTTATAGATAGGGATATATCGCGAGTTA
>CACYWI010000317.1 GCA_902778045.1 uncultured Eubacteriales bacterium
GACGACAGGGCCGGGCGGCCCTGCGGGGGCTTGTATACCGTATTATTATTTGACACGTAAGAGGGAGAATATGCGCGTATCGGATTACGATCTGCTGTTCGATTTGCCGGAGGGCGAGTATGAGGGCGGGAAGATCGGCGGGGTTCGGACGGTGACCATCAGGGCGGGACGATCGCTGGAGATACTGTGCCATCCCATCGTGAGGATCAGCGCGGAGGCCAGGCGGGAGGCGAAGGCGCGGCGGTCCACGCCGGCCATGGAGCGGCTGAACGCCAAGAACACAGAGCGGCACATCATGCGCCTGATCGAGGCGAACTTTACCCGGGAGGCCATCGTGGTGACGGGGACCTATGCCTATCCGATGGAGGACTATGGCATGTGCGACCTGGAGGAGATGGCCGGGACCTATGACCGGCGGGGGCTGCCATGGGACGTGGACCGGATCCGGAAGGACGTGCGGAACTGGCGGGAAAAGCTGAAGCGGCGAGTGCTGGCCGTGGGCGGAAGGGCTTCGGACCTGAAATGGATCGTGAGGATAGAGGAGGGGAAGGAGCCGCCGGGCGTGGGGCTGCCGCCAAAATATCACTTTCACGCCATCGTCGAGGGACCGGGGCTGGACAGCGAGACGGTGAAGGCGCTGTGGGAGGAAAAACACGGGCACGCCCACTGTGACCGGCTGGACCTGAAAGACGACGGCGCGGCGCGGGTGGCGCGGTATCTTTGCAAACAGCGGCGCGGCGGAAGATGGTGGAGCCACAGCCGGAACCTGAGGGCGCCCGTGCCGAGGATCAGCGACAGGAAAATGTCGCGCCGGAGGATGGGTCGGATCGCCGCCGATGTCCAGCGGGACGGGCAGGCCATATTGGAGGCGCTGTATCCGGGTTACAAGGTGGTGGAGCTGCCGGACGTGAAATATTCGGATTTCGTGACCGGGTGCTATATTTACGCGAGGATGCGGAGGAGGGATTGATCGTGGAGAATCGAACGAGCGACCTGTGCGGGCCGAGGCTGCGGCCCTGCGAGGGCTGCGGTGGGATGGCGGACTATGCCCGCGCGGGGCGGGTGGGCCGGATTGTGGCGCGGTGTATGAGCTGCGGACGGCAGACCAAACCGTGTATCGACGCGGACAAGGCCGCGTGGGAGTGGAACCGTCGGATCACCGACGGCGCGAGGGTGGTGACGCTGGACGAGCTGCAGGACAGCCAATGGGGCATGGGCGATGACGCCGACGACGTGGCCGTGTGGATCGAGGGCGAGGGCGGATCGCTGCGCTGCGCGGTGCTGTCCTTTGGCATCGACATGGGCGACTTGACCGTGCATGAGTATGGCAACGGGAGATCATTCGCGTGGAGCCGGAAGGACATACAGGCCGAGGGCGTGAACTACAGGCTTTGGGACAAGAAGCCCACAAAGGCCGACCGGGCGGCCGCGCCGTGGGGACCGCTGGCGTGGAAGGAAGCGTAGCGGGATTTTTTAAGGCACGGGCGGACATGGCCGTGGGCGATGCGAAAATGCTGATGCTGAACTGGATGAAGTGCGCCGAGGAAGCGGCGAATATGATGCAGGAGCGGAAGGCGTGCCTGCTGTCGCTGGAGGAATACAGGGCCATAGCGGAGCGGCCATTGGAGGAGCGCGTGCCGGTGTGGCTGGAATGGCGGGGTGGGAGCGGACGGTGGGCCATACCGGAAAGGGCCTTTCAGGGCTATGGGGTAAACTGGCGCTGCTGGACGGGGAAGCCGTCGAACGAACAGAGGAGGGCTGAAACGTGGACATGATCGTGAATCTGAATGAAATCATCGAGCGATTGGTGAAAGACGTGGTCGAGAACCAGGTGGAGGCGTCCATCGAGATCGAGCCGGACCGGTGCGAGATTCGCCTGGAGCCGTGGAGGCCGATGAGGATGCAATGCCCGTATGGGCGTAACGAGGAGGGCTGACCATGCGCGAGTATCCGAAGCGCCTGGAGGCGGCGGGAATTGACAAGCTGCGGCTGTTTGAACTGAGCTATATCTGCAAACAGTATCGGGCGAACAAGCGGAAGATCGAGCGCGCGCGGGCCGGGATCGTCGACCGGCGGAAGGGCTCGGGCGCGTGGCATCAGCCTGACCCGACCGGGAATGCCGCCATCAATATCGCCGCCATGCCCGAGGCGCGTCGGGTGCGCATGATCGAACAGGCCGCCGCCGAGGTCGCGCCGCCCAGCATCGCCGAGGCCATCATCGTCAGCGCCTGCGACGGCGTGCCCTATGAGAAAATGCGGAAGCGGCCGCCTTGCGGACGGAATCAGTTTTATACCATGCGGATGGATTTCTTTATCCGGCTGGACGGGATGCTGTGGGAGAGCGAACAAAGGAGGGATTGATTTGGGCTGCGTATCGACGATTACATGGACGGATTTCCCGAAACAGAGCGAGTACGTTAACCGGCGCGTATGCGTGTGCTTTCACTACGACACGAGCCGGACCATGATGGGAACCATCGTCCGAGATGACCGGGAGGAGCCGTGCGAGACTATCATCGTGCTGGATGACGGGCGGATCCTGCGCGGGACCGAGTGCCAGTATTCCATCTACCGCGGCGAGAATTAGGGGATTCAGCGGGGGGCAATGGGTGGTATATTATTAGCATAGAGATACAGGGCAACCGTCATAGCGCGGTTGCCTTTTGCGTGGGGTGAGCGCGTGCGGAGGAAGATCGCTGACCCGTGGTATAAATCGCCGCGGTGGATCGCGCTGCGCGAGGCTGTGCTGAGAAGGGACAGGTACCTGTGCCAGGACGCGCTGCGGTATGGGCGACGGGTCGGCGCGGAGACTGTGCACCATGTGTTCCCGCGGAATGAGTTTCCGGAGTGGGAGTGGGCGCCGTGGAATTTGATAGCGCTGAGTAATCAGGCCCACGACGCCATGCACGACAGGGGCACCGGCGCGCTGAGTAAGAAGGGCGTGGAGCTGCTGCGGCGGACAGCGCGGAAGCTGGGCATGGAAGTGCCGATGAGGTACCGCGAATAAACGCGGCGCGGGGCTGCGAAAGTTTACAAACACTTAACGGACGCGCGGAAACAGCCGAGGAATGGGCGAGGAAGCGCGGCGGGCGGTAAATTTTCCATTAACGCGCGCGCGAAAAACCAACCCCCCCGGGGGTGCCCCTGTCCGGGTGGGGGATTCGACGC
>CACYWI010000318.1 GCA_902778045.1 uncultured Eubacteriales bacterium
CGTGGAGGCCCTGCGGGCCGCCTCCGCCGAGGAGATCGCCCAGGTGCCCGGGGTGCCTGCCAACGTCGCGGAGGCGGTATATGCCGCGCTCATGGAGCATGGAACAGGAAACAGGGAACAGGACTAGTCGTACACCCATGTCATTGCGAGGAGCGCAGCGACGTGGCAATCCGATTCTCCTTGAATCAAACAAATCCCGAAAGGATTTGCACCTGAACTCCACTCTCCACACTCCACTCTCCACTCTCAAAAGGAGGTCTCCCCATGCCCACCCCCTTTCCCTATCGGGCATTTATGCTGGACGTGTGCCGGCACTACATGCCGGTGGAGCACATCGAAAAGCTGATTGAAGCCGCCGCGCTGTGCGGCATGAACCGCATGCACTGGCACCTGACCGACGACCAGGGCTGGCGCGTGGAGATCAGGCGCTGGCCCCAGCTGACCCAAATCGGCGCGAACCGCGGCTGGTCCTACTTCGGGCCGGTGTCCGGGCTGGAAAACAACTGCGGCTACTACACCCAGGACGAGATCCGTCGCGTGGTGGCCTTCGCCCGGGAAAGGGGCGTTGAGATCATCCCGGAGATCGAGATCCCGGGCCACGCCTCGGCGCTGCTGGCGGCGCTGCCCCAGTGCGGCTGCAGGGCGACGGACGGCGAGGGCAGCATCATCGGGCGCCCCTACCGCTACGAGGTGATCCGGGCCGCGGGCATCTATCCCAACCTGCTGTGCGCGGGCCGGGCGCGGGCCGGGAGGAGCCGATGCAGATCATCCGGGACATACTGGATGAGATCGTCGATCTGTTCCCCTTCCCGATGGTGCACATCGGCGGCGACGAGGCCCCGAAGCTGCGCTGGCGGCGCTGCCCGGACTGCCAGCGGCGCATGCGCGAGCAGGGCATCGAATCCGAGGACGCGCTGCAGCGCCGGCTGGTGCTGGACATCGGCGAATACCTGGCGAAGAAGGGCCGCCGCACCATCGTGTGGAACGACGTGCTGGCCGGCGGACTGCTGCCGGGCCACTTCGTGGTGCAGCAGTGGCTGGGTGACGCGCCGCTGGCCCGGGCCTTCATGGAGGCCGGCGGACAGGTGATCTGCTCCGATACCCGCCACTACTACTTCGACTATCCCTACGGCGTCACCGACGTGCACGCCGTGTTCGACCACCCGATGGTCCCCGATTACGCCGTGGGTCTGGAGGAAAACCTGCTGGGCGTGGAGTGCCCGCTGTGGACCGAGTACGTGACCAACCTCGACCGGGCGTCTTTCATGCTGCTGCCCCGCATGGCGGCGGTGGGCCTGCGGGCCATGGGTGATGACAGCCCCGACTGGGAGACCTTCGCGGCCCGGCTGCGCCCGGTCATGGCCAGGATCGAGGCGGCCACCGCGCTGCGCGGCGCGCCGGAGGACTTCTGGCGCATGGCCCCCGGGGCCGCCGAAGCCGACCGGGCATACTGGCACGCCCTGGTGTTCGCCCAGGGCGCGCAGCCCTACGCCGTATACGAGCGGCAGCTGGTGGTGCTGGAGAAGGCCGAGCGCCTGATGGAGCGCATCGGCATGCCCCGCGAATTCCTGCTGCGCTCGGGCGACGCCGGGATGGCGATGCTGGCCGGGGAAAACGCAAGCGACGACGACGGCGCGCTGACACTGGTCCGCCAGCTGATGAAGGCCGTACAGAATCGGGAGGAGGGCCCCTGGGCCGATCTGCCGGAGGACGTGTGGCTTTCGACGACAGGCGCCTTCGCCCGCTTCGTGCGCGAGCATCACCGCGCCACCGGGCGGTATGCTTTCGACCGGGGCTTCTGGACGACGCGTCAGGTGAACGCCGTGCTGTTCCGGCTGGGCACGCTGGAATACGAACTGCTCCGGGACGACGACGGCCCTTACATGGACCTGCACATCCCTTCCGACGCCGACCTGACCCCCGGGGCGCTGAACGCCTCCGTGGCCGAAGCCCGGCGGTTCCTGGCCGAATATCGCCCTGACTGGGCCGCTGCCCCGATACGCTGCTGCAGCTGGCTGCTCTCCCCCGCGCTGAGGGAGGTACTGCCGGAGAGCTCCCGCATCCTGCGCTTCCAGGCGGCCTTCGACCTGAGCGAGGTGGAGCCGGCGGACCGGGAGTACATCCCCTGGATCTTCAACCTCACCGAGGCCCAGGCCGCGGACTGCGACGTGGAAACCCTGCCGGAGAACACGTCGCTGCAAAGGGGTGTCAAGGCCATGATGCGCCGGGGCCGGCACGTCGGCCTCGCCCATGGCGCGCTGGCGCGGGCTTTCGCGTGAGCGGGATTTGTTGACAATCAGAAAGGAAAGTGAGAAAATATAGGGGAACCCCTCTCCACCCTTCGGGCACCTCTCCCCCTCACGGGGGCGAGGCAAGACTGTGGCGTGGCCTTGGCTCGCCCCCGTGAGGGGGAGAGCTGGCGCGCAGCGCCTGAGAGGAGCTCCCCTGGCTCGCCCCCGTGAGGCGGAGAGCTGGCGCGCATCGCCTGAGAGGGGCTCCCTTGGCTCGCCCCCATGAGGGGGAGAGCT
>CACYWI010000319.1 GCA_902778045.1 uncultured Eubacteriales bacterium
CAGCTGTTCAAAGGTCGTCTTGTCCATGGGTAGCCTCCCGCGTGCGTTCTTGAAGATCTTCACTGTATATACGGTTGGGAGAGGGGAAAAGTTTTTGGTATTTTGTTTTTTTCACAAGTATGCCCCGATGTGTTTGCACCGGGGCATGGATAGTCCGATGAAGCCTTTTATCTCAGCTTGATTGTAAAGCAATCCTCCTTCTTTGCCTGGTCGGCGACGCGCTGCCAGTAGGTCGTCGAGGGTTCGCCCTCCTGCCGGGGAAGATCGCTCACCGGAATGAAGGTCAGGCTTTCCGGCAGGTCGGTCACCGGCGAATCGCTGCCAAGGTCATAATGGATGGTCGGTCACCGGCGAATCGCTGCCAAGGTCATAATGGATTACGGTGCAGGATTTGCCGTCGTGCTCGATGGTTTCCACTTCGCTTCCACTCAGGCTCAGCGACCACTCCACATTTTTCACCTTTCCATCCGGGCCTGCAACCAAATACCAACACGTCGCGGCATTCGCGTCCGTGTCGCTGTCCAGAATGACGTCATACCGGATCAACGTGGAGGCGATGTCAAACTTCATGGCTTTCAGCTCGACTGTTCTGCCGGGCAGCTCGAAGTTCTGCGGTTCTGCCAGTTCAAAGCCGGCGGTATCGTCTGGTTCGGCGATTTCCACTTCGAGCGTCAAATCCTTCAGCGGCTGGAACAGGCCGGATGCCGTCAGCGCGTCGCAGATCTCCTCCGGCTCGGTGCCGTTCCCCAACGCCTGCCGGAAAGCGTCGTAGCCGCCCACATAGCACAGCGGCAGGTTGCAGGCCATGGGGATGCCGCCGGCGGCTTCGATGTCCCTGACCACGGCGCTCGCTGCGTCGCCGGGCTCCATACAGTACAGCTCCGGGGCGCGAAAGTCCGTCTGCCTCATGACAAGATCCGTGGTGTAGGCCCGAACAAATACCCGCGCCGTCAGCGGACGGTCGATGCCGTGGGCCCAGCCCTGGGACATATCGCTGGTATAGGCGTTTGCTTCCGGAGCCAGCCGCACCAACGCGTTGTCGCCGATGCTCTCGTCGCTGCTGCCGTAGGGGAAGCCGGGCACATAGCCCTGTGCCTCATCCGCCTCCGTCAGTCCGTGGTCGTCGATCTCCGCCCAGGTGACGTAGTAAACGGGCTCGTCGCGCTGGGATGTGACCGTCCAGGACAGGTTCAGCGTGTTCTGGTCCGCCAGGTACTCATCCAACGTCAATGTTATGCCTACATCGGACACCTGCCCGGCATCCCGGACCAGCGCGGCCTCTGCCTCCGGGCTGGGCGTCCTGCCCCGGAACAGGTTCGACAGGATGTTGGATTGCAGCGTGGCCGCGATGGCCGTCCCCACCAACAGCACAGCCATTGCGATGGCGATGACCGCGGTTCTGCTGATGGGCTTTATCAGTTTCTTTCCATCAAAATGTGCCATAATCTGAGCCTCCGTTTCAGCTTCTAATGATCGGCTGGGCCGAATCCGATCGTAGATGGCCTTGTAATCGTCCTTAAGCATTCGGATTCGCCTCCTTGTTCTGTGCCAATTCCCGCTTCAGTCGCTCCCGGCCCCGCGCGAGGCGGGAGCGGATCGTAGCGGGTTTGGTGTTTATTACAGCCGATATTTCATCCACGGACATTTCCTCATAGTAGTATAGATGTATGACCGCGCGGTAGTGGGCGGGCAGGATGTCCAATGCCCGGTTCAGCGATTCATAGCGATCATCGCCATCCCATGGAGATGCCCTCTCCGGAAGCGCCTCGACCGTCTGAACATGTCGCCGCCAGGCGCTTCGAAAGAGATTCACCGAACAGTTGACCGTCACCCGTAGCAGCCACGCCTTCACATGCTCCTGATCCTCAAGGGAAATGTCGGCCCTCGCCAGCTTCAGGAACACCTCCTGATAGATATCCTCCGCGTCCGCATGGTTGCGCGTCCGCGCGTAGGCCAGGCGATAGACCATGGATGAATACCGCTTCATAGCTTCCATTACACCGTCTCTGCGCGCCGGAGACAGCTCCATGTTCATCCCCCCTTTCACCTATTATACAATACAGACGCGTAAAACGTTGCAAAGGGGATGTATATATAATCAGTGATCGGACGGCAGATTCAGG
>CACYWI010000320.1 GCA_902778045.1 uncultured Eubacteriales bacterium
CCTAATCCCTAATCCCTATTCCCTACTCCCTACTCCCTGTTCCCTCTTCCCTATCACCCTCCTGAACGCGAAGAGCAGCAGCCCCGCGGTCAGCAGCGGCAGCGCGTAGCCGATCACCGCCGTGACCCCGGGCCGGGACACCAGCAAATTGTACATGCCGTGAAACAGCATGCTCAGCGAAAGCGCGCCCACGGCGCTGGCCAGGCGCAGCGCCTTCAGGCGGCGGGCGATCACCAGGCCCAGGGTCATGGCGAACACGCTGACGATGTGCATCACGCCCACCGCCAGCCCGCGCACCAGCAGGAAGCTGAGGCTCTCGGTGCCGGAGGCGATCATCGAGCACACGTTTTCAAACGACGCGAAGCCCGCGCCGATGCCCACGGCGGCGTAGAGCAGCCGTCTGTCGCCGGGCTCATACATAAGGAAATAGAACAGCAGCGGCAAAAACTTCATGGCTTCCTCCACCACCGGGGAGATGAACACCGCCGTGTCCTCCACGCCCAGCCCGGAGGCCGCGTCGATGAAGCCGCTGACGTAGGCCCCCAGCAGGCAGGCCGCCATGCCCAGCAGGAAGTTCGCCACGAACCGGCGCGCGCCGCCCCTCAGAAAGAACAGCGCGAGCAGCAGCGGCATCGCCATGCAGACCAGCACGTTCTCCGAAAAGATCATTCGGCCACCGCCCTTCGGGCCGCCAGGTACAACAGCGGCAGGCACAGGGTCTCGCAGATCATGAACAGGGCGTACCAGCCCCCGGCGCTCATGTACTTGGCGGTGAGGATCCAGCCCAGCAGCGCATAGACCAGGCACAGCGCCGGGACGGCCCCGCCGCGCCACGCCGACCGCAGCTTGAGGCCCCAGTACGCGGCCCCGCCCACCATCAGCAGCGAGCAGCCCAGATCCAGCGCCGCTGCGCCAGGAAGCACCCGTAGGCCGTGCCGATGAACAGGTCGTCCGCCCACTCGCCGGACCAGCCGACCCACAGCGCCACGTTGCAGGCGGCAAAGATCAGCGCACCGATCGCCGGCCCGCGGGCCAGGCCGCTTCCCCGACGCAGCGAGGCCAGCATGGCCGCCTCCAGCAGGAATACCGCCGCCTCGCCGATCTCGTTGGCGGCGAAGGGCATGCGGGCGTCCGGGCGCATGATATCGTAGATCACCCAATACAGGTCGGTCAGCAGCCACAGCGAGAACACGAAGGTCAAAAACACCGCGGCAAGGGCCCGCCCGCTCTCGCGGACCAGCCGCGCCGACAGCGCCAGCAGCGCCGAGAGCACCCCGATCTGGAAAAGCGCCGGGGCCAGCGCCATAAGCTCCGCGGACATCAGCGCTCACGCTCCCTGTACTGCCGGGCGTAGCGGCACAGCAGCGTCACGCCCACGCCCAGCGCGAAGGACAGCAGCGCCACCAGCACATAGCCCGCGGCGGGCAGCTTCAGCACCAGGCTGCCGTACTGGCGGATGGGGGCCTGCTCCGAGGCCACATCCAGCCGGGGCAGCAGCGTGACCACCGCAGTAAGCGCCGCGGCGCACGCGCCGCAGGCCGCCGCCGCCGCGATCAGCTTCCGGCGAAGCGCCTTCGCGGCCCTGTAGGCCGCCTTGCGCCGCAGGATCTCCTGCATCTGCTCGTCAATACTGCGCATCGTTTATCCCCATCCCCTCCAGCGCCTTCTTCAACGCGGCCTTGCCCCGCTTCAGGAGTTCGTATACCTGCGTCTTGCGCAGGCCCATCGCCGCGGCGATCTCGTCATGGCTCAGGCCCTCCAGGTACAACAGCGTCAGCGCCTGCCGGTATTCACCCTTCAGGGCCTCCATAGCCCGGTAGAGCGCCCGGTTCCGTTCGTCCTTCAGCAGCGCGACCTCCGGCAGGTCGCCGCCGGCGGGAATGCCCTCGTGCAGCGGCGCGGTACGCACCCTGCCCCGGCGGATCTGCATCCGCGCGTTGTTGCGCCCGATGGCGTACAGCCAGCTCTTGAAGCTGCCCGGCCGCCGGGGGTCGAAGCGCGGCTTGTCCACGGCCAGCCGGGCAAAGGTGTCCATCAGCAGCTCCTCCGCGTCCTCCGGGCTGCCCACGAAGCCGAGCAGAAACAGGAACAGGCCCTCCCTGTGTCGAACAAGCAGAGCCTCCAGGTCCGCGGCGTCCTCCCGGGCCACATAGCGGCTGTACAGGAGCTCGTCCGGCTCGCGCATGCGCATCACTTCCCGGGTTTGGCTGTAAAACCATTATAGCCGATAACCCTGCCTTTGTGCAAGCAAAACCGTTCTTTTGCGCCGTATTCATATTGTATTTCACGTTTGCTTGAGGAATCCCCGCTCACAGGCACGGTGCGGGCGATACCGGTCCACGGAGCAAGGCGGGAGACCCCCTCTCCGCCCTTCGGGCACCTCTCCCCCTCACGGGGTCGAGGCAAGGACGCGGCGTAGTCTTGGCTCGCCCCCGTGAGGGGGAGAGCTGGCGCGCAGCGCCTGAGAGGGGCCCTTGGCTCGCCCCCGTGAGGGGGAGAGCTGGCGCGCAGCGCCTGAGAGGGGCTCCCTTGGCTCGCCCCCGTGAGGGGGAGAGCTGGCGCGCAGCGCCTGAGAGGGGCTCCC
>CACYWI010000321.1 GCA_902778045.1 uncultured Eubacteriales bacterium
GCGCAGAAGTTGTTGGTGACCACAGCGTAGGTAGCGGCGGGATCAAAGGCCTCGCCGTTGATGGCCTGGATGCTCACGCGCTTGATGGAGGCGGGCGCGAAGTAGCTGCTCTCCTTGCCGTTCAGCGTGTAAACGTCGCCCTGGTCGTATTCCACGGTGGTGTCCAGCGTCCACTGGATGCCGCTGGTCTGCGGATAGCCGCCGATGGCCTCGGGTGTGCAGTAGGTGGACGCCTCCAGCGCCTCCAGCAGCTCCTCGCCGGTGACGTAGATCACGGCCACGGTGTTGCCGAAGGGCAGCACGGTGTTGATGTCCTTCATGGTGATCTCGCCGGCCTCCACAGTAGCGCGGATGCCGCCGCCGTTGGTGATGCCCACTACCTGGTTGGGCTCAACCTGCTCGATGCCGCCTTCCTTGACAACGCTCCAAACCATGGCGTCGGTGATCAGGTCGCCCAGGTTGGTCTCCTCGGTGCGGTTGCCGGGGGCCTTTTCGCCGTTCAGCAGCACTTCGCTGGTGGCGAAGGGCGTGGTGTACGTGGCGTCGATCTCGTCGATGATCGCCTGCGCGGTCGCGGCAACCTCCTCGTCCTTGGCCAGGGTGGCGGTGGACAGCAGGTAGTTGTCCTCGACGGTCTTGGTCGCGTCGTCGATCACGACCACGCCGATGTTGGCGAACTTGGTGCCGGTGGACTGGACGGGCTGGCCGTTCTCAGCGCCGGTCATCACGGTGTGGGAGTGGCCGTCGATCACGAAGTCGATGCCGTTGACCTTTTCCAGCAGGTCGATGGAGCGATAGCCGTTGGCGGCGGACTCGGTGTCCACGCCCAGGTGCGCCAGCGCGATCACCAGGTCCACGCCCTCTGCCTTCACGGCGTCCACGGCCGCCTGAGCAGACTCGTACAGCTTGTCAAAGGCGGCGATGCTGATCTCGGTGATCAGGCCGGGGTTGACCTTGGTGGCGGTCTCGGGGGTCTCGATGCCCACGAAGCCGATCTTCAGGCCGGATTCGTTCTCATACACGCACCAGCCGGGCAGGATGGTCTCGCCGGTCTCATCCAGGAACACGTCGCAGCACAGCGTGGTGAAATTGGCCTTCTCCAGGTTCTGCATCAGCTGGGCATAGCCGAAGTCGAACTCGTGGTTGCCCAGGGTGACCAGGTCGTAGCCCGCGGCGTTCATCATGGTGACGGCGGCCTCGCCCTTGTTGGTGCTCACATAGATGGTGCCCTGGCTGAAATCGCCGGCGTCAACCGTGTACACGTCCGTTGCGCCATAGTTCAGGAACTGGGCCTTCAGCGCGGGCATGTAGGCATAGCCGTCGATCGCGCCGTGCACGTCGTTGGTGTGCAGTATGATGGTCTTGCCGGTGTAGTCGGGGGACAGCGTCCTGACGGCGGGCAGCAGGCCGGTGTAATAGTCGGCCATCGCGGTCGCGCTCATGGCCAGTACCAGGGCCAGCGCCAGGATCAGGGACAACAGTTTCTTGCTCATGTCCAATCACTCCCGTTGTTTATTTGGTACGCATGTACCCTGTATATAGAATATACGATTTCTGTCGAAATTGCAAGGGGGGAAACCATGAAAACAACTGGAAAGCGCACAAATAAACAGCCCGAAGCGCGGGCTTGACCTGCGCGACGGGCTCTCTGTAGTAAGGTTATTCGTCCTCTTCCTCTTCGGCTTCTGCGTCTTCCACCGGTTCCGGCTCGAGCGCCGCCTTCCAGGGGGCATCCTCGGGCTCGGGGGGGCATCCTCGGGCTCGGGCTTCAGCTCGGCCTCCACCTTGTCCTCCAGGGGCTTGCCCTCCATGAAGGCGATGAACTCGCTGCGGTCGATCTTTTCCTTTTCGATCAGGATCTTCGCCAGGCCGTGCAGCTGGTCGATGTGCTCCTTCAGGATGCTCTCGGCGCGGTCATAGGCCTCCTGCAGCAGGGCGTGAACCTCGCTGTCGATGTCGGTGTTGATCATCTCGGAGAAGCCGGAATTCTGCTGGCCGAAGCTCTTGCCCAGGAACACCTCGTGCTCGGTGCCCAGGAAAACCGGGCCGATCTTGCTGCTCATGCCGTACTCGGTGACCATGCTGCGGGCGATATCCGTGGCGGACTTGATGTCGCTGGAAGCGCCGGTGGTGATGTCGCCGAAGATCAGCGCCTCGGCCACCCGTCCGCCCATGGCGCTGGCCATCTGGGCCTTCATCCGGGCGGTGGTCACATAGTGGAACTCCTCCTGGGGCAGGTACATCGTGTAGCCGCCGGCGGAGCCGCGGGGGATGGTGGTGATCTCGTGCACGTCGTCGCACTCGGGGATGTAGTGGGCCACGATGGCGTGGCCGCCCTCGTGATAGGCCACCAGCTTGCGGTCCATGTCCGTGACCTTGCGGCTCTTCTTCTCGGGGCCAGCCATCACGCGGGTGATGGCCTCCTCGATGGTGTCCATGTGGATGACCTCGCGGCCCTGGCGCGCCGTCAGCAGCGCGGCCTCGTTCATCACGTTCATCAGGTC
>CACYWI010000322.1 GCA_902778045.1 uncultured Eubacteriales bacterium
CGCTTCGGCAGCGCCATCGCCCTGGGGGCCGACGTGAGGGACGGCCAAGTGGCCATCCGCGGCTGGCTGGAGCTTTCCGGCATGACGCTGGACGCCTTCTGCGAGAAGTACCAGGCCATGGGCGTTTCCACGCTGATCTGCACCGACATCTCCCGGGACGGGGCCATGCAGGGCGCGAACCGGGCGCTGTACGCCGACCTGCAGCGGAAGTACCGCATGGACATCGTGGCCTCCGGCGGCGTATCCACAATCGAAGACGTGAAGGCGCTGGCCGCCCTGGGCCTGTACGGCGCGATCATCGGCAAGGCCGTGTACACCGGCGACATCGACCTCAAGGAGGCCATCAGGGAGGCGAAGGCATGATCACCAAGCGCATCATCCCCTGCCTGGACGTGAAGGACGGCCGCGTGGTAAAGGGCGTGAACTTCCTGGGCCTGGCGGACGTGTCCAGCCCGGTGAAGCTGGCGGAGTATTACAGCCAGTGCGGCGCGGACGAGCTGGTGTTCTACGACATCACCGCCTCCGCCGAGGGCAGGGCGCTGTTCACCGACATACTGCGCCAGGTGGCCGAGCGGGTGTTCATACCGCTGACCGTGGGCGGCGGCATCAACACGGTGGCCGACTTCGACCGCGTGCTGAAGTGCGGCGCGGACAAGGTGTCCGTGAACTCCGGTGCGATACGCAATCCGGAGCTGATCCCCGCCGCGGCGGAGCGCTACGGCAGCCAGTGCGTGGTGATCTCCGCGGACGTCAAGCGCGTGGACGGCGAATTCCGCGTGTTCGCCAAGGGCGGCCGCGAGGACACCGGCATGGAGGCCGTCGGCTGGATCGCCCGCTGCGTGGAGAACGGCGCGGGCGAGGTGGTGCTGAACAGCATCGACACCGACGGCGTGAAGGGCGGCTTCGACCTGGAGATGCTGAACGCCGTGTGCGAGGCCGTAAGCGTGCCGGTGATCGCCAGCGGCGGCGCGGGCAACATATGCCACTTCGTGGAGCTGTTCAGGGCCCTGCCGAAGGTGGACGCGGGGCTGGCCGCCTCGATCTTCCACTTCGGCGAGGTACAGATCTCCGATTTGAAGCGGGAGCTGCGCCGCGAGGGCATCAATGTCAGGATCACCGAACGCGGGTAGCGCATGGCGAAGATCCTTTGCTCCGCTCAGGACGACAGAAAAACACGGAGCCTGTCATCCTGAGCGCAGCGAAGGATCTTTGGAAGCGACGTATGTAAACGATAAGGAGGACAACATCCGTGATCGATTTCGATATCTCCACCCTGAAATTCGACGAAAAGGGCCTGATCCCCGCCATCGTGGTGGACGCGACCACGAAGGACGTGTTGACCCTGGCCTACATGAATAAGGAGAGCCTGCGGATCTCCATGGAAAAGGAGTTGACCTGCTTCTACAGCCGCTCCCGCCGGCAGCTGTGGCTGAAGGGCGAGACCAGCGGCAACTATCAGCACATCGTGTCCATCACTGCCGATTGCGACAGGGACGCGCTGGTGGTGCTGGTCAACAAGGACGGCCCCGCCTGTCACCTGGGCACGGACTCCTGCTTCACCAACCCGGTGTTTGAAGAAGAAGGAAGGCAGCTACACCACCTATCTGTTTGAAAAGGGCATCGACAAGATCCTGAAAAAGATCGGCGAGGAATCCACCGAGGTCATCATCGCCGGCAAGGCCGACGACAAGGCCGAGACGATCTATGAGATCGCGGATCTCACCTATCACGTGATGGTACTGATGATCCAGATGGGCATCAGCCTGGAGGACATCCACAATGAACTGGCCCGCAGGCACGTGATCGACAAAAAGGTCAAGCAGGAGAAGATGGGCGGAGAAAAGGGATAGGTTTAGTCAATCGGCAATAGGAGACAGGCAATCCGGTTCCCTTCATCATAAACGAAGATCCTGTGCAAAGCACAGGATCTTCTGCTTTCATTTTCACGCCTCGAGCCGGCGGCAGTACACCCCGGTGTCCTCGCCCCAGGCGTCCTTCATCCGGGTCAGGTACGTAAAGCCGTACTTCTCATACAGCCCGACCTCGTTGCTGGACAGGTACACGCGCTCGAAGCCGTCCGCCCGTGCCAGGGCGCAGGCGCGCTCGATCAGCCTGCCGGAGCGCCTTTCGCCGCGGTATTCCGGATAGGTGTACACGAAGCCGATCCAGGGCGTCAGGGGTGTGTTCTCTACGTCGTCCTTCCCGGCCAGGGTGCAGAATGCGGCCAGGCTCTCCCCCTCCATGCCCAACAGCAGGCGCGACCCTGCGCCGTAGCGCCGATGGAACGTCCCCGCCTCCAGCTGCCTTTTCAGGAACGCGCCCGCCCGCCATTCCGATTCTCCCAGCCGCCTGCGGACGCGGGCCCGTTCGCTTTCGTCCAACCCGAAGTAATCGACGATCCTCACGGCTCGACCCCCAGCGCCATCAGGCACAGCTTCAGCGCCGGCAGCAGCGAAGCCCGGCCCCAGTCCCGCGTGTCGTAGGCTTCCGCGTTCGCCAGGCTGTCCGCGGTAAACAGGAACTGGCCGAACCGCACGCCGCGGAAGCGGGCCACCGCCGCCAGCGCCGCGCACTCCATCTCCACAACGCCGCAGCCCTCGGCGCGATAGCGCTCGATCTTACCGACGGTCTCCCGGCCGATGGCGTCGGTGGTCCAGGTGTCCAGCTTCAGATGGGGAAGTCCCGACGCGTCCAGCGTCCGGGCGATACGCGCCTGCATCTCCGCGTCCAGCTCGACCCAGCGCGCGGGCGGCAGGTAGTGGTATGAGGTGCCCTCGTCCCGCAGGGCCCGCGCGGGCAGCACGATGGCGTTCTCCGGCAGGTCCACCAGCACGCCGCAGGAGCCGGCGGACACGATCTCCTCCACGCCGTGGGCGATCAGCCAGTCCATGCAGCAGGCCGCCACCGGCGCGCCCATCGGGGCCTCGCACAGGCACACGTCCTCCGTCACCTTGTACACGTAATAGCGCTTGGTGATCGTCTCGCACATGCCCAGCGCCGGCAGGTCGCGATCGAGCGCGTAGTCCGCCACGCAATCCCCCACGAAGGGAAAGGCCGCCTTCCGGGGCAGCTTCAGCTCCGGGCA
>CACYWI010000323.1 GCA_902778045.1 uncultured Eubacteriales bacterium
ATCGACCTGGCCGACCTGGAGGACATCGAGGACGCCGCGCTGGGCAACGGCGGGCTGGGCCGCCTGGCCGCCTGCTTCCTGGACAGCGCCGCTACCCACGACATCCCGCTGGACGGCTATGGCCTGCGCTACAAATACGGCCTGTTCAGGCAGAGCTTTGACGATAACGGCGCCCAGTGCGAGGACCCGGACGACTGGACCATGTTCGGCGATCCCTGGAGCGTGCGCCGGGACGACCTTGCCCAGCTGGTGCACATGAAGGGCCTGGACGTGTGGGCCGTGCCCTACGACATGCCCATCATCGGCTACGAGCGCAGGAGCATCGGCACGCTGCGCCTGTGGCAGTGCGAAAGCGTAAACGAATTTGACTTCGACGCCTTTAACGCCCAGGACTACGCCGCCGCCTGCAGGGACAAGAACGCCGCCGAGGACATCACCAAGGTGCTGTACCCCAACGACACGAAGAAGGCCGGCAAGCTGATGCGCCTCAGGCAACAGTATGTGCTGGTCAGCGCCTCGCTACAGGACATGCTGAACGCCTATCGCCAGCGCCACGGCGAGGACCTTGCGCGCTTTGCCGAGTTCCACGCCGTCCAGCTGAACGACACCCATCCCACGATGGCCATCCCGGAGCTGATCCGGCTGATGATGAACGAGGGCTACGACTTCAATACCGCCTTCTCCGTCGCCCGGAGGACCTTCCGCTACACCAACCACACCGTGATGCGCGAGGCGTTGGAGTGCTGGGACCTGAAGCTGATGAACGAGCTGTCGCCGGAGCTGGTGGCCGTCATCCGCAGGATCCAGGCCCGGCTGAACCGCGACCTGAAGAAGGCGAAGGTGGCGGACCCCGCGTCCTACGCCATCATCGACGAGGGCAAGCGGGTGCACATGGCGAACCTGGCCGTGTACGGCTCCAGCTACACCAACGGCGTGGCCGCCATCCACAGCCAGATCCTGAAGGACGACGTGTTCAAGGAGTGGTACGCGCTGTACCCGGAGCGCTTTAACAACAAGACCAACGGCATCACCCAGCGGCGCTGGCTGGGCCTGTGCAACCCGGAGCTGACGGCCCTGCTCTTTGACGCCATGGGCACGGACGGATTCCTGACGGACCTGTACGCGCTGGAGGCCCTGAAGCCCATGATCGACGACGACCTGGCGAAGCGCTTCATCGAGGTCAAGGCCGAAAAGAAGCGCCAGCTGGCCCAGCTGATCCTGGAGCGCGAGGGCGTGGAGATCCCGCCCCACTTCGTGTTCGACGTGCAGGTGAAGCGGCTGCACGAGTACAAGCGCCAGCTGCTGAACGCGCTGTCGATACTGGACATCTACTATGAGCTGAAGGCGGGCACGCTGACCGACTTCCCGGCCACCGCGTTCATCTTCGGCGCGAAGAGCGCCCCCGGCTATCGCCGGGCCAAGGCCATCATCCGCTTCATCAACCACATCGCGGCCATGGTCAACGCCGACGAGGACGTGAACGATAAACTGCGGGTGGTGTTTGTGCAGAACTACAACTGCTCCTACGCCGAGCACATCATCCCGGCGGCGGACATCTCCGAGCAGATCTCCCCCGCGGGCACCGAGGCCAGCGGCACCGGCGTGGAGCAGGCCGGCGAGGAGAACAACTTCGTGTTCGGCGCCACGGTGGACGAGCTGAACGCCATCAAGGCCGATTACGACCCTGTGGCGATCTACGAGGCCGACCCGAACCTGAAGCGGGCCATCGACGCCCTGGGCGACGGCAGCTTCGAGCCCGCCGACGCCCCCATGGAGGAGGGCGAGCTGGTGGAGCTGAAGAAGGCCCTGCTGGAGGGCGCGAGCTGGCACCAGCCGGACCACTACTTCCTGCTGAAGGACTACGCCTCCTACAAGGAGGCCAAGCTGCGGGCCATCCGCGCCACCGGGGACAAGGTCGCCTTCGCGAAGATGTGCCTGCACAACATCGCCGGCGCGGGCAAGTTCTCCAGCGACCGCACCATCGCGGAATACTGGGACGAGCTGTGGCGCAGGCCGTAGGATCACAGGCCGAGATCCTTCGCGTCGTTCAGGGTGACAGGCCCACTTCGCTGTCATTCCGGGCGAAGCGAGGCATCCTGTAACGCCATGCGGGCTCCGGGGGAGAAAAAGCTCCCTCGGGGCCCGTATTTTCTTCCATTCGGAAAATAATTATTGCATTGTCAACCCTTCCGTGCTATAATCATAATGGTTGTGCACACGTTTTCGTGTCTGAAAAACGCATGTAAGAGAAGGGGGCAGCCCCATGAAGCGATACCTTTTGGAGGTCTGCTGCGGCAGCGTGGACGATGTGCTGGAGGCCGAGCGCGGCGGCGCGGACCGGGTCGAATTGAATTCCAGCCTGATGTTCGGCGGCCTCACGCCCTCCATCGGCGAGCTGGTCACCGCGAAAAAGCTGTCCCATCTGCCAGTCATGGCCATGGTGCGCCCGCGCCAGGCCGGCTTCTGCTATACCGACGCGGAATACGCCACCGCCCTTGCAGACGCCGAGGCCCTGCTTGAAAACGGCGCGGACGGCCTGGTGTTCGGCTTTTTGCGTGAGGACGGCACGCTGGACGCGCAGCGCACGAGGGAAATGGCGCGCCTGGCCGGAGACAAAACCAAGGTGTTCCACCGCGCCATCGACGTGTGCGCGGATTGGAAAAAGCTGCTCGGCCAGCTGATCGAGCTCGGCGTGGACCGGGTGCTCACCAGCGGCCTGGCCCCGGACGTGAACTACGGCACCGACGTGATCCGGGAGATGATCGACTTCGCCCAGGGCGAAATCACCATCATGCCCGGCGCGGGCGTGAGTCTCAAGAACGTGGACAGGATCGTGCAAGCCACCGGCTGCA
>CACYWI010000324.1 GCA_902778045.1 uncultured Eubacteriales bacterium
GGGGGTGGATGCCGCCCTGTTCAACCGTTTCACACGCTTTGCAGCTTGATAACAAAACATCGGATTTTATGGGCGCTTTCTGTTGTAGATTGAATGGGAATCTACAAGGAGGCGTTATTCTTATGAAGAAAAAACATGAGCCGAAGTCGGCGGAAGCCGGCAGGATCTATGGATATGTGCGGGTTTCCACCCGGGATCAGAACGAGGCGCGGCAGATCGACGCCATGGAGGCGTTCGGCGTGCACGAAATGTACATCGACAAGCTGTCCGGGAAGGATTTCAACCGGCCGCGGTACCAGGCCATGCTGAAGCGGCTGGCCGAGGGGGACGTGCTGGTGGTGAAGTCCATCGACCGGCTGGGGCGCAATTACGAGGACATCCTGGAGCAGTGGCGCTTCATCACCAAGGAAAAGCGGGCCGACATCGTGGTGCTGGACATGCCGCTGCTGGACACCCGGCAGGGGCGCGACCTGACGGGCACGCTGATCGCGGATATCGTGCTGCAGCTGCTCAGCTATGTGGCCGAGCAGGAGCGCTCCTTCATCCGGCAGCGGCAGGCCGAGGGCATCGCCGCGGCCAAGGCCCGGGGACAGCGCTTCGGGCCGCCGCTGAAGCAGCGACCGGCGGAGCTGGGCGAGTATGTGCGGCACTGGCGGAGGGCAGTATCAGCGCGCGGGAGGCCTCCAGGCGGCTGTGCATCGCCCATTCCACCTTCCTGAAGTGGGCCCGGGACTAGAGTGTGTTTCCAAAATACCTGAAGCGCATTTTCGGCGTCTTTGACTGCATTTCTGCGTTGATTCCCCTTGATTTACCGCCAGTAAACCTGCGGGGTCTGTTAAAACCAATGATTGCCACACATAAGAATTTTACGCCCGCGGCGGATTTTAATGTAGACTTTGGAATCCAGATATGATATAATCACATGTAACAATGGGTATCTATAAAAAGGGTCGTATACGCCTTATTAAGCACGACGCTTTTGGCGGATACCGCATTGTTTCGGGCCAGGTGGCAGTGGATTCCAAAGTCTACATTGCGCGCCACCGGGGCCCGCGGGGCCGGGGAGGCCACAGTAATGCAGGGGACACGGATGAGGAGAACGTCCCGGCGCGGGAACCTGCAGGACATATCCAGGACCATCGGAGGGGCTTTGCGTTCAGGGCGCGAAGGCCTTGCCGGAGGGCGAAGCTATGCCTTCCGCCATATTGACGCGGGCGTTCGGAGGGGAATGCGATGGGCGAGGGGAATACGGCGTGGCGCGGCTGCTTTTTCTGCAAGAGCGGGAAGGAGCAGGACGTCGCGCGACAGTTTGAACGGGCGTTTCCCGACGGCAAAGCCCTGGTTCCGACGCGCAGCCGCTACCGGCGGGTCAGGGACACCGCCATCGAGGAGCGGGTGACGCTGCTGCCGGGCTATGTGTTCTTCGAGCTGGCCGCGGAGCGGGTCCGTGACCTCGAGACCGCGCTGCCGGCCTTTTCCCATACCGACAGCGTGCTGAAGCTGCTGCGCTACACGGACGGCGGCTGGCGGCTGCGGGACTACGACGACCGGTTCGCGCGGCTGCTGTTCGAGGCGGGCGGCAACATCGGCATCTCCCAGGCCTGTTTTGACGTGAACAAGCGGATCAGGATCCTCGGCGGCTTCCTGAAGGACTACGAGGGCTCCATCGTCCGGGTGAACCGGAAGGCCAGGACCGTGGAGGTCCGGGTGGACCTGCAGGGCAAGAAGGTCAGCATGCGGCTGGGCTACGAGATGGTCTCGGCCGTCGAATAAACGGGAGGACCGGTATGTACGATTACTGCCTGTTCTACAATCCAAACAAGCGGGGCAAGCTCGTGTCGCTGGTGAAGGGCGTGTACGGCTGCGAGATCGTCGTGCCGCGCATCGTGCAGCGCAAGTGGGTCGGGGGCAAGGCCCTCGAGGAGCTGCACGACTTCCTGCCGGGCTATATGTTCCTGTATTCAGAGCGTGCCATCGAAACGCCGGAGCGCCTGGCGGGCTTCGACGGCGTGTACCGCGTGCTGGGCACGAAGCAGGGCGGGTGGCAGCTGTCCGGCTCGGACCGGGCGTTCGCGGAGCTGCTGTACCGCAACGGCGGCGCCATCGGCATCATGAAGGTGTGGCGCGACAACGGCTGGCTGAAGCCCATCGGCGGGCTGTACGGCGGCTTTGGCAGCGATATCGTGAAGATCGATCGCCGCCAGCGCGCGCTGGTCCACTTCCACTTCGACGACAGGGTCCTGAACGTGTGGGTGGGCTACGACGTCGTCGACGAACGCAACACCGCGGGCGCGTAATGCGCGACTTCGATAATATGGGTGCGGCACAGGCCTGAGCTCAAAACTCAAGCACCCAACTTGGGCAGGCGTCACCGTGTGGTTTGCTGGGACGCCTGCCCAGCCATATACATC
>CACYWI010000325.1 GCA_902778045.1 uncultured Eubacteriales bacterium
CCCTCGGCAGCGTCGAGCCGCCGTAGGGCATGGCCAGCACGGTGGCGTCGGGGCCGAGGCGTTCGAAGGCCTTGTCCAGGGCCTCCTGGGCGCTGTGGGCGGGCTTCAGGAAGATCCGCTCCACAAAGGCGTCGTCCATGTCGCTGACCAGGTAGATCTCGGCGTTCTCCAGCACCATGGCGATGGCCGCGGCCTTGTGGCCGCCCAGCTGGAACTGGCGCCCGATGCGCTCGATCATGCTGTGGGCCGTCGGCGCGGACAGCAGCCATTCCTCGAACACCTTGCTGCCCAGGCCCTCCTTGCAGCTGCCGATCAGTATGATCGTGCCGCCCTTCTTCACGGCGTGCTTGGCGTTGTCCAGGGCCTTCTGGGTCTGGTACAGGTTCAGATCCTTGGGCGCGCCGCCCTGGGAAACGATCACGATGTCGGCCCGGCTGTCCAGCCGCTTCAGGTACATGCTGTCCAGGAATTTGCAGCCCTCGCGGTGGGCCTTCACCAGGTCGCCGGCCACGGCGCGCACGATCTGCTTGTGCTCGTCCAGCACCACGTTCACGATGAAGTCCACGCCCACCATGGCGGCGGCCTGCTCGATGTCCTGGCGCAGGGGATTGCCCTCCAGGTTGCCGGCGCAGGCCTCCTCGCGCACCATCATGCTGTGGTTGCACTGTATGGCCGCCGGGGTGGACACGCCGGGCATGATGGCCTTCGCACCGCCGGAATAGCCGGCGAAGTAGTGGTATTCGATGTTGCCCAGGCAGATGCGGCGGTCCGCCTCGGCCACCACGCGGGTGATGTCCACCGGGGTGCCGCAGTCGGTGTCGCCCACGTGCACGCAGTCGTTCGGGGTGCTGTCCATGCATCGGATCTCAGCATAGGCCCGCTCGCCCGCCAGGTGCGCCATCTCCTCGGGGGTATGCTCGCGGTGGCTGCCCAGGGCGAACACCAGGGTGATGTCCTCCGGCCTGCAGCCCGCGGCGTACAGCTCGTCCAGCAACGGCGGCATGATGCGATACGTGGGGCAGGGCCTGGTGATATCGCTGGTGACCACCACGATCTTCTCGCCGGGCTTCACGATGTCCTTCAGCCGGGGCGAACCGATGGGCTCGCGCAGCGCGCGCGCCACCTCCTCCTCGTTCATCAGGCCCCGGGGCACGTCGTTGCTCATCAGCACGCCCATCAGGTTCTTCTCCGGCACCTCCACGCTCTGCACGCCGGTGCCGAAGCCAAATTCAAGTTTCATAGGCATCCCTCGTTATCTCATGTGCTTGGACAGGAATATGAGGAACAGGGGGGAACCCCCTCTCAGGCGCTGCGCGCCAGCTCTCCCCCTCACGGGGGAGAGCCAAGGGCTGCCCGTCCTCCTCGGCTCGCCCCCGTGAGGGGGAGAGCTGTCAGCGCGCAGCGCTGACTGAGAGGGGTCTTCCCCCTGTTCCCTAGAGTGTGTTTCTAAATGCCGGGAGATGCAGTTTCGAGTGGATTTGACTGCATTTCAAGGCGATTTCCCGCAGGTTTACTGGCGGTAAAAAGACGCCGAAAATGCGCTTCAGGCATTTAGAAACACGCCCTAATCCCTAAAACTTCTTCGCCGCGAAGCGCAGCGCCTTGACCACAGGCAGCTCCTCGCCGGTCAGGAAGCGGATCAGCGCGCCGCCGCCGGTGCAGATGTAGCCCAGCCTGTCGGTGACGCCGTACTTCTTGGCCGCGGTCACGCTGTCGCCGCCGCCCACCACGGTGTAACCCTCGGTGTCGGCCATGGCCTCGAACAGCACCTTGGTGCCCAGCTCGCTGGGCTCGGCCTCGAACACGCCCACGGGGCCGTTGGCGAACACGGTCTTCGCGGCCAGTATGCACTCTCGGTACTTCGCGGCGGTCTTGCTACCGATGTCCACGGCGTTGAAGTCCGCCGGGATGGCGCCGGCCGTCGCCTCCTGGCGAACGCCGTCCACCACCTGAGCCAGGTCCTCGGGCAGCACGATCCGGTCGGCGTACTTTTCATAGATGCCCTTGGCCTTTTCGATGTATTCGCCGTAGCCGGATTTGAGGATGAAGTCCAGGGTGCCCTTGCCGATCTCCAGGCCCTTCGCGGCCAGCAGGATCTCACCCACCAAGCCGCCGGTCAGCACGGTATCCGCCGCGCCGGAGGACAGCACCGTCTCCATCATCATGAAGGCGTCGCTGATCTTGGATCCGCCCAGCACGAACACGCAGGGATGCTCCGGCTTCTCCATCAGCTCGGAGACCACGCAGTACTCCCGCTCGAACAGGCGGCCCATGGCGCTGGGCAGAACCTGCTCGAAGCCGCACAGCGTGGGCTGGTCGCGATGGGCCGCGGCGAAGGCGTCGCACACGTACAGGTCCGCCAGGGGGGCCAGCTTGGTAACCACCTGGGTCTGGGCCTGCTGCTCGTGGGTCAGCTGCAGCTTCATCTCGAACAGGGTCTGCTCCTCA
>CACYWI010000326.1 GCA_902778045.1 uncultured Eubacteriales bacterium
GAGGAGACCATCATCGCCCGCGTCGGCGAGGGCATCGTCACCACTGTCGGCTCCTCCGAGAGCCACAAGGACGTGCTGGAGAACCCGGACCTGATCAGCCGCACCGTGCTGAACAAGGGACTGGACGCCGGCACCGCGTTTGAGATTCTGTCCATCGACATCGCGGATGTGGACGTCGGCCGCAACGTCGGCGCGCAGCTGCAGATGGACCAGGCGGAGGCCGATCGCCGCATCGCCCAGGCCAAGGCCGAGGAGCGCCGCGCGATGGCTGTCGCCCACGAGCAGGAGATGAAGGCCAGCGTGCAGGAGATGCGCGCCAAGGTCGTCGAGGCCGAGGCCGAGGTGCCGAAGGCCATGGCCACCGCCCTGCGGGAGGGCAAGCTGGGCGTGATGGACTACTACCAGATGCAGAACGTGATCTCCGACACCCGCATGCGCGAGGCCATCGCGGCCATCGCCGGCGACGGCGCGGCTCCCGCGGACAAGGATAAGAAGTAAGGAATCAGGGAGTAGGGAGTAGAGTGTGTTTCCAAAATACCTGAAGCGCATTTTCGGCGTCTTTGACTGCATTTCTGCGTTGATTCCCCTTGATTTACCGCCAGTAAACCTGCACTCTAGGAATTGGGAATAGTGGCTGCCGCGGGGGCGGGAAGCTCCCCGGCCGCCCCAACTCTTCACTCCACACTCAACATGAAGGGAGGCGGCGTCGTGGAAATCATCGCGTTGATACTGATCATCGTGCTTGTTTCGCTGACCGGAACCAAGAAGGGCAACCGCGCCCGCCAGGCCGCCCAAAACCCCAACCTCGCCCAGGGCATGCAGAACTCCAAGCTGGGGCAGGCGATCAAGGTTGCCGACGCCGCGCGGGCCGCGCAGGCGGCGAAGCAGGCCAAAACGGCCAAGCCCGCCGTTCAGGCCGCGCAGGAGGCGAAGCTGAAGAACCTGCGGTTCGTGCCGCTGGCCGTGCCCGCGGAGGGCAACCCCATGCTGGACGACGACGACTGCCACGGCGGCAGCATGGCGCACACCCACGCCGAGGGCGCCAGCAGCCTGGAAGACGAGGACTGCGTCGGCGGCAGCATGGCGCACACCCACACCGAGGGCGTCAGCCGAACCGAGCAGGCACGCCGCATGGCCGCCATCGACGAAAGCCGGACGGCGGATGTGCTGCCCGAGCGCATCGACGCCCAGGCCCTGCGCAGGGCCGTGGTGATGGCCGAGGTGCTGGGAAGGCCCCGGGCGCTTCAGCGCCGGAGGGCGTAGGACCACAGCGACAGGGCAGCGCTGCTGACGCGGCGCTGTCCGTCGCTGTATCATCAGGGGAGGATCCAATGAACGATATTCGCATACTGATCGCCGATGACGACGCGGGCATGCGGCTGGTGATGCGCAAGCTGGCCCAGCAGGCCGAGGGCTATGAGCTGGTGGGGGAGGCGCAGGACGGCGCGCAGCTTTTGAAGCTGTACGACGAGCTGCGCCCCGACGTGGTGCTGATGGACGTAGAGATGCCTGAAATGACCGGCATCGAGTGCGCCCGCGCCATCCAGGACCGGGACCCGCGCACCGTGCTGGTGTTTGCCACTGCCCACGAGGAGTACATGGCCAACGCCTTCGAGGTGTACGCCTTCGACTACCTGGTGAAGCCCTTCCGGGTGGAGCGGGCCCTGCAGACCCTGCAGCGCATTCGCGAGCGGCTGCGGGGCCCTGCCGTCGAGGCGCTGGACGTGCCCCAGCCGCCGAAGGAGCGGCCCGCGGCGGAGCTGCCGGTGGCCGGGCGCATGATGCTCAAGCACCGCGAGGGCGTCAGCTTCATCGACATTGTCGACATCGCCATGGTGATGCGGGAGAACCGCGCCACGGTGCTGCTGATGAAGGACGGCGCGCGCTATGTGGTGGGCGACGGCATGGCCGACCTGGACGAGCGCCTGCCGGACGAGATCTTCTTCCGCACCCACAAGAGCTACATCGTGAACCTGAATCTGATCGAGTCGATCCAGCCCTACGGCCGCTGGACCTTCATCGTGAAGCTGAAGGG
>CACYWI010000327.1:0-1804 GCA_902778045.1 uncultured Eubacteriales bacterium
GCGACAAATATGAGTGAGGCGGTAAAGGTGATATACCTGATCCATCCCAATCGCCTCCGCGGCTGCTTTGGCACCTTATAGGGCAGGAAATCCAGCACCATTGCCGTCCAACAGGCATATCCGCACCATCCGCGTCCGAATATCAGCGGTCCGAATATCTTGGCCACAGCATAATGGATGGTGGCCGCCTCAAACACGCCTGTGAACAGATAATACCAGAATCCTTCAATCTGCATGTTTTCGTTGCAGATCAATCCGAGATAGACAAGCATGTACAGGCCGACAAGCAGTTGAACAACGCGTCTGGCATGCTTGAATTGTTTGATAAACAGGAAGACGCCCAGCGAAATGGACAGACCAATGTAGCTGAAATTGAACAGATAGAACAGATTGCCCTTTGTCAGCCACAAGGTGATTGCGATCGTTTCAAATACATCGGCATCGCGTATTTCTTCATCTTTGTATCCCCACAAATCCCGACTTTACGGCCTGTACACGTAATCCGTTTCCCGCAGCGTGATGCCGATGCTGAAGCAGCGCCGCCCGTCGACCGTGCCGTGGAAGGACACCCGGTCCCCCTCGGCGCACAGGCGGGTTTCGATGGTCTCGCCCCGGCGGACCTCCCGCTCATAGTTCACGTCGAAACCGGCGATCTCCCGGTTCGCCAGGCCGTCGAAGCCCAGGGCGTTCCAGCACCAATCCATGTACCGGGCGTTGTTCACGTGGCCGTTCAGGTCGAACTCGGTAAACCGGGGCACGACCTGGCCCACGACAGGCGCGTCGTTCAGCGGGCGGGCCATGCCGGGCATGCCCACGTCGCAGCCGGGGTCCTCCACCGGCATGTGCTCCACGATGTAGGGCTCGTGGACTGCGGAGCGGGTGTTCACGTCCATCAGCAGCCACAGCCCGCAGGCCGTGCCGATGATCCCGCCCGCGGCGTCCCGGAACACGTGGGTCCTGGGAAAGAACAGGTGCTTCAACGGCATCGCGCAGGTCTCCAGGGTATACCTCTCCCCGATCCTGGGCAGCCGGGAGAGGGCCACGTGCTGGCGCGACAGCACCCACACCACGCCATGAGCGTCGGTCACCGAGCGGCCCAGGCCGATCTCGTCGCAATGGGCGATAGCCACCTCCTGCATACACTCCAGTATGGCCGAGGGCTTCCACCGGCCGTTCAGATCGCAATCCCGCGTGCGCATCACAAGTTGTTCAGAATACATAGCCTTTCCTTTCCCCGGCGTCCCGCCGGACCCGTCTAATCCGCGTATTTCCTCTCAAGCGCCCGGAACCAGGCCCTGAAGCGCGCCTCGCTCTCCCCTTTGCAGTAGCAGTAGAAGCGCTCCACGGCGGCATCATCCGAGATGGGCACATAGACGCGCCCGGAATTGCGCCCGTACAGCCGCAGCGTCACGTCCGTGGCGAAGGAGGGCAGCGACGAGGCGCGGATCAGCGCCTGCAGCGCTTCCATCCCCTCCTGCCGCAGGAAGCGGGCGCCGGGCATCGCCTCCCGGACGATGCGCTCCCAATAGCCCACCTCGCTGGCCATCAGGAAGCTCTCGCCGTCCATGTCCCGGAAGGAACACGCCTCCATGCCGGCGATGCGATGCTCCGGCGGGACGGAGAAGTGGAGCCGCTCCGACCCACAGGGACGGCAGGCCAGGCCGTCGTCCTCCAGCCTGCGGTTGAGTACGATCATCTGATAGATGCCCCGGTCCAGGCCCTGGAGCAGCGCTTCCTCCGTGCGCAGCTCGGTGGCGAGGGTCATGTCCGGGTACAGGGACGAGAGCAGCGGGGTCAGCTCCAG
>CACYWI010000327.1:1822-2507 GCA_902778045.1 uncultured Eubacteriales bacterium
CTGATCATGTCCTGCTCCTGGGCCAGTATCTGCCGCGCGCATTCCGCGGCCAGGCGTCCGTTTTCGTTGAGGCGGACGCGGTTTTTCGTGCGCTCGAACAGCCTGACGCCCATGATATCCTCCAGCTTTTGCATGGATCGGGTCAGCGTCGGCTGGGTCAGGTGCAGTTTTTCCGACGCGGCGGACAGCGTGCCGCATTCATGGACCGCCGTCAGCTGCTCCAGCAGATAGGTGTCGATCACGCGCGCCCCTCCCTTCATACGCCATACGCATAGTAGAATACGACATTCGCATTGTACATTCCTGCAACCATCTGTTAAAATATATACAAACCAAGTATGATTATTTCAGGAGAAGCGACCTATGAAGAAGCTGATTGCGTTGATCCTCGCGGCGCTGGCGCTGAACGCGGGATCACTTGCGGAAGGAGCGACGACCATGACGATCCCCCAGACGGGCATGACGCGTGCGGGTGGATTACAAATCGGAGGACTATCTTCGCGGCGATGCTCCCGTGGACAAGGCCGCCTGGGTGTATCTGCCCTACGGCTACGACGAACATGACGATGCGACCCGCTACGACATTATCTACCTGATGCACGGCTGGGGCGGCGCTGCCGGGGAGTACTTCTATATGGGCGACGGTATGATCAAAAACATGCTGGACCACATGATTGAGAATGGC
>CACYWI010000328.1 GCA_902778045.1 uncultured Eubacteriales bacterium
GAGATGCAGTCAAAGACGCCGAAAATGCGCTTCAGGTATTTTGGAAACACACTCTAATGCCTATCCAACGGCACTGCAATCATGTCCTTTTTGTCGCAACGTGCCATCCACGTTGCTATAGGCATAATCAAGTTTATCATACCATTGTCCATCGACCTCAAGCCCGCCCGCTTCGATCCCCAAAAGCCGCATCCCGGCCTTCTCCAGGGTCCGTTTGGAGGCGATGTTGTCCGACGCGCACCAGGCGGTCACTCGGACGATGCCTTCCTGGGCAGTCAGGTATTCCAGCACGGCCCGCAGCGCCTCGGCGGCATAGCCCTTGCCCCAGCTGGCCCGCTCGATGCTGAAGCCGACCTCGATCTGATTTCTCTCCTGGTCGTAGTCATAAGCCCCGATGGTGCCGATCATGCGTCCCTCGCGCTCGATGGCCCAGCCGTAGAAGCGCGGACCGGCATAGCTTTCGATGAACCGCTGCACCGTCTCCCGGGCCTGCTCCGGCGTGGCATAGGGATTCCAGCCGGAATAGTGATACATCGCCACGTCCATCCCGAAGTTCCGGTATAGAAGCCCGGCGTCCTCGAGCACATGCCTACGTAGCAAGAGACGCGGGGTTTGCAAGGATATTGTCCCCGTCATGTCCTTATAGTCCTCCTCAGCCCGTATAAGCGTCCTCTGCGGTATTCTTGAAATTCTGCTTTGCCAGCCATGCGGCTTCTTCGTCATTCTCCGGGATGTCGATGCGCTCGATCTTGAAAATGACCGGCCGCGTGCCATCGTTACAGCAGGCGATCATGATCCTGTCGTCGTTTGTCCAGCCCTTCATAATGGAGCCGCCCTGCAGGGCAGTATAGACGTACCGGCTGACGATTTGCCGTTCATCAGGTGGTAGAAATCGTCCTGCTGCGGCGTGCGCTTCAGTATAAACTCGTCGCCCACGTTGAAGAACGGACAGGGGCCGGACTTGGGATCGGCCAGATATTTCTCCTGATAATCCGCAAAGCATTTCTTGTCGATGACTGTGATCTTGCATTCGTGCTGCATGGCATACCTCCGCTATTATATCTCGATAAAACCTCCGTCTTTCGGAATCAGGGCTTGTCCGTCACAACTGTTTTTTCGAGAACATCCTCTCTGTTTCAGTCCGCCAATCCCAGCTCCGCGCACAGCTTCGCATAGCGCGCAACCTCGTGCGCCTTGACCTCCTTCGTCGGGTCGGAGAGGCTGTGGTCGATCACGTCGGCGTCCTTGAGGATCTCGTCCATGGGGCCGTCCACTTCGGCCTTGCCGTCGTGATGCCGGATGGCGGCGCAGATGACGTCCGTCTCCTCCGGCGTCGTGATCGCCAGCTTTTCCAGCATTTTCCGCGCGTAATCCGCGCCGAGATGGGCGTGGTCGTCGTAGCTGCCGCTCCTGTAGGCGTACAGGTCATGAAGCAGACCCGCCATCGTCGCGAGCTCCGCGTTCTCTCCGCGTTTCTTCGCCAGCACCGCCGCCGCCAGCGCGACGCCGTGCAGGTGGGAAACGGCCTTCAACCGCTTGTCCTCGTCCTCCATCTTCTCCAGAACCCTGTGCACCTGCTTCTGCAGTTCCTTGATCCGGCTCATGTCCTTCCCTCCGTTTCAGCTTTCAAATCGGCGAATGTCGATGCCCCACATCCGCGCCGCCCGGACGAGCTCCTCCGGGCTCATGTCCTCCACGCTGAGTGCATCCATGATGGCCGGGCCGATGCCTCCGCCAAAGCAGGCGGCAAAACACTCATCCCTCAATGCCTCGCGCAGGGCGTCATAATCGATCATACAATCACCTCCAGGCAGGACGCCAGTCCATCCGCAAAGCGCACGTGCCCCTCTTCCGTGAAATGCACCCCGTCGTAGGCAAGGGAAATATCCCATTCGCCCGCGTCGGCAAACTGGATGCCGAGCCGTTCCGCCAGGGCTTCATACTGCCGCGACAGTGCCTTCGATTCCTCCACGAGCCCGTCGTCGGGCACCCACGCACCGCACACCATGGGCGGCGTGCTGATCAGCAGGACCAACGGCATGCTGCATCGGCTCAGAAATGCCTCCATCCGCGCCGCTGCCGTCCCCGCCGTCGCGCCTTCCACGATGAGCGCGTCCGCGCTGTACCGCTCCGCATCCCTGCGGAACTGGAGGATTTCATATTCCCGTTCGGGAATCATCCGCCCGTTCTTCCCGTCGTTGATGACCTGAAAGCCGGTCTTCTCCGCCAGCAGCTCCGGCCACGGCGCGGCATACCGCCCGCCGAAGAAGCCGCACGGGTCGTAGCCATAGGTGTTGGAATCCCCGAAGCACCAAAGCTTCATCGTCCATCCTCCTGTTCGAGCAGCCTTCGGAAGCTCTCCTCAAACCGCCGGTCATCCTCTTCGGTGCGCTTCGCCGGGCCCTTCAGGTGGTTCTTGCTCTTGTGCCGGGCGACCTTTGCCATGTGGCGCTCCATCAGCAGGCCGTCGATGTTCTCATCCGTATACCATCGTCCGCTCTGATGGATGGCCTTCGCACCCTTCCCGAGGGCAAGAGCAGCTACACCGTAGTCCTGTGTGACCACGATATCCCCGCGCTGGCACAGATTGATCAGCGCGATGTCCACTGCGTCCGCGCCGGCCCCAATCACCCGAATCTCGCTGTAATCCGAGGACAGCACATGGTTCGTGTCGCACAGCAGCACCACGGGGATG
>CACYWI010000329.1 GCA_902778045.1 uncultured Eubacteriales bacterium
ACAGCCCCTCGGCCCCCTTGCCCTTGGCGGGCACGATCTGCATGCCCGCGGGCGCGGCGCTCTTCTCGTCCCCGTTCAGCAGGTAGGGCCTTATCACCGCGTGGGGGCACACGTAGCTGCAGCGGTTGCACTGGATGCACTTCGCCCCGTCCCACACGGGCACGCGGGTGGCGATGCCCCGCTTCTCGAAGGCGGTGAGACCCATGTCCATCACGCCGTCCTCGTAGCCCTTGAAGGCGGAGACGGGCAGGTCGTCGCCCTTCTGGGCGTTGATGGGATCCAGCAGCTTCGTGACCACCTCCGGCACGTCCCGCACCGGGGCGGGCGCGTCCTCGGCGTCCTTCCAGCACTCCGGCACCGCCACCTGCACCAGGCCCTCCACGCCCGCGTCGATGGCGGCCAGGTTCTTGTTCACCACGTCCTCGCCCTTGGCAAAATAGGTCTTCCGCGCGGCGTCCTTCATGTAGGCCACGGCGTCCTCCACCGGGATGACGGGCATCAGGTGGAAGAACGCCGACTGCAGCACCATGTTGAAGTGGCTGCCCAGCCCCAGGCGCTCGGCAATCTTCACCGCGTCGATCACATAGAACTTCAGGCCCTTGCCCGCGATGTCCCGCTTCGCGGCGGCAGGCAGGTGTCTCTCCAGTTCCTCCCCCGTCCAGGGACAGTTCAGCAGCAGCGTGCCCCCGGGCACGACCTCCCCGGCGATGTCGTACTTTTCGATGTAGGTGGGGTTGTGGCAGGCCACGAAATCCGCGGACTTCACGTAGTACGAGGCCTTGATCGGCGCGTCGCCGAAGCGCAGGTGGCTCTTGGTGACGCCGAAGCTCTTCTTCGCGTCGTACTCGAAGTAGGCCTGGGCGAACTTCGGCGTGTGGGAATTGATGATCTCCACCGTGTTCTTGTTCGCGCCCACGGTGCCGTCGCCGCCGAGGCCCCAGAACTTGCAGCTGACCACGCCCGCGCCGCCCACGTCCACCGGCACGTCCGCCAGGGACAGGTGGGTCACATCGTCGGTGATGCCGACGGTGAAGCTGTTCACCGGACACCCGGCCCTCAGGTTCTCGAAGGCCGCGGCGATCTGCGCCGGGGTGGTGTCCTTGCTGGACAGGCCGTAGCGCCCGCCCACGACGACGAGGTCAGAGCGTCCCCGCAGCGCGGTGCAGACGTCCTGGTACAGCGGCTCGCCGGCGGAGCCCATCTCCTTGGTGCGGTCCAGCACGGCCACGGCCTTCACGGTTCCCGGCAGCGCGGCCACGAAGCGCTTCCGTAGTAGTCGAAGCAGTGATATCTCCGGCCCGTGGCCTCGCCCAGCTTCGCCATGTAATTCTCCACGATGTCCGGCAGCGCGGCGTAATCGGCGTTGCTGGCCTCGCGCACCTGGAAGAAGATGTCCGGGTTCTGCACGGTGGCGCGGATCATCGGGTGCTCCGGGTTCAGCGCCCTGGCGCGGAAGGCGTCCAGCGCGCCGGTGTCGATGAGCGCCTTCAAATCGTCGTAGGACACCTGCTGCACCTTGTCGATCTCGTGGCTGGTGCGGAAGCCGTCGAAGAAGTGCATGAACGGCGCGCGCCCCCTGATCGCGGCCAGGTGGGCGATGCCCGCCAGGTCCATGACCTCCTGCACGCTGCCGGAGCACAGCATGGCAAAGCCGGTGTTGCGGCAGCTCATCACGTCGCTGTGGTCGCCGAAGATGGACAGCGCGTGGGCCCCCACCGTGCGGGCCGCCACGTGCAGCACGCCCGGCAGGCGCTCGCCCGCGATGCGGTGCAGCACCGGGATCATCAGCATAAGGCCCTGGCTGGAGGTGAAGCTCGTCGCCAGCGCGCCGGTCTGCAGCGCGCCGTGCACCGCCGCCGCCGCGCCGGCCTCGCTCTGCATCTCCACCAGCCGCACCGGCTGGCCGAACAGGTTCTGCTTGCCCTTCGCCGACCACACATCCGTCTTGCCCGCCATGGGGCTTGAGGGCGTGATCGGGTAGATGGCCGCGATCTCCGTAAAGGCATAGGCCACGTAGGCCGCCGCCTCGTTACCGTCCAGGGTGACGTAGATGGGTTGTTTCTTCTCGGTCATGGGAGCGCCTCCTATTCTTGTAGAGCGGGAAAGATCGACAAACTGGAATTTGTTGATATCAAAGCGTCAGTATTTCACTCACGATTTCACAAACGTTCTTATTGACCGTATCCACTTTTATGGTGTCAAGTATTTGATACATGTTGATTCTTGCAACACTTCTGTCGATTAC
>CACYWI010000330.1 GCA_902778045.1 uncultured Eubacteriales bacterium
CGGATGAACAGCCTAAAGGCCCAGGCGGAGGAGATCGTGAGGGAAACGGTGGTATACGCTTAAACTCAATGGTCTTCGAGCTGGGCGACAGAGGATGGGAGCTACGCGAAGAGCGCAGCTCCTTTTTTACGCCCTCGCAGCCCGCTCAGCAGATCTCCATGTTCTCCACGCCGATGTTCTCGCTCCCCCAGGAGGTCGTAGACCAGGCGCTGGCACTGGGCGGCAATGATAAGAACAGCCGTTACCGCATTGTGGCGCACTTCAAGAAGGACTTTCCCGCGGAGGAGAACAGGGCTTTTCTGATTCGGGAATACAAGACAGGCGGCAGAGGCTTCATGCTGGATGGCAAGCAGTATGCCGTTTGGTGGAACGCGGAGGGTATCCGCATCGCCCAGGGCACGACAGCACGCACCCAGGACGCGACCCTTATCCCCTATGAGCAGGCCGCCGCCCGCATCCGGGAGCTGTTGATTCTGGGTCGGTACATGTCCAATGACGAATTGGGCTTTGTGGATCAGATCGAACGGCGGGAAATCGCCAACCGCATTTGCGACGCCTACCGCGATGGTATGCCGGACGCCCGTCCCCTATGGGACAGAGGAACCTATCCCGATGAAAGCGGCCAGATCGCGGGGATGCTGATCGAGCCCACCTCCCGCGATATGCTGATCGCCAGGCTGGAGGACGATATTGACCGGGCAAACAGCGCGCCGAGCGACAGGCGGCGCTGGCACAACCTTGACAGGCTCAAGGCCGACGTTCAGGCGTTGCGCAGGCCCACGATTGAGTTCACCGGCGACTTCCCAATTCCCGCGATGCCGGATGCCTTTATCACGCAGGACGAAATCGACGCTTTCCTCACCAGAGGAGGAAGCTACTCCGGCTCCAAAGAGCGCACCTATCGCTACTTCACCGAACCGCACACCCAGGACGAGCGGGCCGCATTTCTGAAAGAAGCCTATGGCATCGGAGGCAGCTCTCACGCGCTTTCCGGCGCGGACGACAGCTGGGCGGATTACGACAGCCCCAAGCGCCGTTGTGAAGCTGAACTGGAAGCAAGCCGCCCGGCGCGTGGGAGAGCTGATCGACCACGGCTGGTTCCTGACGGCTGCCGAGATGGATCGCTATATGCAGAATCATCTGGAAGAGCCGATTGCCATTGAACCTGAACCAGCAGAGGGAGCAGATGCGTATTCGCCCGCTTCTACCGAGCAGCAGACCGCCGCCGTCTCTCCCTCGGAGCAGGCCTGGGTCAGCGATATGCTGGAGCAGCATCGGGACAACCTGCTGCACCGTGTCACAGAATCGCCGGACTATCCCAAAGCCCTGGGCAGCCCGGACGAGGGCAACTTCCGCATGGAGGTTGACAGCATCATCGAGGGCATCGCCGCGGGATTGGAGACGGAGGACATCGACCTGTATCGCGCCTACTGTGACTATCCTGAGTTCCGGGACGGACTGCATGAATACATCCTGGAGCAAACCGTTCAGGATTTTCAGCGACAGGCTTCGGAACACCCGGAGCTTCATCGGGAGGAAGAGCCCGCCAGGCCGCAGCTTGAACCGGACGACGCGCCGGAGGTACAGGCAGCGATGGCTGAGTACAATCAGCAGAAACACCTCCACCCGGACAGCATCGTGCTGGTACAGGTGGGCGACCACTATGAAACCTACGGAGAAGACGCCGCCCGCGTTCAGCGCGCGCTTCCCCATGCGGAATACACCCGGATATTCGGCGGTGAGCACCCCGTCGCCATGTCCGGCTTCGACCCAGCGTCCCAGTGGCGCTACTACCTGAAGCAGCTGTGCGACCAGGGAAACAGCGTGCTGCTGCGCGGGCTTTCGGAATCCGGCGAATACGAAACCGTACAGGACGTGAAAGCGGAGGAGTACGTTCCCATCGGGGCGACGCTGAAAATCGAGGGCCATGATTTTCAGGTGGAATCCGTCAGCCGGATGACGGCAACGGTCTCGCTGAAGGACATGACCATGTTCGCCTCCGGCTATCCCCTGTTCAGGAACGAGCCGATAGGCTATGTCCGCGATTTGTTGGAGGAACAGGACTACTTTTTCTTGCCTCAT